>NZ_JCAXER010000024.1:0-84115 GCF_059758675.1 Cytobacillus sp. GQ23
AATAAAAACAAATTCCGCTTCATTTTGTGATTCTCTTTTCGGTTTGAACATGCCATCCACCATCCTAAGTAAAATTAATTATATTATATCAAATTAACGCGGTGAATTAATAAGGTTAATGATAAAAATAAAAGCTGTCGAGAGTTTCTCGACAGCCTGAGAAGATGTTTTACATCTTCTCTTTTCCAATTCAATTAGCGGTGCAGATTAATTTTCTTCATCCGTCCTCTTTCCTGCTTCGGGTTCACCAGGTGTCTGATTGCCTGTTGTAGCCTGATAACCCACCCGGTAAGAAGAAGTCCTCTTTTTTCGAAGAACTTCCGGCATTTTGTACTGACTCAGATCATCTTGAGCATCTCTCGGCGTCAAAGAAATGCCTCCTTTCTATTCTTCATCATACCCTTTACGGGGAATGGAAATATCCACCCCAACTACATCCTCAATTACCGCATCCGCCTGGCCTTCCATATAGGTGTCACTTACCTGCTCATGAGTTGTTGCGAGTCCGGATGAAAGCTGATCATTTCTTTTATAATCCTCAGCCTCATAATATCTGCCTGCAATATTTGTTCCATCGTTATTGTCTTTTTTAGTCATGCAAGATCCCTCCTTCTAAAATAAGAACTGTCCTTATTTTGGACATTAAACCGATTATCATACGATTCAAATTAAACTGATTGCCAGAAAACAAAAAATCTGCCCTTATAAAGGCAGATTCAGCTTGTAGACAAAGTCTGCTTTGCAGACCACGTCTACAAGCTTTTTTTGTATAATTAGATTGAAAAGATTTTTTGTGGGGGATTCAAATGTTATCAAAACACGTAGAAGATGGAAGAAATCAAATAGAAATGGTCGCTCTTGACCAATTAGTGCCTGAAGATCACCTGGTTAGAAAGATCGAACAAGCTATTAATTTTGAATTCATTTATGACCTAGTAAAAGATAAGTATAGCTTAGACAATGGGAGACCTAGTATTGACCCTGTTGTCCTTGTTAAAATGGTGTTCATTCAATATCTATTTGGCATACGCTCGATGCGTCAAACAATTAAAGAGATTGAGACCAACGTAGCCTATCGTTGGTTTATTGGGTATGGGTTCACAGAGAAAGTTCCTCATTTTTCAACCTTCGGTAAAAACTACGCACGACGCTTTCACAATACGGACCTTTTTGAACAAATCTTCTATCGTATCTTAAAAGAAGCCATGACAAAGGGATTGGTCGACCCATCAGTTGCTTTTATTGATTCTACCCATGTAAAAGCGAATGCGAATAAAAAGAAGTTTGAGAAGAAAATAGCTCGTGTTGAAACAAGAAGTTACCAAGCTCAGCTAGATGAAGAAATTAATATCGACCGTGAGGAACACGGAAAAAAGCCCTTCCCCCCACAGAATAAAGAAGAGTCAAAAGAAATAAAGGTCAGTACAACAGATCCTGAAAGTGGCTATTATGTAAAAGATGAACGGGAGAAATTATTTGCTTATTCATTTCATACAGCATGTGATTCTCGTGGGTTTATCTTAGGTTCTCTTGTCACTGGTGGAAATGTTCATGATAGTCGCATGTTAGACCAACTCGTCACTCAAGTCAGGGATAAAGTTGGAAAGCCTGAATCTATCGCAGTTGATGCTGGATATAAGACACCCCACATAGCAAAATTCCTTATGGATCAAGAGATTAGACCCGTTATGCCCTACACTCGTCCGAGAACAAAAGACGGATATCTTAAAAAGTACGACTACGTATATGATGAACATTTTGATTGCTATATTTGTCCTGAAGGACAAATCCTTCCTTACCGCACAACGACTAGAGATGGCTACAAACAGTACACTTCAAATCCACAAAAGTGTAAAGAATGCCCTCTTTTAGAACGTTGTACTCAAAGCCAAAATCACACTAAAATGATTCATCGGCATTTATGGCAGGGTTACATAGATGAAGTGGAACATCTGAGACATACCGAACTGAATAAAACGTTATATGCAAAGCGCAAAGAAACGATCGAACGTGTCTTTGCGGATGCAAAAGAAAAGCATGGCATGCGTTGGACGACCCTAAGAGGGCTTAAAAAAGTTTCAATGCAGGCGATGCTTACTTTCGCTGCTATGAACCTTAAGAAACTGGCAAATTGGACATGGCGAGGACCATGTCCAGCTTAATTATTGAGGTATGCCAACTGAAAAATATGATAAAACCCCAGTTTCACAAAATGAAACTGGGGTTTGTCTACGGTCTGAATCTGCCCTTATAAAGGCAGATTTTAAGCAATTTTATTTTACATGGTCATTATCCATTAATATCCCCAGCCGACGTAAGCAGCACCTACAATGATTAGAAGTATAAACAGGACAACGATTAAAGCAAAACCGCCGCCGCATCCTGCACCTGCACCCATTCCAACACCTCCTGACATCTAGTGACAGTGTATGAACATGATGTTTGTCCCGAATGGGCAGTTGTAACAGAGGAATAAAATAAAACCGAAAATTTTTTACTTTGCGGAATGAAGAAATGATTTGGGAAGAACGTTAAATAGCTGAAATTGTGAACAAAAATGGGAGATTTATCATGCAAACAAATTTGGAATGAAAAAAACTCTTTACTGCAAACGGATTCATGTTAAAATGGACATATACCAAGTTAGATGTCTGACGTCTATTCACAAACCTCTTTCTGCAGAGGTCTATATTTTTGATGTTTCGTAAAAACGTTTTCATTAATCTAAAATCAACAAATGAGGTGTCAACATGAGTTTTATCTGGGGTTTATTCGGTATTTTTACTGTACTGGGTATTGCTTTTCTACTTTCATCAAATCGTAAAGCGATTAATCTGCGTACAATTCTTGGCGGTCTTGCCATACAGTTTGCCTTTGCTTTTGCTGTACTAAAATGGGATCTTGGGAAAAAGGCACTGGAAAAATTAACTTTTGCAGTAAATGATATTGTAAGTTACGCCAATGAAGGTGTTAACTTTCTATTCGGAGGATTATTCCAGGAAGGTTCAGGTGTTGGGTTTGTATTTGCATTTCAGGTTCTGACAGTTGTCATTTTCTTCTCTTCCCTTATCTCTGTTCTATACTATACAGGGATCATGCAAATCATTATTAAGGTGATTGGCGGAGCCCTTGCTAAGCTGCTTGGGACAAGCAAGGCAGAATCCATTTCTGCAGCTGCCAATATTTTTGTCGGACAGACTGAGGCGCCTCTAATCGTTCGCCCTTTCATCAGCAAAATGACAAAGTCGGAATTATTCGCTATCATGACCGGCGGTTTAGCTTCCGTAGCCGGTTCTGTTCTGATTGGATATTCACTGCTTGGTGTTCCGTTGGAATACTTGCTTGCAGCAAGCTTTATGGCAGCTCCTGCCGGACTTGTTATGGCTAAAATGATGATGCCTGAAACTGAGAAATCTGAAACAACTGATGATATCAGCATTGAAAAGGATACACAATCTGTCAATATCGTAGATGCTGCTGCCCGTGGTGCAAGTGATGGTTTAATGCTTGCCTTAAATATCGGTGCCATGCTTCTCGCTTTCATCGCGCTGGTTGCTCTAATTAATGGCATTATCGGTTTTGCAGGCGGACTTTTTGGACTGGAAAACCTGACACTTGAAATGATCCTTGGCTTTATTTTCTCCCCAATTGCATTTGCAGTTGGAGTTCCATGGGCAGAAGCTGTACAAGCTGGCGGATATATCGGCCAAAAGCTTGTTTTGAATGAATTTGTTGCATACTCAGCATTTGCTCCTGAAATCAGCAATCTTTCTCCTAAGACTGTTGCAGTAGTAAGCTTCGCGCTTTGCGGATTTGCGAATGTCTCCTCTATGGCCATCCTGCTTGGAGGTCTCGGCAATCTGGCGCCTGACCGCAGGAATGATATTGCCAAGCTGGGAATCCGCGCTGTAATTGCTGGAGCGCTTGCTTCTCTATTAAGTGCAGCGATTGCAGGAATGTTAATTTAATAGTCTGATAGCATACTGGATAAAATCAGTATGCTATTTTTTTGGTATAAGGCGAGAATTGTCGAACATTATCTGAAAATTACTTTAATTCAGAGTTGATTTTATATTTTTATTAATGTTAAAGTAGTGATGTAAGCGTTATCAATAGTATTCTTCTAAAGTTTTGCAGCATGAAATACATAGACTACTATTTTGAGGAGGAATTATATGAGTCAGTTAACTGCAGGGTTAAAAGAAAAGGTAGAAAAGTTCTTAAGCGGAAAGAAGAAATTATATATCAATGGTGAATTTGTTGAAAGCAAATCACAGAAAACATTCGATACGTACAATCCGGCTACAGGAGAAGTTCTTGCTTCTGTTTATGAAGCTGGTGCAGAAGATATTGACCTGGCAGTAAAAGCAGCCCGAAAGGCTTTTGATGAAGGCAAATGGTCTAAAATGAGCGCTTCTAAGCGCAGCCGTCTGATGTACAAGCTTGCTGATCTTATGGAAGAAAACAGTGAAGAATTAGCACAGCTTGAGACACTGGATAATGGTAAGCCAATCCGTGAAACAACAAATGCTGATATTCCTCTGGCTATTGAGCATATGCGCTACTATGCAGGCTGGTCTACGAAGATTGTCGGACAGACTATTCCTGTCAGCGGGCCATTCTTCAACTATACCCGCCATGAAGCTGTTGGGGTTGTGGGACAAATCATCCCTTGGAACTTCCCTCTTCTTATGGCAATGTGGAAGCTGGGTGCTGCCCTTGCAACGGGATGTACGGTTGTTCTTAAACCAGCTGAGCAGACACCACTTTCTGCTTTATATCTTGCCGAATTAATGGATGAAGCCGGCTTCCCTCCTGGAGTTGTTAATATCGTTCCAGGCTTCGGAGAAACAGCAGGCCAGCCGCTTGTTGATCACCCGTTAGTAGATAAGATTGCATTTACTGGTTCTACTGAAGTCGGAAAACTGATCATGTCCAATGCTTCTAAAACATTAAAGCGTGTTACGCTAGAGCTTGGCGGTAAGTCTCCAAACATTATCCTGCCAGATGCTGATTTATCAAAGGCAATCCCTGGAGCTCTTAACGGTGTTATGTTCAACCAGGGACAGGTTTGCTGTGCCGGCTCCCGTGTTTTCATTCAAAAGAAGCAGTTTGACAATGTTGTAGCTGACATGGCTTCACATGCTAAAAAAATCAAGCAAGGTGCCGGACTTCATGCTGACACAGAAATTGGACCACTTGTGTCTGCTGAGCAGCAAAACAGAGTTCTCGGATACATTGAAAAAGGCCTGAGTGAAGGTGCTCAGCTTGTAGCCGGAGGAGATAAGCCGCAGGAGCAAGGCTACTTCGTCTCCCCTACTATCTTTGCTGATGTTAATGATGACATGACAATTGCAAAAGAAGAAATCTTTGGACCGGTCATTTCGGCTATGCCTTATGATGATATTGACGAATTAATTAACCGTGCCAATAACAGCGAATATGGTTTAGCTGCAGGAGTTTGGACTCGTGATGTGGCAAATGCACACTATGTAGCAAATAAACTCCGCGCTGGTACAGTTTGGGTGAACTGCTACAACGCGTTTGATGCTGCTTCTCCATTTGGCGGATACAAACAATCCGGTATTGGCCGTGAAATGGGATCATACGCTCTGGATAACTATACAGAAGTAAAGAGTGTTTGGATCTCAATGAAATAATAGCTGATTCAAAAAAGGAACCCCGCGGGGTTCCTTTTTTAATTGCATCTCCTTTTCCCTTTAATAAGTATAAGTTCACAGATTATCCATAGGATTTTTGATGGATATTATTTATCCTTATATTAGGAGGGGAAATAATGAAAAAAGTTTACATGGTTTCCGCTATTATCGTAATATTAGGCATTGCTGCAGGCATTTCTTTTTTTCTTATACGTGATATGACAGCAAAAATACCTGATCATATCACTCTTTTAACAGATGATGAAAAGGCATTCAACTTTGCAGAATCTGAGGATAAACTGAAGCTTGTTGAATTTATTTATACCCACTGTCCGGATATATGTCCGACAACTACCCAAAGAATGAATCTCCTGAAAAGTGATCTTATTAATGAGGGGGTATTCGGGGAGAAAGTGCAATTCATTACAGTAACGATCGACCCTTATAGGGACACCACAGATGTTTTAAAAAAATATAGAAAAGCCTTTGAAATCGAAAATGATGAAAATTGGCTCTTTCTTACTGCCAATCCAGATACACTAAAAAAAGATCAGGCAGAAATTAAAGAGCTCGCAAACACTTTCCAATTTCAATATCGTGATCCCGGTGACGGTTTCTATGTTCATAGCACTTTTGTGTATTTGCTTGACGAAAATAATAAATTTATCAAGAAATTCCCTATGGGAGAAGATTTTAACAGGAAAGAAGTTTTCAAAAAAATCATGAAGCAAATATAGAAAAAATGGCGGATTTTAGATCCGCCATTTTTTTAAACCTAGTTCGCAGAAGAAGATAAATTTTTGTTTTGGTCAATGAGCATTAAAGTTTTGGATCTTGGCTTTGAAAAGCTTACTTTAATACCGGATTTCTTTAATCGGTTTACTAAATCAACCAGCTGTTTTTTAGCCATCTAAAAAACTCCTTTTTCCCTGCCTGTATGTTTATTATTGTACATGAAATTTATGAAAAAACTATGAACAAAAAGAAACATTTTATGATATTTGGGTGTTTTTTCAAGGTTTTAGCAAAAGTGTATGCCTGGCTTTTTCTTCGGCGAGAGCTGTTTTATGATAAGAACCTTCTGCCCAGTCGGTCATCTGATCGTGGTACCACTGACTTAAAGGATGCCCTGATTGCCCTGGTCCCACCAGGTGAAAGGCAGTACTCATATTTTGTGTATCAATCACAAATCTCCAGGATCCTCCATGATTCACAGTGCCATCATCTTTATTGGCTGCTGCCTGGACAGTGACTGAGCTGCCGCCAACAGGAATCCGGCCCTCTCTATTAAACAAGTAGTTTAAAGGTTTGACACTTGAAAGAGGATGGGAAAAAGCTAATTGATGATAGTTACCCCATTTCCACTTAGACGGGCTGTTACCTTGCAGCTTTACGGCTTCCTTAACCGCATTACTCAATGATAGAGACAGGACTTTCTTAAGTCCCCCCTTCTCTTCAATCCAGATGCTTTCCCTGCCATTTGCTTCATTTCTCAATAATTCATCCACTGCCTGTTTTTGCCCTTTAAAGAGCTTCCTCATGTCCGATGAAATCTCTTTTTCAAAAAGAATATCGGATATGCTTTTCATCCAAAGATTGAAAATGAGAGGGGCTGCTTCATCCTTGCTGTCATAATAATCCCATTTACTGAGGATGAATAAAGCCTCTTCTTCAATAGCTGTTGAGGGTTCTTTCAATACAGAAAGAAACATCGGGATAAATTCCTCTGCCTGCAGGTTTTTCAGATCCATTTGCAGAGCCATCATGTCTTCAGCTGAAAGATCATCTTTGCTTTTTAGATATTCCTGAATGCGCATTTGCCGAAATGGCTGGGCCCAATCATGACTGATATGGTAAGGATAGCTGTCACCCGTAACCTTATTGTTTGCCGTTGAGATAAATCCTTCTTTGGGATTGATCACTTTAGGCAGCTGATCATAGGGGATATAGCCTTTCCATCCATATTCATCCGTCCAGCCAGGCACTGGAAGTAATCCGTCTCCTTTCTTTCTGATGGGGATTTTACCATTGGCTTTATACGCTATTGTTCCATCCGGTGAAGCAAAAACAAAGTTTTGGGCGGGAGTATGAAAATTCTCCAAAGCTTCCTCAAACTGATTCCAGTCTGAGGCTTTGTTCATTTTCAGAATAGCTTCGAGCTCTTTTGAAGGCTGAAGTGCCGTCCATTGCAAAGAAAGTAGGGTATCCTTGCCGCTGTCTGCAGCAAATTCTGAAATGACAGGTCCATGGCGGGTAATCGTTACTTTGTACCTGATTGTCTCATTTCCTTTTACCTTAATTGGTTCTTGTATTACTTCAGCCTTTTCCCATTTTCCATTAAAAAGAAACTCATTTTTATTGTCAGGATTCCTTTTTTCAATATATAAATCCTGAACATCAGGTCCTGTATTGGTAACTCCCCATGAAATATCTTTATTGTGGCCTAGGATGATACCTGGAATGCCGGCAAAAATAACGCCGCTGACGTTCATTTCCGGGGACTGCAGATGCATTTGATACCAAATGGAAGGTGTGCTGAGTGATAAATGAGGGTCGTCCGCCAAAATTGGCTTTCCGGATGCCGTTTTACTGCCGGCTGCCACCCAGTTATTGCTTCCGTTGAATTCTGGAGGTGTGGTGACAGATGCAAAGCTTTCTTCGATATTTAAATTTTGTTTTCCAATTATGTAAGGGGCTTCTTCCGGATAGGAGGGAAATAATTCATATGCTTTATCTTCCGGAAAATGCTGAAGGAGATAATAGCGGAATGCCTGGCTCTCCCAATGTCCGCCAAGATCATATGCCATGTATTTGCCAATAGTGAGCGAATCCACTGGAGTCCATGGTTCGGGATTATAGCCAAGTATGGAAAATTCAACAGGTAATTTTCCGTTTTCGGCAGCTTCTTTAATAAAAAGGTTAACTCCTTCCGCATACCAGCTTAAAATCTTTTTGGCATCGGGAGAGTATGCCTCATAGGATGCTTCTGCAGCTCTTCTAAGCCCAAGGGTCCTGAAGTATTTATCATTATCTACTGTAGCCTCTCCGATTACTTCGCTCAGCCTTCCCGATGCCTGGCGCCTGCTTAAATCCATCTGAAAAAGGCGATCCTGAGCCTGCACATACCCCTGTGCAATAAAAAGATCCCTTTCATTTGCAGCAAGTATGTGCGGGACCCCGTTGTCATCGCGATTGACTGTTACTTGATTAGAAATTGAACCTATTCTGATTTCACCCTCTATCTTAGGCAGAGAACGGGACAAGAACCCATAGGTAATGAAAAAGGCTGCAGCCAATACAACGAATATGATTGCAATGCTCCACAGCGAGTATTTCTTCCACTTTGATTTTGGCTGGTGCTGGACACTGATTTTGCCTTCCATATACATTCCTTCCCTTTTATTAAATTTTTACTTCGAACCGGCCGGAAAGCTTTTGCTCACCAGCTTCATTTTTTACTGATACTTCTCCTGTCACTCTTTTTTCGTCCTCCTCCCATCTTTCGCCGGTCAATTTGCCTTCAATTGTCAGCTTCTCGCCGGGGCGTGTCATTTTGCTGAAGCGCACTTTAAATTTTCTCAGGTCTTTTCTTGGAAACCACTCAGCCAGTGCTTCACCTGCCATTCCCATGATGAGCATCCCATGGGCAATGACTCCATCCAATCCCGCTTTTTCTCCTACCGGAACTACTGTATGAATCGGATTAAAATCTCCGGATGCCCCGGCATACTTGACTAGCTGTGTATGTGTGATTATGGGTTTTTGAATTTTTTTAAGCTCACTCATTTTTGTTTTCCCCTCTTTCTATAATGGTAGATTCTGAATATAGAACATCCCTTCCATCACTGTTTTTGTAATGAATACCGATTGTGATAAACCGAAGCTTCCTTTTTTCAAAAGAAGATATTAATTGAGGGGTCGCAGTTACTGTATCGCCAGCATACATTTCCCCTAAATAGCGGTATTCCTGACCGCCGTGCAGCACCTTAAGCGGGTCCAGTCCGAAAAGCTCAATTAAGGTTTCGAAGTCCAAGCCTCCCCACATCTCGATAGCTGTCGGAAATGTAGGAGGAATGGGAATATCCCGGTACCCCTCTTTTCTGGCAGCGCCGGCATCATAATAAATAGGATTGCTGTCTCCAATGGCTATTGCAAATTCCCTGATTTTCCCCCTTTCAATTGTGAAACTGAAAGGCTTTAACTTTACATCAGTTTTTAAAAGAGATTCCATAAATAATGCACGTCCTCTCGTTTTTTATAATCTTTATGTATTCGACTTTTTTCATCGGCTTCCTGTTAATTCTCAAAACTTTATTTAAGTCGTTACGCGATATTAGGAAGAAGGATTCGCGATTACGCGCTGAAAGTGGTATAATTTTAAGGATTATGTATTTGGAGGAATAAAAATAATATGATAACTGTCAGTAATGTAGGTCTTCGATACGGTGACCGCAAACTTTTCGAAGATGTTAATATTAAATTCACACCTGGGAATTGCTATGGCTTGATTGGAGCAAATGGTGCAGGCAAATCAACTTTTCTTAAAATTTTATCAGGTGAGATTGAGGCGCAATCAGGCAGTGTTCACTTAGGACCTGGTGAGCGTCTGGCTGTCCTGAAGCAGAACCATTTTGAATACGAGGAGTTTGAAGTATTAAAAGTAGTCATTATGGGACATGCCCGCCTTTATGAAGTAATGCAGGAGAAAGATGCCATTTATATGAAGGCTGACTTCACTGATGAAGATGGCATGAAAGCTGCCGAACTTGAAGGTGAATTTGCAGAGTTAAATGGATGGGAAGCAGAATCTGAAGCAGCTATTTTGCTGAAGGGACTTGGAATCGAAGAAGAGCTTCATGACAAAAAAATGGCTGATATTTCCGGTTCTGAAAAAGTAAAGGTTTTACTTGCACAGGCCCTTTTTGGCAAGCCGGATGTTCTTTTGCTGGATGAGCCGACTAACCACTTGGATATCAAAGCAATCCAATGGCTTGAAGAATTTTTAATCAACTTTGAGAATACGGTTATTGTTGTATCCCATGACCGTCATTTCTTAAACAAAGTATGTACCCATATTGCGGATCTTGACTTTGGAAAGATCCAAATCTATGTGGGTAACTATGACTTCTGGTATGAGTCAAGCCAGCTAGCACAAAGGATGGCTCAGGATGCCAATAAGAAAAAGGAAGAAAAAATCAAGGAGCTGCAAAGCTTTATTGCCCGCTTTAGTGCAAACGCGTCAAAATCCAAGCAGGCAACTTCACGTAAAAAGCTTCTTGACAAGATTTCATTGGATGACATTAAACCGTCCTCCAGAAAATATCCATATGTCGGCTTTTCACCTGACCGTGAGATCGGGAATGACCTGCTCCGGGTGGATGGAATCAGCAAGACGATTGATGGCGTTAAAGTCTTGAATAATGTCAGCTTCATCATGAATAAAGATGATAAAATTGCGCTAGTTGGCACGAACGAATTAGCGAAAACTATCCTATTTAAAATATTGACTGGTGAAATGGAGCCTGATGAAGGCACATATAAGTGGGGTGTTACTACCTCCCAGTCCTATTTCCCGAAAGATAACTCGGAGTTTTTCGAGAACTCTGATCTGAACCTTGTTGATTGGCTGCGCCAATTCTCACCTGCTGATGACAGTGAAAGCTTCCTGAGGGGCTTCCTTGGAAGAATGCTGTTTTCCGGTGAGGAAGTTCTAAAAAAAGCAAGCGTACTTTCCGGTGGAGAAAAAGTCCGCTGCATGCTTTCTAAAATGATGCTTAGCGGTGCAAATGTGCTTCTTCTCGATGAGCCGACCAACCACCTTGATTTGGAATCCATTACGGCATTGAATAATGGACTGATTAATTTCAAAGGCTCTTTGATTTTTGCATCACATGACCATCAATTCATTCAAACCATTGCCAACCGCATTATTGAAATTACACCTGCTGGCATTGTCGATAAGCAAATGACTTATGATGAGTATTTAGAAGACTCAGCCATTCAGAAACAAGTAGCTGAAATGTATCAGTAAACTGTAAAAGCAGGAGGAATAGCCTCCTGCTTTTACGTTTGTCAAAAGTCCTGTTTTTTGTTTTTATGGCGTGCAGAGGAAGCCTTTCTGCTGCCTGTTTCCATATTGGTTGTCCCCTGCCCTTCAACGTTTGGAGAACTCAATCCAGCATTTGAAGGGTCTTTTTTTCGTTTGCTCATCGTTAAACACCTCCTTTCTTACTTTTTCGTGTTCAGGCGATTTTTATCCATGGAATAAAAATCGGGTGCAAAAGCCAATCTAACAAACGGAGGAGGTGTTAACATTGACGAAAAGAGTAGCTGTTGAACAATCCTTAACAAATGTTTCTGAAGCGCTTCGCCAAAAAGGATATGATGTGGTTGACTTGAAGTCGGCGCATGATGCTGAGAACTGCACATGCTGTGTAGTGAGCGGTGTTGATTCAAATGTAATGGGTATGCAGGATGTTTCTACAAAGGCTTCTGTTATTGAAGCCAGCGGCCTGTCAGCGGAAGAGGTATGCAGCCAGGTTGAGCAAAGAATGCAATAACGGGTGATCCAAAGACTAAAGAAATATTCTTTAGTCTTTTTCAATGGTGCCTTCAATTAAAAAAGACGGGCTTTATACCCGTCTTCTCCTTCTTCTTGCTTTTTCTTTAAGGTTTTTCCTTAAAACAAGGATAAAGACCCCAAATAAAAATAGGGTTAATCCTGCTTTTCCATAATACCCAGTGGTTTCTTTTTCAGGCTCATCAGCTGTATTATTCAGCTGACTTGAAACCACTTCATCCTGTTTGTCCTCTACAAGCTTTACAGACTGAATAATCCTCCCGGTCTCATCCTTTATCTGCAGCTTTCCTTTTGCTGTAATGTTATCCTCGTAGTCCCCTTTAGGCAAAGTGATGGGTATAGTCTCACCGCCTGTCGTATAGGTTTTTCCATCAGAGGGAAAAACCTCAGTGCTGCTCAGTGCCGCAGTTTCAAAGTTGCTGTATCCATAATTCAAAAGGTTTTTCGTATCATTATAAATATCCCGCTTGTAATCAGCTTTTAACACAATGGCGGTTAACTTGATTGAATCATTTTCAGCAGAGGTAGCAAGAGTCTGTTTGGCTTCATCCACAAAACCGGTCTTTCCCCCTGTCACTCCCTCGAATGGTACCTCCCCTTTAAGCATTCTGTGATGAGTAAAAATGGTGGTATCCCACGACTTTCCTGTCCACTTCAATTCCTTTGTTCCGTAGATCTTTCTAAAGGTTTCATTCTTTAGGGCATAATTAGTCAAATTCGCAAGGTCTGCTGCGGTTGTATAATGGTTGTCATCATACAAACCGTGCGGATTAATAAAGTGGGTATTTTTTAAACCTGCCTTTTCTTCCAGATAGCGATTGAGATTCTCTGAGAAGGTTTGAATATTGCCGTCAAGATGCTCAGCAATCCCCCAGGCAGCATCATTCCCTGAATTAATAAGCATGCCCTGAATGAGTTTTTTTAAGGGAACCTGCTCCCCTTCCTCCAAATACACTCGTGTTCCTTCAGTCTCTGCAGCTTTTTTGCTGATTGTCACCATATCATTCAGATCGCCATTTTCAATGGCATAAATGGCTGTTGCTATTTTTGTCAAACTGGCCGGGTACATCTTTTTATCTGCGTTTTTGCCATATAAAACAGCTCCTGATTCAGAATCTGTAACAATGGCCGCTTCACTGATAATTTCAGGTTCTGCTGTTTCTTCAGCAGCAGTATATGAAGTTGGATAACATAGAAAAAGCAGTATAAAAGCAAGGAGTTTTCTCATAAATACACATCCAATTCAAGCCGATAATAAATCCATACTGATTGTATCAAACAATAGATGCATAGCCCTATCATATTTATAAATTGTTACATAATTGAAAATTTTATGCCGGAATTTGAGAAGTTTGATAATGAAAGGAAATTTTTTAAGTGGAAATGGTAGTTGATCGGGGGTGATAACGCCTATACAGGCGGGCTCTCAAGGGTATAGGTAATTAATCGGGAGAATAACGCCAGACTGGCGGGGTCTCAAGGAAAATGGTAACTAACTAACCGGGAGGAATAACGCCCAAAAAGCGGGCATCAACGAAAAATGGCAGTTAATTGAAACTAATTACCGGGTCTTCAAGAAAAATGACTGAATCTACAAAAAAAAGCAATCCAAACGGACTGCTATTTTTGCTGCTTTTTTTCCTTCATATAAAAACGCTTCAAGAATTCAACATAAATATCATCATGAACCAGCCATGCCTGGTACTTTCTTTTAATGTAATTTTCTGCTGTCTGGAAATCAGGGTAAGGTTCCTGCATTGGCTTTCCATTCAATTCAAGGATCCATTTGTTGTCCATTTCAGCAAAAATAAAAAATTTGTCTCCTTTCTTATTTTCGTATAGTGAGCCCTGCTTGGCGTTTTTATTATTGTATTTGTTTTTGAATGCATCCTGTCTCAAAGGGTCCAGGGGAAATATGTCTTGAACAAATAGTTTAAAAGCATCCTTTCCCATTGAACAGCCCGATGCTTTGGCATGTCCTCCCCCTCCATATTTTCCTGCCACGGCAGATACATCAACATGGTCATGGATTGTTCTGAAGCTGATTTTTTTGCCTCCGAGGTTTAAGATTGCAATGTAGTCCAGATGCGGATACTCTTTACCAAGTTCATTTCCCAGTTCTGAATGATAAGACTCTGCATGGACAACTCCTGCGCAATGTTCTCCGATGAACGTTTGTACAAGTTCCCGCTTCTTCCGTCTTACGTAACGCTCAATCTTTTCCTCTTCCATTTCAAGCAGTTTTTGTTCAAAATCATCAAATTCGAAAGTATCAGAGTTCATGATTCTATCGGTCATTTTTTCCTCAAATTCATCAATGGAAACCATGAAAAACAAATCATTCAAATTTTTTGCCTTCAAATTATCATTTTGGTCCCATTCCCAAGTGTCATACTGCCGCACAAGCTCGACAAATTCATCGAGGGCCTGCGATGGCTCAATCAGTTCATGCTCCTGAAGATACTCATACAACAAAGAAGTGGCAGCCGTGAGCCTGCCATCTTCATATTGCACCTTCACTCTCCCCCAGCTGTAATCATTAAAGTGAAGAGCTGTTTTGTGATGGTCAATCAATCTGACTTTTCCCCCGCTTTTTGCCAGATCATCAAGCCGGATCAAATTTTCGTCATTAACAGATAAATCCGTGATAATTAAGAAATCATCTTTTATATTTTTTTCGTTTTCCAGTAATTTTTCAATCTGATAATCAAGTCCCATTACAGAGTTATAGCGTACCTCAACATCTTTTCCAAACGCGATCTTGGCCACTATGCCGCAGCCGACGCCATCAAGGTCATTATGTGTATACAGCCTGTACAAATTCCATCACCTGCTATTCTTAGACTCATTCCTCTGTTAGTTTGGTTGTGGAGGAAAATTCTATGCGAAAAATCCCCGCTGAAGTGAGCGGGGATTTCCAGTTAAAGCAGCAAATAGGCTAGTGGAGCAGTAATCAGTATGGTCAGAATGGTTCTCTCTGTCCAGATGACAAGGAGCTGCGGAATGGTTATAGGAATTTCTGTTGATAAAATACACGGAACAAGTGCTGAAAAGAATATTATGGCTGATACAGAAACAACTCCGATTACAAATTTAGTGACCATTGCAGCCTCAGCTGCCAGCAAGGCTGGGAGAAACATCTCAGCAATTCCCACTGCACTTGCCTTGGCTGCCAATAATGGTTCGGGGAGTTGTACCAGAGCCGTAAAAGGATAAAAAATATATCCCAGCCAATCAAACACAGGGGTAAATTCAGCAAGAACGAGGCCGAATAAACCGACAGACATAATGGAAGGCAAAATGGACATTGTCATAACAAAGCCGTCTTTTAGATTATCCATGATGTTTTTCCATAATGAAGGTGACTGGGCAGCTGTATCCATCGCTTCTTTCCAGGCTGCCTGCAGACGGCTCCCCGTGAAGGATTCAACTGGAGGCTCCTGGCCATTGTAATATTCTTCGCTCATAGATTTTAGTGGCCAAATCCTAACGGTTATAGCTGTAACGATGAAAGTGACAGCAAACGTTGTCCAAAAATAGGTATTCCAGATTTCCATCAACCCCAGTGTTTTGGCCACAACAATCATAAACGTTGCGGAAACCGTAGAGAATCCTGTAGCAATAATGGCTGCTTCTTTGATAGTATATTTTCCTTCTTTGAATACCCTGTTGGTTATGAGCAGTCCGATTGAATAGCTTCCAACAAAAGAAGCAACTGCATCAATCGCTGATTTTCCGGGTGTTTTCCAGATCGGCTTCATGATCGGCTGCATGATGACACCGAAAAATTCGAGTAATCCATACCCAACAAGCAGTGCAAGAAATACAGATCCGATGGGAACAAGCAGTCCTACAGAGATAACGAGTTTGTCAAACAAAAAGGGTCCCATGCTCGGGTCAAATAGCCAGGCAGGACCAAAACCGAAAACAATCATGAAGGCGGTAATAAATCCGATCACTTTAAAAATGGAGAATACGATGTTTACCTTGTTTTTGTGCCAGGTTTTTGTCCAGAAAGGATAAATGGCGCCAAGCAGTATGACAAGCAAAGCATAGTAAGGAATTGCAGATGGTATGAAAGTTTGAATGGCAGAGACGAAATGGTCCAGCATGATAGAGGATTTATCATCAATGGTAACGGGAACAAAAAACATAAATAGGCCAATGGAGCTGAAAAGAAAAAACTTAACTTTGTTTTTAAAAGTGGCGTTGTGATTTAGTGCCGGCTGTTGAGATTGCCTTAACATTGTTTCTTTTTCCATTCTCATTCCCCCTCTTCAGTTTAAAGGCAAGGAGCAGTGTGTGCCCCTTACCTTCTGTTCAATAAGGCAGTCAAAAAGGTCAGAAATGTGTATGTGCCTGCTTTCACGGTTGGCTGTGCCTGGTGATCTCTTGTTGGGTCAAGGCAGACAATATCCATGGCTTCCGTTTTAGAGGAAAGTCCCGCAGTGTAAACGGCTGTAAATAGTTCTTCAGTAGTCATGCCGCCTGGTGTAGATGCGGGTACCCCTGGCGCAAAACCAATATCCAGCACATCCATATCAATCGTGACATAAATTTTATCCACTTTTGTTTCCAGCTGCCGGAGTGATTCTTTAACCGTTTCTTCCATTCCCCGTCTTCTGGCTTCCTTAAGGGTAATATAATTGAGCTTGTGCTCTTTAGCATAGTGGACGAGCGACTGGGTGTTGAAAAAGCCATGCAGGCCTATATTGTAGACATTTTCCCCTTTGATCTTATTATTCTGAATCAAATTTCGGATAGGAGTCCCATTGGTCGGTCCATGGTCTTCAAGACTCCGGAGATCAAGATGCGTATCCAGCTGGAGAATGCCGATTTCTTTTTCAGGCTCCAGTTCCTTCAGGCCGCTGACAAGCATGGCTGTGATGGAGTGATCTCCCCCGATCGCAATAGGAAATGAATCTGGAAATTGAGTCCTTACGTCTTTCATCGTTTGCTTAATATTGGCATGGCATTGCGGAATATCCGTGAAATGCATTTTCACGTCACCAAGATCAGCCACCTTCAGTTCTTGAAGATCACTTTCAAAATCCAAATTATATGTGGAAAAGCCTTTCCAGGACCTCCTGAAGGATTCAGGGAATTCAGATGCTCCTGATGCGCTTATCGATGAGCGGGAAAGAGGGACACCGAAAAGCACGACATCCCAGTTTTCTGCCTTCAAATCACCTTCCCGCTGGATTTGGCGTATCCATTCATTCACTTTTACGTCGGTTCCTAATTCGGATTGGGGCCAAAAAAACCCGGGAGGATTTATTGTTGGTAGCATAAACTTCCTCCCTTAACCACTACTTCCCCATTTTTTATCACAGTGTCCGTATGGTTCATGCCGTAGTGATATTGCATTTGCATGTAGTTCGGTACATTGAGCAAAAGCAGATCAGCCTTTTTGCCGGGCTCTATGCTACCCACTTCTTCGGCACGATTGATCGCATGTGCTGCATTAATGGTAGCGGCCGTAATGGCTTCAGCCGGTGTTAACCCCATATGCATACATGCAAGATTCATCATAAAAGGCATGGAGCAGGTTGGCGAAGAGCCTGGGTTGCAATCTGTTGATAATGCAACTGGCACGCCCTTATCAATCATGCGGCGTCCCCTGGCAGCTTCAGCCATTAGAAAAAATGCTGTGCCTGGAAGCAGCACACCGATTACTCCTTTTTCAGCCATCATTTCCATGCCTTTATCCGATGCTCTAAGCAAATGATCTGCAGAGATGGCTCCAACTTCAGCGGCAAGCTCTGCCCCCTCATAAGGTTCGATTTCATCCGCATGGATTTTCGGAGTCAGGCCGTACTTCTTTCCTGCTTCAAGAAGTTTTCTTGACTGTTCAGGTGTAAACACGCCTCTTTCGCAGAAAATATCGTTGAATTCAGCAAGCTTTTCTTCCGCGACTTTTGGTAGCATTTCTTCAATGACCAAGTTAATAAAAGCATCAGGATTTTCTTTGTATTCTGCAGGTACCGCATGTGCCCCCATAAAGGTGCGGACAACCTCCACCGGATGCAGCTCATCCGCTTTCCGGGCTGCTGTCAATTGTTTTCGCTCTGTTTCCCAATCTAATCCGTATCCGCTTTTTGCTTCAATCGTGGTAACTCCGTGCTTTAGAAAGCGATCAAGGCGTACAAGACTTGCATCTACCAATTCTTCTTCAGATGCAGTTCTGGTCATAGAAGTGGTGGCATGGATACCTCCGCCATTATTCATAATTTCCATATACGTCGCCCCGTTCAGGCGCATATTGAATTCCTCTTCTCTGCTGCCTGCATAAACAAGGTGTGTATGCGGATCAACTAATCCTGGAAGGAGGATTTTCCCTTTGGCGTTAATGATTTCAGCTTCGTTAAGCCTGTTTTGATATTCTGCTTCAAGTTCAGCAGTTGTCCCTGCGGATTTGATTCTTCCTTCTTCAACCCATACCGCCCCATCTTCAATAATAAAAAGCTCACTCATTTTTTCTTTAGTCAGCGGCTGTTTGGAGCTGCCCTTCATAGTAATCATTTGATTTGCCTGTTTGATAAAAATAGGTTTTGAGTGCATTTTTGTAGTGCCTCCTTAAAAAATGGAAGATCCAATCCGCACAAATATCGGATTGGAGAGCTTCCTCATCGAATAAATTATGTCGTATTTGCTAGTGTTAGAGCTTTATTTCATCATTGGAATGTTTACGCCTTTTTCTTTGGCCGTTTTAATAGCGAGATCATAGCCTGCATCTACATGTCGTACGATTCCCATTCCAGGGTCAGTAGTGAGGACACGTTCAAGACGCTGCTCTGCTTCCTTTGTGCCGTCTGCCACAATAACCATTCCTGCATGAAGGGAATAGCCCATTCCTACGCCGCCTCCATGGTGGACGGAAACCCAGCTTGCACCGCCGACTGCATTGATCAGCGCATTCAGGATTGGCCAGTCTGCCACTGCATCACTGCCGTCCTTCATGGCTTCTGTCTCACGGTTTGGAGAGGCAACTGAACCAGAATCCAGATGATCACGGCCGATAACAATCGGTGCTTTAAGTTCTCCGCGAGCTACCATATCATTGATGATTTTTCCAAATCTTGCGCGCTCCCCATAACCAAGCCAGCAAATTCTGGAAGGAAGTCCCTGGAATTGGATTTTCTCACGTGCCATTTTGATCCATTTGCAAAGGTGTTCGTTATCCGCAAATTCACGCAGGATTACTTCATCTGTTTTATAGATATCCTCAGGGTCTCCAGATAATGCTACCCAGCGGAAAGGCCCTTTTCCTTCGCAGAATAGTGGACGGATATAGGCAGGCACGAATCCAGGAAAATCAAAAGCATTCTCGATGCCTTCATCTTTTGCGACCTGACGGATATTGTTGCCGTAGTCAAATGTAACGGCGCCCTTCTTCTGCATATCCAGCATAGCCTGAACATGGACAGCCATGCTGGCTTTTGATTTCTGAACATATTCAGCAGCATCCTCCTTCCGCAGAACAGCTGCCTCCTCTAAAGAGTAGCCAATTGGAACATAGCCATTTAAAGGATCATGTGCAGAAGTCTGGTCAGTCAGGACATCAGGAATGAAGTTCATTTTAAGCATTTTTGGAAGAATTTCAGCTGCATTTCCTAATAGACCAATAGAAAGCGGACGGCCTTCCTGCTTTGCCTCTGTTGCCAATTTAATAGCTTCTTCAATTGTATAAACCTTTGTATCCAGATATTTAGTTTCTAGCCTGCGGTCAATGCGGTATTCATCCACATCAATGGCAATGCAGACACCATCATTCATGGTCACTGCAAGCGGCTGAGCTCCGCCCATTCCGCCAAGGCCTGCTGTCAAAGTTATCGTTTGTTTCAGTGAGCCGGAGAAGTGCTGTCTGCCAAGCTCTGCAAAAGTTTCATATGTTCCCTGAACGATCCCTTGGCTTCCGATGTAAATCCAGCTTCCGGCTGTCATTTGCCCATACATCATAAGGCCTTTCTTATCAAGCTCATGGAAGGTATCCCAGTTTGCCCAGGCAGGCACCAGATTTGAATTGGCAATCAATACTTTTGGTGCATCTTTATGTGATTTAAAGACGGCAACCGGCTTTCCGGATTGAACCAGAAGTGTTTCATCGTCCTCTAATTCATGCAGAGTTTTCACAATCGCATCATAGCAATCCCAATTACGGGTAGCCTTCCCAATGCCTCCGTAAACAACCAGTTCTTCCGGAATCTCTGCAACCTCTTTGTTTAAGTTATTCATTAACATGCGGAGTGCCGCTTCTTGGATCCAGCCCTTTGCATGAAGCTCACTGCCTTGATAATTTTTAATTTCTCTTTTTGTTTCCGCTTTCATTGTTATCCCTCCAATGTTATCTCATATTTAGATTTTATAATGAGAACTATCTGAAAAGTAGGATAATTAGGTTTGATTTTTTATAAAAATATAAGATTTTGGCAGTTGATTTTAATATTTTTTATACTTATATTGGTGTTTTTATAAATTAATACAAAAATAATAACCTCCCTTTACAAGGAGGTCTTATGCAGGCTTTTCCTAAATTGATTAGGCGGCATACCTTTAATT
Organism: Cytobacillus sp. GQ23; assembly: GCF_059758675.1. NCBI lineage: Bacteria > Bacillati > Bacillota > Bacilli > Caryophanales > Bacillaceae > Cytobacillus > Cytobacillus sp. GQ23. The sequence continues at coordinate 20,800 of NZ_JCAXER010000024.1, forward strand.
TTACTGAACACTTTATTGAAATATTGCTGATTTCGAAAACCGCAGACGGCTGAGATTTCTTTTATACTCATTTCTGATTCCAACAGCAGCTTGGCAGATTGCCTGATTCGGGTTTCATTGAGAAGCTCCCGAAATGACTTGCCGCATTTTTTTGCAAGTATTGAGCTAATATAATTGGGGTTTCGATCTGCGTATTCAGCTGCCCTTTCAAGGGTGACTGAAGAATCCCAGTAATTTGTCTCTATAAAAAATTGGACTCTGTCAGATAGATCCATCTTCAGCTTCTTATCAGATCGAATACTTTCAAAAATATAAGAAATGAAGCTGATCATTTCGTTAATAATCCGGTAAATCAATGGTGAATACAGGATCGTCTGGAATAAACGAAGGTATTCTTCCTCCATTTCTCCGTCGGCAAGCCGAAATGTCTTCATATGCCTGCGGATCTGTGCGAGAATACTGGTCAGCCGTATTCTGATAAGGCCTGGTTCCGGGTACGGATCTTCCAAAATAAGAAACTCTTTGGAAAACCATGATTTGATCGTTTCCAGATCAGCCTGATTCAGGAAATCAATCCAGCTGCTCTGTTCCTCGGGAGTTAAGAACGGATCTATCGATAGCCATTTAGGTATAGCGGCTTCCTCAATTACCTGATTGAACCCTCTGAAAAAAGTTAACTCCATCAGTTTTCGATTCGCATCATAATGGCTTTTGAGCGTATTCGGCCCTTCCTGAGCTGTATAAATGCTGATGGCAATTGGTTCTGCAGAGGTTTCCTGCCAATTCCTCATAAATCTGACGCTCTCCTCTTTCCAGGATACGCCCGAGTTTTCAGCAATGATCAGTACCATGTCACTTAAAATAAAATAATCGACCTGTTTATGGAAAGCATAGCTTTCCAGGAAATCATATAACTTTGGAAGCTCGAATATATTCTCCGTTTTTATTCCTATTGACAGAAAAGGCTCTTCCGGTTCCGGTGATTCTAAAAATATATCCTGATAATTAAAGGTTTTTTCCGTAACTATGGTGGAGTTATTTACAGCAGCTGCACTTTTCATCATTTGACGCCTATAAATGTTTCTTGCAGATTTTAATAAAATATCCGCTGAAATGGGCTTAAGTATTAAATCTGCTACACCCATGTCAATAGCTCTCTTTGCCTGTGAAAAGGTCGCTTCCATTGTTAGTGCAATAAGATCAGGCCCTATAATTTGAATCGTTTTTAAGAAAGAGCTATAACCATCTTCCTTTATCAGATCAAGTTCAAAAATCAGCAGATCGGGCTGAAACGTTTCGAGCTTTTTAATAAGCCCTGCTTCATCTTCGGCAGACTCCAATTCCCATGCGTTCATTGAAGATTTCAACAGCCACTCTATACCCTTTGTATCATACTCATCCCGATTGGCCACAAGTACTTTGTACATGCTGCCACATCCTTTTTTAATCTATTATGAAATAATATTTCAGCAGCTGTAAAGAATAAATCGGAAAAATCCTTCAAATAGTAGACAAGTTATGATGCCCTTCCTGCATATCTATATATGGACAACTATTTTTGGAAGGAGCATGAGCATGCCTTTTCTTGTATTAAAGAAACGAAGCATCATTGCATTTGTCATCATATTTTCAGTCATTGTTTCTGCATCTGTATGGTATTTTTCAAAGTCTGACAGTATGACGGTATTCAACCAGAATGAAACTGAAAAAGTCCGGGAAATTCATATGGTGACAGGAGAATTTAAAGCCAAGCTACCTGATGGAAAGGAAATTGAAGCCTACCGCTGGGATCCGGGAACCATTTTTCTCAAGAAAGGTGAAAAGGTAAACCTGAAAATTTGGGGAGTCAATGGAATGGAGCACCCTTATATTATCGAAGGAACTGATATCAAGGGTGTTGTAAAGAAAGCTGAGGAAACAGTAGTCCCACTTCAATTTGATAAAAAAGGTATATACCGGCTGATTTGCCTTACTCATCCGGATAAGGATAATAGCGGGCCTATGATTGCTTATATTGTGGTAGATTAATGCACAAAAAAGCACCGGATATTCTTCCGGTGCTTTATTATTTACCTCCCTATAAACATCTGTGTCCAATAGTGGCCATAACTTCCGCCCTGTGCATATCCCACACCGATTTCTGTGAAATTGGCGGAAAGGATGTTCTTGCGGTGACCTTCGCTGTTCATCCATGCCGTTACAACTTCCTGAGGTGTTTTTTGACCTGCAGCAATGTTTTCTCCAGCAGTTCTGTATGTAATTCCAAAGCTCCTCATCATATCAAACGGGCTTCCGTATGTAGGAGAGTTATGATCAAAATATCTCTTATTAATCATATCCTGAGATTTGTATCTTGCTACTCTCGCAAGCTCCCAATTTGATTTAAGCGGCTTTAATCCGTACTTTGCTCTTTCCTGGTTAACAAGCTGAACCACCTGCTCTTCAACACCTGTTGTGGCTTTTGAAAGAGTAGGGATATTCACCTTTTGCCCTGGATAGATGAAGTTCGGATTTGAAATCTGCCCATTGGCATTGATGATTTCAGGAACCCCAACCTGATACTTCATGGCAATCTTCCACATCGTATCCCCTGACTGAACCGTATGTACTGTTGATGCTTTTGCATCGAAATTGAATCCAAAGACAAGTGCGACAGACAACATTAAAATGAATGAAAGTTTTGATAGTGTTTTCATATTTATATTTAATCAGAAACTCCTGTTCTATTAAACAGGTAATTGTTGGGGCGGAATGTAAGAATTTCATAGTGTATGTTTTTGATGCGAAAACAATTCCAGTGAATCGGTTTAACGTGTGTGCGGTTATACACAATACCGTAAAGAGGTGTATGTTTGAGTATTAAGATGGCTTTGGTTCTGACGTGAAGCCGCAAACTGGTACTCGTAGAGTCTTATGTTGGACTGGGTTCTGACACAAATCTGCGATTTGCTTCATTTTGAGTTAAAAGTGTGCCGAGGTTCAAACACAAACTAGCAATCTGCCGCATTTAGAGTCCGAAGTTGCCCAATGTTCAGACACAAAACGGGGCTACGAGTCATTTTGTGTCAGAAGTTACCTAGGGTTCTGACACAAAACGGCGCTCTGAGTCATTTTGTGTCCAAAGTGGCCCGAGGTTCAGACACAAAACGGGGCCCTGAGTCATTTTGTGTCCAAAGTAGCCCGAGGTTCTGACACAAAACGGGGCCCCGAGGCATTTTGTGTCAGAAGTTACCTAGGGTTCTGACACAAAACGGCGCTCTGAGTCATTTTGTGTCCAAAGTGGCCCGAGGTTCTGACACAAAACAGCGACCTGCTGCATTCAGTGTCCGAAGTTGCCCAATGTTAAGGCATAAAACGGCGCCTCGCTTCATTTGGAGTCAGAAGCAGGCATTAATTCAACCTGATTTCCATATCACTCCACCCTCATTTAAGCTATAATTAAACCGAGGTGGATAATTATGACAAATGCTTTGAAAAGGCCAAAGTGGCTAGTGTTTGGTGTCCTTTTATCTATGATTCTATTTTCCAACTACATTCTGTACAGGACCACGCTCTTTGGTCCGGTGCCGGACGGAGCGGCGGTTGGCTCCCTGTTTGATTTGCTGGTTGTTGTCCCGCTGTTGACGTATTTCCTTATCCTTCGCAAAAGGTATTCGCTTAAGTATGTAGGGGCAGTTATTTTAGCAGGATACGCAGCTGCTTATTTTATTATCCCTTCCAGTCATTTTTCGCAGTTTGCCTTTCTGCCATATGTAATTGTTGTTTCCGAAGCGCTTTTTATTGGACTGGAGCTGTTTATTGCCTATAAGATACTTACCAAGCTGCCTGTACTATTAAAAGAATACCGGAGGCTAAACGGTATAAATTCTCTATTCCTCTTTAATGTTAAGAAGGCAGCCGAATCGCATTTTCCAAATAATAGGTTGGGAACTGTATTAATCACTGAGCTCGTGATGTTTAAATACGCCTTGTTTTCATGGAAAAAGAAGCTGTCTATAAAGAATGGAGATTGTTTCACCTATCATCAAAAAACAAGTGTAAATGCTGTGTACATTATGCTGATCCATGCGATAGCCATTGAATCCATCGGACTTCATTATTGGCTGCATTCGTGGAATGCCATTGTGGCTTATCTCATCTTACTGGCTAATATTTATGGCATTTTGTACTTTTTGGCAGAGATAAACGCCACCCGCTTAACCCCATTCGTACTTTCTGATTCTCATTTGCTGCTCCAGACAGGGTTCTCAAAAAGCATGTATCTTCCATTGGAAGATATTAAAGAAATCAGCTATTATGATGGTCCTGAAAAGTTTAGCAGACAAGAAATGAATGAGATATTTGATGCCAGAGCTCCAGATCTTATTCAGGAAAAGCCATTGTTCGAGATTGTGCTGAAGGGGCCGGCAGAATATGAGCTGATGTACGGAATAAAAAGAAAGGCAAGCCGCATTGTTTTAAATGTGGATGAACCTGAGAAATTTTTTCAGGAAGTTTCAAACAAATTAGCTCAAAAGTAAAAGGAAAATCCCTGAGGATTTTCCTTTTTGCATAGGCTTATTTCCACCAGTTATCGTGCATGGATGCAGGCATCTGGCGCTTATGTTCGGAAACGATGTAACGTTTTTCAATTTTTTCTGCGGCTTCCGGGCTTACTGTTTTGCCTTCGAGGTAGTCATCCAATTCATCATATGAAATACCCAGTTCCGTTTCATCAGCCTGTCCGGGCTTCTGGTCGAGAAGATCGGCAGTTGGCACTTTTAAGTAAAGTCTTTCTTCTGCCCCAAGCTCTTTTAGAAGAGCCTTTCCCTGTCTTTTAGTCAGGCCTGCCAATGGCAGGACATCTGCTCCGCCATCGCCATATTTTGTATAGAATCCTGTCACTGCTTCTGCTGCATGATCTGTTCCGATGACCAGCAAGCCGTATTGGCCGCCGATTGCATATTGGGCGATCATTCTCATGCGGGCTTTTACATTGCCTTTGTGATAGTCCTTTAACGGTTCTTCCGGTAATATGCGATCATATTCAGTTTTTACCTCATCAACTGCATTTTTAATGTTAAATACAACTTCACGGTCAGCCTGGATAAAAGAGAGCGCCACCTGTGCATCCTCTTCGTCCTGCTGTACACCATAGGGCAGGCGGACTGCCATGAAAGTTGCCTCTTTGCCTTCATTTCGCAGCTCTTCAACGGCAAGCTGCGCAAGTCTTCCAGCAAGAGTGGAATCCTGCCCTCCGCTTATGCCTAGTACATAACCTTTGGCATTCGTTTTGACAAGGTAATCTTTTAAAAATTGGATTCTTTTTTGGATTTCTTCTTTTGGGTTGATCACTGGATTTACATTTAAAGCTTCCATAATTTCTTTTTGTCTGTTCATTGCAGGTTCCTCCCTCTTCTTAAAGCTTCAGTTCTTTATATTTTGTTTTACCTGGCTGATCATGTTCATTTTATTATCCCAGCACTCCTGGCTCAGGTCGACCGGGTATTCCTCCGGATTTAGAGAACGGCGGTACTCATCCCATAAGACATTAAGATTTTCTTTAGCAAAATTCTGCATCTCTTTTAAGGATGGAACTTTATAGATAAGCTTCCCTTCCTGAAAAATCACTTTATGCAGTTCTCTCGCTTCGAAATTTGTAACAAATTTGCTTACAAACGTATGAACCGGATGGAACATCTTAAGCCTTGGCTCTGCTTGAGGATTCTCATGATCGAGTGCAATATAGTCTCCCTCTGATTTGTGGTTGTCTTTATTGATAATCCGATACACTCTCTTCAGGCCGGGGGTGGTCACTTTTTCCGGATTTCCGCTGATTTTTATTGTATCAGCCATCTTGCCGTCCTCATCTTCTATTGAGACGAGTTTATAAACAGCTCCTAATGCAGGCTGCTCATAAGCCGTGATCAATTTCGTACCTATGCCCCAAATATCAATTTTCGCTCCTTGTGCTTTAAGGTTAATGATGGTGTATTCATCTAAATCATTCGATGCGATGATCTTAGTATCAGGGAAACCTGCAGCATCCAGCATTTTTCTTGCTTCTTTGGACAAATATGCCAAGTCCCCGCTATCCAGTCTTATGCCTTTAAAGTTAATTTGATCTCCCATTTCCTGTGCCACTTTAATGGCGTTCGGTACTCCGGATTTGAGCGTGTCATACGTATCGACGAGAAAAACACAGTCTTTATGTGTCTGGGCGTATTTCATAAAAGCAGTATACTCGTCCTTATATGCCTGTACAAAAGAATGGGCATGGGTTCCTGCAGCTGGAATCCCAAATTTTTTGCCCGCTCTTACGTTTGATGTGGCATCAAAGCCGCCAATGTATGCTGCTCTTGTTCCCCAGATGGCAGCGTCCATTTCCTGAGCCCTTCTGGAGCCAAATTCCATTGCTGTCCCATCGCCAATGACTTCTTTTATTCGTGTGGCTTTTGTGGCGATCAAAGTTTGGTAATTTATTATATTTAATAGTGCTGTTTCAATGATCTGAGCTTCTGCCAGCGGAGCTTCTACACGCATAATTGGCTCATTGCCGAAGACAAGCTCTCCTTCTTCCATTGATTTAAGGGTTCCTGAAAAAGTCATGTTTTTCAGATAATCAAGGAAATCATCAGCATAATGCATCTCGTTTTTTAAGTACAGCAGGTCACTTTCGGTGAATCTGAAATTCTCAATATACTCGATTACCCGTTCGAGGCCCGCAAAAACACCATATCCATTCCCAAAAGGGAGCTTCCTAAAATAAACTTCAAAGACCGCTTTTCGATTATGTATCTTGTCTTCCCAATAAGTCTGAGCCATATTTATCTGGTACAAATCAGTATGTAAAGCTATGCTATCATCTGCAAATTCCGTGTGCATAATCGCAACCTCCTGTGACAAAACATCCTGAAAAATTTCCTTTTACTATTTAATATCCCCTATTCACACATTTCTCAACTTAAATGGCTGAAAAATTTGCCTATTATTTTAATAGTAGTGAAGTTCATAGCCTTAAGCAAATTTTTCAGCCTGAATATATACGGATATTTACCCATTCAGGACTTTTTTACACATTCTCCAATCGCCGTTCGTTTTATAGAACTACTGATATTATCCTGTTATAACACTCAAGAATTATTTCCCGAGGGTCACCTACTTCAGTGTTATATTAAAATAAGATACCATTCAACACTCCCCTTTTGATGCCAATCACCATCCCTCCGCCCTCCGCATAAGATGTCATGAATTGACAAGGAGGGCTGTGAGATATGGAAAGACGGGGCCTGTTGCCTTTCGTTGTGACCGCATTTTTTGCCGTAATGATTTCTCTCTTTGCTTTTTCGCTAATGGATTCAAAGGATGCAAAGACGCAAAAATCAGAAACCATTCCGGATGTCCAAAGCAAAAGCCATGACAGTGATATTTCGAATGAAGTAAAAAATAATATCAAAGGCAATAAAGCTAATATTAATAACTCAATCGACAACGATTTAAATAATGGCGAAGATAGCCAAATCGATAATAATGTGACGAATGATATTGAAGTCAATGTGGATGTTAATGTAACAAATACGATAAAAAATAAGGCTGATAAAAATCAGGACTCCAGTCAAAAAGGAAATGAAAAGGAAACCAGCAGCAGCGAAAAGAGTAAGGAAAATGACCGAAACGGCCAGTCTGGAGATGATGAAGTCGTTTGGGGTGTAGACTCCGCAAGTCTCACTACAAGCGACTTGCTTTCTTGTGTTCGTGAAAACTTTGGATCTCCTAAAGTATGGGGACGTTATTTAGGTGAAAAAGAAGGCGTATCAGCAGGTATTACACCTGAAGAGGCTGAACTGCTGAAGGAGAATGATATTAAATTACTTGTGATATGGAATCGATTTAATGATGCCACAGGGCTTGAAAATGGACAGAGTGAAGCAAAAGCAGCTGTTCAATTGGCAAAGGAGCTGGGAATCCCTGAGGGTGTCGCAGTTTTTGCGGATATCGAGCCTGATTATTCTGTAGACGCTTCTTTTATAAAAGGCTGGTATCAAGCCATGTCGGAATCACCTTATGAGCCTGGCATTTATGGAGTTTTTGAAAAGGAAAAGGACTTGAGAAAAGCTTTCGACCAGGCTGCAGCCGGAAACTCTCCCCTTCTTGAAAATACACTCATATGGACTGCTGCACCGAATAAAGGAATCACCGCCCAGACACAGGCACCTGAGTATAAACCTGAAGCTCCGGAAAACTCACTTATTGCAGGCTGGCAGTATGGAATTGAAGCAAAGGCATGCAATATTGATACAAACTTATTCAACAAAGACATTTTAGATATTCTTTGGTAAATAAAAAAGAGCCCCTTTAGGCTCTTTTATAGTTTAAAGCTGTTCTTTAGCATCCCGTTATTCCAAAACTGATTCATGATAAACGGCGTGCCGATAAACACTGGAACGATATAATAGCTGAGCCGGTAGAACATGAGAATTAGAAGACCCAGTTCTGATGGGACTCCCTGAGATTCCAGCCCTATCAAAAATACAAAGTCAAAGGATCCTATTCCCCCGGGGATCATACTTGCAATTCCAGCACAAGCAGAGATGATGACAATCGGGAATAAAACCAAAAATGGAATCGATACTTCCAGGGCTCTGGCGATTCCCCAGATACATATGATAATAAATAGCCACTCCAGCAATGAAACCGTCAGAAGTTCCCCTGCAAACCCCTTTTTGATGTGCTTCGTATTCCAAAAAGACGGCTTAAAGAAGTAGACGCCAAGCAGCAGCGGTGTGTAAGCAGCGACAGCCCATACTGCGAATTTTATTAGTTTTACGTCATCGTATAAATGTAAATCGGTAAATAAAACGACCCATGATAATATGGACAAGCCTGTTAGGTAAAACAGTGACAGCTTGGCAATTACTTTTATATAGGGTGTACTGCCTGTCAGGTAATCTTTATAAAAATAGGACCTGAGTGTAGCTCCTGCCACACCTCCCAGTCCGATAAAGTTAGAGAATGCGTTTGCAGATAGTGAATAAAATAAAAGCTTTTTTTTAGGAACTCTAATTCTGAAAAGCCTTTGCAATATTTCATCATAAAAATACATTGGAAAAAGGGCAACGAGCCCTAATAGAAGGATCAAAAATATTTTGCGCACCGTTAGCCGGTCAACATATAGCTCAAGGAGAGCCCAATTAAAATCAGTGAAAATCCCTTTTGCTTCAAGCATAACAAACAGCAAAATGAATAAGGGTACAAGGAGTTTGGCCAGCGTAATCATTGTTTTTTGTTTGAACAAGGACAAAATACCCCACCATTCATTTAGAGAACTAGAGATAATTTAATCTCCCTGATAGAGTGTATCATATAAAAGCTTAATATATATACTTTTTTACTATTATATTCCTATTTGGTGACAATAGAATGGACAAGAATTAAGATTTTTATAAATAGTTCGGTATCTGTGATTGTTAACAATACAGCGTTCAATTATACTTATTTATGTGAATAGAGGTGAACTTACATCTTTGAATTAGTAATTGAATCGTCTTTTATTTCATCAGACTATACTCTTTATTTAACCTATATCATTGGTTTAGCTGCAAAACTGTTAATCATATGGAAAATTAAGTCTGCATTCTATAATCCCGGATATTTTGGAAATGAGCAAAAGGAATTTGAAAAACTTCCGAAGTTTTGCATGAACCGGTCTTTAGTATGCGATTCGATTCAGTCGTGGATGGCAAAACTGATCCTGAAAAAAGGCGATCAAAGTGATGAGCCGGAAGGTCTTTCTCCTATTTTTTAAAGAAAAAATAGCGGGAGGTTTGCTCTTAATGAGAAAATATAAACTGTTGCTGGCAGTTGCCATGATCACCATATTGCCAATATTCTTATCTGCCTGCCAGGCTCAAGGAGGACAAGGAACAAGCTTTTTCCATCATTATTTTGTCAATCCGTTTGCATTGGCTATACATGGAACAGCTGTCTTCTTCCATGGCAATTTTGGTTTGGCCATTATCTTTATTACCATCATTATTAGAATGGTATTAATGCCATTAATGCTTAAACAATATAAAAATCAAAGCGTTATGAAAGAAAAAATGGATATGTTAAAACCGGAACTTGATAAAATACAGCAAAAGCTGAAATCAGCGAAAAAACCAGAGGAGAAGCAAAAGCTGCAGCAGGAAATGTTCGGCTTGTATCAGTCGCATGGAGTGAATCCTTTAAATGCAGCGGGATGTCTGCCAATCCTTATCCAAATGCCCATTTTAATGGGGTTCTATTATGCTATAAGAGGAAATCAGGAAATTGCGGCACATTCATTTCTCTGGTTTAATCTGGGTCATTCAGACATTTGGATCACAATCATTGCAGGCATAGTGTACTATCTTCAGTACCGGTTTACGCTAAGCAATATGACTGCACAATCACCGAAGCAAATGAAATTCATGGGTCTATTATCTCCAATAATGATTATGCTGGTTTCTTTAAATGCCCCGGCAGCTTTGCCGCTATATTGGACTGCAGGTGGAATCTTCTTAGTTTTTCAATCATGGCTTGGCAAGAGATTATATTCAAAAGAAAAAACGGATAATGTGCAGTTTATGTCAGAGTCATAAATACACAGGGAGCGGGCTTAATGCCATGCTCCCTTTTTGTTTAAATAATTGTGAATAACAGTGCCTCTTCTTGGAAAGATAAGGGTGAAAATGATAAGGAGGTAAGTGGATGATTAAGCGTAAATTACTAATCGCAGGCGCACTGTCAGCAGTATTACTTGGAGGCTGTGCCACGAATGACACGGATATGGATGAAACTGCTCAGAGAAACAGAGACCTGACAGAGCCGACGAAGGTGAACGACAGCAACTATGGCGAAAACGGACGCACAACCGAACCGGGAATTGATCTTACCCGTACCCGGACCGGCAATGATAATCAAAATGATTCTCCGAGAATGAAGGTTGCTGATAAAGCTGCCGATAAAATTACTGCTATACCAGAGATCGAGTCTGCGAATGTTATCGTGACAGACAATAATGGCTATGTTGCCGCACGCTTAAATGATGGAAATGGAGAATTGACAAAGGATATTGAAAAGAAGATTTCTGATCAGGTGAAAGCAGTCGATCAGGATATTGATAATGTATATGTTTCTGTTAATCCTGACTTTTATGACCGAATGGCAGGATATTCAGAGGACATTCGGGCCGGTCAGCCTGTAGAAGGGTTTTTTGATGAATTTACAGAAACTGTCCGCCGAATCTTCCCGACACAAAGGTAAAAAGAAAACGGCCCATTACAGGCCGTTTTCTTTATGTGCTTAAGCATCTTGGAAGTAGTCTTTATAAAAACCGCTTACTTTTCCTGAATTATCTACTATGAAATAAAATTCTTCCGTTTCATTTTTCACATCATAAATATTCCCTGCTGTTAAAGCCCGGTTTACAATGTATTTCGCTGCATCTGTGTGCACACATTTTACCTTTTTTAATGTTTCACGTTCCTGCCAGTTTAAATGAATCACCGTTGCCACTCCTTCAAAGTCTGCATTACTTATATGTTTAGTTTTTATTATAATGAATAGGAGCGGTTGTCTGCAACCGGATTATCGTTAGCAGCTGGCATTATTTTCATTATTTTTCTATATTGCTTGATTTTATCTGTCTCAAATGTATAAACTTCACCAGTTAGCGAGTTTTTCATTGTTACATAGTTAATTTCACAGATTTGGTCTATTCGTACAAATTCTAAATGATCATAATGGTCATTACCATATTCCACTTCATAAAAGCCATTATCTGCTAAAATTTCCATTTTGATGACCCTCTTTCTAAGATGATGGCAAAGGTTATATACCACCCGCTTAGCCTGTTTCAAACCACCAAATACAGTTTTGCACGATTTAGCTTATTTTTTCCCATTTACTCAGGTGCATTGGATTTAAGTAAGGTTTTGCCTTCCCCTCCAATACAGCGATATATTCTAATGAGTGGCCGTCCGGATCATAAAAGTAGACTGAGGCAGCCGGCATCCATGTATGGACTATCGGTTCTTCCGGTGATAGGCCAAAGCTTTCCCTGACTAGGATGCCTTTTTCCGTTAAAAACGGAATAACTTCCCGCAGCCTTTCAGCTGAAACAGAAAAGGCAATATGAATTTTCCTTATTGGGGTGTTTTTAGTTTCCCAGATCCCCAGCATGTTCTCTTTGTTTTCGCCAAGAAAGAAAAATGCTGCTTTTCTGTCTCCAATTGTATGCGCTAATTTAAAGCCGATTTTTTCATAAAACTTGATGCTTCTTTCCAGATTTCCTGAGTTGAGATGTGCTTCATATAATTTTGCACCCTGCATCGTAAGGTCCTCCCATTCATATTTAATCTGACTTTATTGTATTAAATATGAAAACCCTGCCATACAGAAAAAAGGATGAACTTGTGCTCATCCTTAAGTCTTACACTATTATGCATCCAACGAAATCTTAACTCCCAGTTTTTCCAGCTGCAGTTCTAGCTTTTTGTAATATTCATCACTTACTCTGCCTCTTGCGCCGCGGAGAATTTCAAAAGCGTAATGGTCTGGGGGTGGCAGCTCCCCTTTTTTATTATAGACATGGAAAGTCAGGACATCTTTGTACCATTTATCCCCTGCCCGGACATTTACAAAGGCAGGACGGTACCATTGCCCGTAAAAGCCTTCCCTTTGGAACAGGTATTCAACAGCTTCATAGGGAAGTTCATATAATACCCCTTCCGTGACTCCGCCATTTTCTATAATGTCTGCCCTTCCTCCATCATCCCTGGAGAACAGGTATTGCATTGAATAACCTTCCAGCACACCACCGCCGATAATCGTTTTGAAATGGTGATCTACCTTTGCCAGGCAAAACCGTTCATCATCCATGCAGGACCCATAAGCAAAATAATAGGTCTTCTCCGGTTTATCCTTCATTAGGCGGTAAAGCTTCCAATCTCCGTGAAGAATTGGTTCAGCCAGCAGGTCATCCCGTGACGAAATATAGACAAGGGCATTTACTTCTCCTTTATCCGTATGGACAGTCTGTTCTGCCCGATCGTACAAATTGTCTTTTCTGCCAGGAATATAATCCTCCAATTCATCCAGATCGGAAAAATGATCCAAATGGACTTCATAAAGCTCCCCATACACTTTTTGTTCCAGAGATGGCTTCATGGAGGGATAGCCAAGTCCAGTATCAAATAATTCACCGTATACCCATGCTTGCTCGGCAATGCAGGGACTTCCTTTTAGTACAAAGTGATTTGATTCATGCATTCTTAAGGTTCCATAAACAAACAATTTTTGTGAATTCATTTGCACATATTCCCCCTAAATTCTCTTTTTTTTTCTAGGCTTCCGTATAAAAATGTTTTTTTTCACTTATCAATGTTGTCTATTGATTGCAGCGAAGGGAGGCTCAAGCTTTCCGCGGAGCGGGCGCCCGAGCCTCCTCGACGCTGCGCGTCTGCGGGTTCTCACCTGTCCCGCTACTCCCGCAGGACATTGATTAAGCTTCCTTGAGTACACACCGCACGAAGAAAATGCGCATGCATTTTCGAGGATCTCGCACCTTCCGCTCCAATCAGCTCTGTAGATATAATACAAATAGCATCAAACATTACGAAAACAGCTTTTTTCTATTATAATAACATTTTTCTGAAGATTCTTTCCAAAAGTATTATTTCGTATTTTTTTTTAGTCTATCAATATTGCCCGTTGATTTCCATCCAGGCTGCTAAGCGTACTGGGCGGGGCGGTGAGTCTCATTGGCGCTGTGTGTCTGGCGTGTTCTCACCTCCATCCTGGATAATGAACATCAACTCAGAAAGCAACAAACTCTGCGAACAAGCCGAAAAAAAGACGGAGAACATCTCCGTCATCCTTGGCATTGGCAGGCATCCAATTTTTTAATTACCGGAAGCCTGCAGCAAATTGGTTTAGTTTTTGAGCTTTTAGGATGTGGCGTTATTGAATCCAATCCCCTCTGTTTATCCTTTAATAAAACTTCCGTTACATACATTTCATCATACATATACTCTCTCTCCTTTTCGACTATCTTTAATATCATTTTAGTTTCCCTTAAGCTTTATCACATTGGCTATGAGGAGGAGATATTTTGAGCCTTTTGAATGAAAGAAGATGGAAATCAAAAAACCTGCGGGAGGATTCCCCGCAGGTTACATACAGCTATTATTTTAATGTATTAGCATTCTCAATAACTTCTTTAGCTTGTTCACGCAATCTGAACTTCTGGATTTTGCCTGAAGCTGTCATTGGATATTCTTTTGTAAATTCTATATAGCGTGGGATTTTATGGCGAGAGATTTTCCCTTTGCAATAATTGCGAAGTTCCTCTGCTGTTAAGTCAGATCCTTCTTTAGCGATTACCCAGGCGACCACTTCTTCCCCATACACAGCATCTGGTACCCCAACCACCTGAACATCCAAAATCTGCGGATGTGTATAAAGGAATTCTTCTATTTCACGCGGATAGATATTTTCTCCGCCGCGGATGATCATATCTTTTAATCTGCCTGTGATTTTACAGTACCCGTTTTCATCCATTACAGCAAGATCCCCAGTATGGAGCCAGCCATCCCCATCAATGGCTTCTTTGGTAGCATCCGGATTTTTATAATACCCCTTCATGACATGGTATCCCCTCGTACACAATTCCCCCTGTACGCCAAAAGGAACCTCGTTATTGGTGCCCGGTGCTACAATTTTCACTTCCACATTTGGCAAAGCCCTGCCGACTGACTCTACTCTCAGCTCAATAGGATCATCTGTCCGAGTCTGGGTAATGACTGGTGATGACTCTGTTTGTCCATAGGCAATGGTTATTTCACTTGCTCCCATCTTTTCAATAACACCTTTCATAACCTCAATAGGACAATTGGAGCCGGCCATGATGCCCGTCCGCAGAGTGGACAGATCATATTTGCTGAAATCAGGATCATTTAATTCTGCGATAAACATTGTCGGCACTCCATGAAGGCCTGTACATTTTTCATCCTGGACCGTCTGCAGAACAGCTTTAGGACTGAATTCCTGCACTGGTAAAATGGTGGCGCCAACAGATATGCATGCCATCGTTCCCAGCACACAGCCGAAGCAATGGAAGAATGGAACAGGAATGCATAGGCGGTCATCTGTAGTTAATCGCATACAATTTGCGATATTATATCCATTGTTAACTATGTTATTGTGGGTCAGCATTACCCCTTTTGGGAATCCTGTCGTTCCTGATGTATATTGCATATTTATGGCATCGTCAGGGTCCAGGCTTTCCAGCCGCTCATCAAGTTCTATGTCTGAAACTGATTCACCCATCCGGATAATATCTTCCCAGCTGTAGGTTCCCGGAAAGCGTTTTTCCCCCATGACAATAACATTTTTTAAGAAAGGAAGTCTTTTGCTTTTCAGCTGCCCAGGCTCGGAATCCCTCAGTTCCGGTACGATACTGTACAGCATTTCTATGTAAGAGGTGTCTCTGAATTTTTCCATCAAAACAATCGTCGTACTGTCGGATTGCTTCAACAGATATTCCAGTTCAGCAGCTTGATAATTTGTATTTACAGTTACAAGGACAGCCCCCATTTTGCCTGTTGAAAACTGGCATGTGAGCCATTCTGGCGTGTTTGTTGACCATGCGGCAATATGCTCCCCTTTTTCAAGGCCCAGCTTCATAAACCCTTTGGCAGCGAGTCTGCAATAGTCATTAAATTCTTTATAACTCATGCGGAGCCCGCGATCGGCATAAACAACTGCTTCATGATCAGGGTGAAGGGCTGCTTTCTCCTCCAGGAGCTTCCCTACTGTTAGATTCAATAATTCCGTCATCCAGAAATCCTCCTTGGTATATGATAAAATCATTCTGCAAAAGATTCCTCTAAGATGCTGATATAAAACGCTTTCATTTTATGTTATCATATATTGCTGAATATTCAATATTTTCATATAGTTAGATTTTATAATTTTTTATAACCTGAAATCAAAAAAACTGCCCTTCATTAAGGAGCAGCAGGTTAAAGCAGAGACTTCGCTCTCAGTATTAAAAATAAAGCCCATTATATAGCGATATTTCCTTGCCAAGGCCTGGAGCTAATTGAACAGCAAAGGGCTTTTCACCCCTTTTTAAAAGGACCTCGCTTGTCCTTCCGACCCCGGATAATGGCTGGCAAAATATCATATTTACTGAACCAATAAGAATGGAGGCTCTTTTTTCTTTTCCGTCACTGCTAATGTAAACATCAGCTTTGGAAGCAGGAAGGATGTCCTGCCATCCTGATGCAGATTTTTCACAGTCATGTGAAGCGATATAAACGGCTGATATTTTTTTATTGCCAAGCTTCTCATCAATGAGACCGAGTTGTCTCAGTTCTTCAAATCGTTTATCATCTTCCATGCCCCAGTCAATGAAGAAAGGGTATTTATAATCGTGATTTTTCTTAATGAAGAGCATTTTCCAAGAAAGGATGCTTCCGTCCCCTCTCTTTCTGCTTCCATCAAAGATTGGAAGCGTCTCAATGCCCTTTTCCGTTAATTCAGCCTGAAGCTTTTCAATATTATTGGTTCGAAAACAAATTTGGCCGATCCCTTCTCCATTCGGGATTTCTTCAAATAGCTGTTTAATAAGCGGATTATCCGTTCTTGAGGCAATATCATTCTTTTCAATTGATAAAAACTCAAGGTATGAATGACCAATGTACAAAAGACTATTATAAGTCCCCCAGTTTTCATGGCTTCCCCCGGGGATTGCCATATATCCATAATCCCTCCATTTTTCAGCAGCAGCAGCCGGCTCACCCTTTATAAAATGCACAATATGATCAAGCGTCAGATTCATATGCAGTTTCTCCCTTTGTTCAAAGTTATAATAAATTTTACCTCTATGGGAAAACACAGTCTACTCTCAGCAGTTAAGAAAAGAATTTGCAGAAAAATGTCATCAGAATGTAATAAATCTTTTCTTTACAAGGGGTTCACAAAATCTTAATTAAGCTTTACAATAATAAAAAATAGAATATTCAATCCATTTAACCAGGAGGTATGCATAATGAAAATTATGAGTAATGAACAGCTGGTCGTCTCGTATCGTGATGCATTGAAATCGGGGTCTGAAAAGGAATGGATTAGGATATTAAAAACGGAGATTCAAAAACGGGGTTTAAGACCGTTTAAAGAGTAAATCTCAAATTCCATATTAGTTTGCCAAATACTTAGTGTATATGTAGAGCGGGAGCTATTCCCGCTTTTTTTATTATCTTCGGATGTATGCTGAAAGTTTATTTGCTTTCTTTATATTTTCATAGTCTTGTTCACTCAACACCCCTAATTTTTTCAGCACCGTACTATACTGCAGTATTTTCATCTGCCTTCTTGTCAAGTTTATCACCCGCTTTTTAATATACTATTCATAACCTGTACTTTGTTTCCTTAATGCAAATAATTTTCCATAGTAAAAAGCGAAGTCTTCCACAAACTGGTCCGCTGCAGTTAGCCGGCTGATATTAATGCTGCTTCACCCTATATATTGATATCTGTACAAAAAAACCAGAGCGTGACTCCGCTCTGGTTTAATATTTTATGCTTCGAATAGAAGGCTTTCCGGATCTTCAATCAGTTCCTTAACACGTTTCAGGAATGTAACTGCTTCTTTTCCATCAACAATACGGTGGTCATATGATAATGCGATATACATCATTGGACGGTTTTCCATTCTTTCAGCATCGATTGCAACCGGACGCAGCTGGATGGAATGCATTCCAAGAATACCAACCTGAGGCCCATTCAGAATAGGCGTTGACATCATGGAGCCAAATACACCGCCATTTGTGATGGTAAAGCTTCCTCCCTGAAGATCTGAAAGGGCAAGCTTATTGTCTCTTGCCTTAACAGCAAGGTCCATGATATCTTTTTCGATTTCAGCAAAGTTCTTGCGGTCTGCGTCACGGACAACCGGAACGACAAGACCTTCAGGAGCTGAAACGGCAATTCCAATGTCATAGAATTTTTTCAGTACGATCTCATTGCCTTGAATTTCAGCATTTAAGTAAGGATTTTTCTTAAGCGCTGCAACGACTGCTTTTGTGAAAAATGACATGAAGCCAAGCTTAACATCATTTTCTTCAAAGAATTTATCTTTCCGCTTCTTGCGAAGGTTCATAACATTAGTCATGTCCACTTCATTGAATGTTGTCAGCATGGCTGCCGTTTGCTGAACTTCTACCAGGCGATTTGCGATAGTCTGGCGTCTGCGGGACATTTTGATACGTTCCACTTCTTTTCCGCCTGAAGACTGTTCAGCAGGTTTGGATGCTGCTGCCGGTTTTGGTGCTGGAGCCTGCTGTTTTGCCTGATTTGGATTGAAGGATTCTACATCCTGAGTTCTGATACGGCCCAGTGGATCTGCTGTCGGAACCTGGCTCAGGTCAATGCCCTTTTCTCTTGCCAACTTGCGTGCTGCAGGTGAGGCGATTGGACGCTGTCCACCTGTTTTTTCTTCAGCAGCTGGCTCTGCTGGCTGCTCCTCTGCCTTCGGTTCTTCGGCCTTTGGCGCTTCAGGCTTTTCTTCCGCTTTTTCCGGTGCAGGTGCAGCTTGTCCGCTTTCGTTAACGACAGCGATGGTTTCACCAACATTCACTGTGTCGCCTTCCTGGGCTTTAATTTCCTGTAAAACTCCGCTGTGTTCAGAAATAATTTCAACATTTACTTTATCCGTTTCAAGTTCGACAACATAGTCACCTTTAGTAACTGTGTCGCCAGGCTGTTTCAGCCATTGTGCCACCGTACCTTCTGTAATGGATTCTGCCAATTCTGGAACTTTGATTTCTGCCACCTTAATTTCCTCCTTCTTGCTTGCATGTCAAAGTGAAAGTCAATCAGCGGGGGTTTTTCCCGCAGTTTGTCATCGCGTTCTCGTGTCGCTAGATCTCTGCCAGCGCTTCGATTAATCAAAGCTAAAAACCCGATTGGCTCAACTAAGCTGCTGCTCGGCATTGGCAAGTCTTACTTTATCTCACCAATCGGGCCCATACGGGATGCTGATTCCCGCTAATTCTATTTCGATTCAATTGTTTGAGTATTAATTTGGGAAGCTATCTGCCCGTTAAGCTTCGATAATGTTTCATCAATTATGCGTGCTTGTTCTTTCTTATGAACAGTCGGGTCACCCTCTGCCGGGCTGGATCGGCGTCTTCTGCCGATGTAGCTGACCTCGATATCACTGCCTGCAATTTCTTTCAGTCTAGGTTCAATGAAATTCCATGCACCCATATTCTTAGGTTCTTCCTGTACCCAAACCATTTCTTCCACATTCGGATAACGGGTTAAAATTTCTTTAATCTGATCCATAGGGAACGGATAGATTTCTTCTACACGTAAAATATGGAACCAGTCCTGCTCCGGATAGTTTTTCAGATTTTCAGCTAGATCAATTGTGATCTTGCCTGTTCCAAGAATTATGCGTTTCACTTTTTCATGATTTTGGCCTAATCCAGGCTGTTCAATTACGGATCGGAATTCTCCTTCGCTCAATTCCAGTCCATTTGATGCCACAGTCGGATTGCGCAGCAGGCTCTTCGGTGACATGATCACTAACGGACGAACTTCCTCTTTGCCAAGTATGGCAGCCTGTCTTCTTAGAATATGGAAGTACTGAGCTGATGAAGAAAGATTAGCAACAGTCCAGTTATTTTCAGCTGCAAGAGTCAGGAATCGTTCCAGACGCGCACTTGAGTGTTCAGGTCCCTGTCCTTCATATCCGTGCGGAAGGAGCATGACAAGACCTGATTTCTGTCCCCATTTGGCACGGCCGGCAGCAATAAACTGGTCAAACATTACCTGCGCTGCATTGGCAAAGTCACCATATTGAGCTTCCCATAAAACAAGCGTTTCAGGAGCAAAAACATTATATCCATATTCAAAGCCTACAACAGCCGCTTCAGATAAGGGACTATTATGGACAGCGAATGAAGCCTTAGCAGTTGAAAGTTTATGCAAAGGTGAATACGCTTTACCGGTTGTATGATCATGCAGAACAACATTTCTTTGAGCAAATGTTCCTCTCTCAGAATCCTGGCCAGTCAGTCTGACAGGTGTACCGTCAGATAAAATGGTTGCAAATGCCAGCGTCTCTGCAAGGCCCCAGTCAATCTTGCCGTCCCCTTCAAGCGCTTCCAGTCTGCGCTTCAGAATTTTGCCGAGTTTATCAAATACCTTGAAATCCTCCGGCCATTTTAACAATTCTTCATTAATTTGCTTTAGTTTATCAATTGGCACTGCTGTATTAATTTTTGGCAGGCCTTTTTCGACAGTTTCAGGAGGATCGGTTAACTCAGCCTGCTTCTTTTCTTTTGGCACTTTTTCATAGGCAGCCTTCATTCTTTCCAGAACTTCGTTTTGAACGCTTTCAGCTTCCTCTTTGCTGATGATCTTCTCATTTAGAAGCTTATCAGCATACAGCGCTTTCACGGTTGGTCTCTTGCGTACAATATTATACATAAGCGGATTCGTCGTCATTGGCTCGTCCATCTCGTTGTGTCCAAAACGGCGGTATCCGATTAAATCGATCAGGATATCTTTCTGGAATTTAGCACGATACTCGCAAGCAATTCTTGCCGCTGCAACGACTGCTTCTGGTTCGTCAGCATTTACATGCATAATTGGCATTTCATATCCCTTGGCCAGATCACTTGCATATCTGGTAGAGCGTGAATCATGAGATTCTGTAGTGAAGCCGATTGTATTATTGGCAATGATGTGAATCGAACCGCCTGTGTTATACCCGGTCAGCTGTCCGAGATTAAGTGTTTCAGCTACAATACCCTGCCCTGGGAATGCTGCGTCTCCATGAATAATAATGGATAAAGCAGCTTTTGGATCTACCTCCGGGTAACCGGCCTTTGTTCTGTTGTCCTGTGAAGCTCTTGTATATCCTTCAACAAGGGAGCCTACAAATTCAAGGTGGCTTGGATTGTTAGCTAATGTCAGTCTGGCTATGGTTGTATTCTCATCTTTGATTTGTTTATCAAGACCCAGATGGTATTTAACGTCACCTGTCCAGCCGTAATTGATTCCAATGGATCCTTCAGAAGGAACCAGTTCCTTATTTGGCGCATGCTGGAATTCCGCAAAAATCATTTCATAAGGCTTTCCAAGCACATGGGCAAGAACATTCAGCCTGCCTCGGTGAGCCATGCCGATGTTAATTGTTTTCGCACCGTCAGAAACGGATTCAGAAACAATTTCATCCAGCAGCGGAACCATTGTATCAAGGCCCTCAATGGAGAATCTTTTCTGACCGACAAAAGTTTTATGAAGAAACTTTTCAAATTCCTCCACTTCTGTCAGTCTTTTTAATACTTTTAGCTTTTCCGCTTTTGGCATAGACAGCTTGTGGCTGTTGGCGCCTATTTTGCGGCGAAGCCAGTCTTTTTCGTTTTCATCAAATATATGCTGGAATTCAAAAGCAATGGGTCCCATATAAGCGCTCTTCAGGAATTCGATTGCTTCAAGTCCGTTGCGTAAAGGATATGTGGCATCTTTAGTTATGACACCAGCAGGGATCTCTTTTAAGTCATTTTCAGTTAAGCCATATTTGCTTAATTCAAATAAAGCAGTTTCTGATTTATTGTTTCCCAGCGGATAAATATCGGCAGCCAAGTGGCCATATGTACGAATATTATCAGCCAGGCGAATAGCAGCTAGTGTTTTTTCAATCTGTCCGGCATTCATTTGCTGATTTGCTGATGAAGACAGTGGTGCGGTTTCTTCGCTCATAAGAGGGGAACCGTTTTTTTCAAAGTACTCTTTCATTTCAGGATCAATCGACGACGGATCCTCTAAATATCTTTCATAAAGCTCAATAACGTAGCCAAGGTTCGGGCCATGAAATCCCTGTTCAAAAGGTCCCTCACCATTCGTTGGCTTTTTCATGGAAAATTACCTCCATAACTGTTTTGTAAGTAAATAATTTAATACGTTTTTTCTTCCTAAAAATACAATACCCATCATTTGAACGCATTAACAATTCATTTTTACGAATAATAATATTTTTCAGAGGATAAAACGTTTCCATAGTTATTCTAACACGGAAAATCTACTTGTACAAAGATAAAAACATGAATATAGTGGAAAACTATTAAAAAATTTTTTTAGCAATTACTTATTCTAAAAAAATAATTTGTAAAAGGTTACACCTTTATAAATATGAAATAACCGGGTGGCTTTTTGATTTTTGGAGTTCATTTATTTGTTTAGGCTCTTTTTTCAAAAATTGTTGTTTTTTGTTTATGAATTCTGCCCGTTGATTTCCACTCCAGTCACTTGCTTTCCGCGGGGAGGAAAGTGAGCCTCCTCGGCTGCGCCTCCGGGGTCTCACACTTCCCTCTCCTACCGCAGGACATTGAACAAGCTTCTTCGAATCAACAACGCACGAAGGAAATGCGTCAGCATTTTCAAGGATCAAGTGCCCACAGCGAAGATCAACTCAGCAAATTATACTAAGTTATGCAAAAGCAACAAACTTTAAGAAAACAGCCTTTCCTTAAAATAGTCCACGCTGATTTAAAAAGCAACCATCTGCTTTAAGTGGGAAGAATCTTAGCTCCTTAAGCTTTGCTTTCAGAGTCTTCTGCTCCCTCTTTTCCTGCAGAACATTGAATAAGCTTATAAGACATCCCGCTAAGAAATCCAATGCTTTTTATAGGGTCAAGTGCCATTCAATACCAATTACTAACTGAAGCCAAAATAAAAAAGCCGACATGGCGTCCGGCTTAAAAAGTCTCAACTAAGTTAATGTAAATTTGTTTTGCTGCATTTGCTTTTTTTCTGTTTTCTTTTAGGGAAGATTCAATTGCTTCTCTCGTTTCCACAGGAAAATCAAAATGGCCGCAAGTTGTACATTTTTCAAACATTGAACCAGAAACATTTACTTCAATGCCATCCAGGGTCTGGAAAACTGCAGGACCTTCGGATTCGGCAAACCGGTGGCGGCAGTGGCTATGTTCGCGCATATTAGCTTCCCTCCAAGAAAAATGTCATTTGTTCCATTATAAAACAAATATTCTGAACTTTAAAGCGATCTACCTATAACAGTTTATGCCAGATAAAAAGAATAATTTGTATCTTTTTTAGACACATTAAAGTTATTCAAATTCAGGAGGTTTTTCCATGAACATTGGCAGAGCCAAAGAGATTGCTGAGTCTGCTGAAATGCACAATGTTACTTTAAATGGAGTTCCGATCATCATTCAGCATGTAGATGAGCAGACTAAGACAGCACGCATTTACACTAAAGCAGATTCTGAAAAAGAAATGGATGTGCCGGTTAACGATTTAATTGAAGAATGAATAGCCTAAAAAAACTTTCCGATCTGTTAAGGAAAGTTTTTTTAGTCCAGGACTTTGCTTACCCCCCCTGGACTCTTGCTGAATATTTTTTATAACATGAAATATTCAAAAAAGTATTGACTGTTAACGGTTTACTGTAGTAAAGTTTAGAGAAAATTTAATAATTGATTTCTTATCCAGAGAGGTCGAGGGTAAGGCCCGACGACGCCTCAGCAACCTTCAATCATTTTTTTGATTGAAAAGGTGCTAATTCCTGCAAGTTTTCAAAAACTTGAAAGATAAGAAGAATGGCTGTTCACATTAAAAAGTCTTCTTCTTATAGAAGGCTTTTTTTTATTATGACGAAGGAGTGTTTATGAGCATGTATAATATTGACACCAAATTAGCGCAAATTGGAAACAGAAGCGAATCCGCAACAGGTGCAGTCAATCCGCCTGTTTACTTTTCCACCGCTTACCGCCATGAAGGCATTGGCCAGTCTACTGGCTTCGACTATAGCCGAACAGGCAATCCGACCCGCCAGCTGCTTGAACAGGCAATCGCCGATTTGGAAAAAGGCGATCAAGGATATGCCTGCAGTTCAGGAATGGCGGCTATACTTACTATTCTCTCACTCTTTCAATCAGGTGATGAATGGATTGTATCCAAAGATCTATACGGTGGTACCTACCGCTTGCTTGAACAGGGCTTCAAAAAGTGGGGACTGGAAAGCAAATATGTGAATACCAGCAATCCTGAAGTTGTTGAAGAGCTTATCACTGAAAAAACAAAAGCTATATTTCTGGAAACCCCAACTAATCCCTTGATGGAAGAGACAGATATTGGGCTGATAGCTGACATCGCAAAACGGCATAATGTTCTCCTGATCGTGGATAACACATTTTATACCCCCCTTCTTCAGCAGCCGCTAAAGCTTGGAGCTGATATTGTCATCCATAGTGCTACAAAATACCTTGGCGGCCATAATGATGTCCTTGCTGGGTTAATTGTCGCAAAAGGCAAGCAGCTATGTGAGGAGCTTGCTATGAACCATAACGCTGCTGGTGCAGTCCTTAGCCCATTTGATTCATGGCTTTTAATCAGAGGCATGAAGACACTTTCTCTTCGCATGGAACGGCATGAGAAAAATGCCAGGGAACTGGCGGCTTTCTTATCAGGACATGAATCCGTTACGGATGTTCTATATCCAGGCAAAGGCGGCATGATTTCGTTCCGGGTACAGGATGAATCCTGGGTGAATCCTTTTCTGCAGAGCCTCTCCCTTATCTCCTTTGCTGAAAGCCTTGGCGGAGTCGAGAGTTTTATCACCTATCCCGCAACACAGACGCATGCGGACATCCCTGAAGAAATCCGCAAGGAAACAGGTGTCTGTAACAGGCTTCTGCGTTTCTCGGTTGGAATCGAAAATGCAGAAGATTTGAAGGCAGATCTAGAACATGCTTTTGCAAAGGTTGTAAAGGAGGCAGTGCGATGAGCTCAAACTATACATTCCAAACGAAATTGCTTCACAATAATCATAAATTCGATCCGGAAACAGGAGCTGTCAGTGTACCGATCCAGCATGCCTCCACCTTTCATCAAAAAGATATTGATGTATTTGGAAAATATGATTACAGCCGCAGTCTGAATCCAACAAGGGAAGCTCTTGAAGAGGTCATTGCGGAGCTTGAAGAAGGAGTCAGAGGATTTGCCTTCTCTTCAGGAATGGCTGCCATTTCTACAGCTTTTCTCCTCTTATCACAGGGAGATCATGTTGTCATAACAGAAGACGTATATGGCGGGACCTATCGCATGACTACCGAAGTCCTGTCCCGTTTTGGCATTGAGCACACATTTGTTGATATGACAAACCTGGAGGAAGTGAAGGAAGCCATCCGTCCCAACACAAAGGTTTTCTATGTTGAGACTCCTTCCAATCCCCTGCTGAAAGTAACTGATATACAGGCCATCAGCCAACTTGCCAAGCAGCATGGAGCCCTGACATTTGTGGATAATACCTTTCTGACCCCTGC
Organism: Cytobacillus sp. GQ23; assembly: GCF_059758675.1. Taxonomy (NCBI): domain Bacteria; kingdom Bacillati; phylum Bacillota; class Bacilli; order Caryophanales; family Bacillaceae; genus Cytobacillus; species Cytobacillus sp. GQ23. The sequence continues at coordinate 46,164 of NZ_JCAXER010000024.1, forward strand.
CCTGCAAAAACCGCTCTCTTTAGGTGCAGATATCGTGCTTCACAGCGCTACCAAATTTTTATCCGGACATAGCGACGTCGTGGCAGGCCTGGCGGTTGTGAAAGACCCGGAATTAGGAGCAAGACTTTCCTTCCTCCAGAATTCCTTTGGAGCTGTTCTGGGTGTTCAGGATGCCTGGCTTGTCTTAAGAGGCATTAAAACGCTCCAGGTAAGGCTTGACCAGTCTGTGAAATCAGCTGAGAAAATTGCCCGTTTCCTTCATGATCATCCGGAAGTAAAGAAAGTTCATTACCCGGGCTTTGCCGAGCATCCCGGCTATGAAATCCAGAAAAAACAGGCTGTGAATGCAGGTGCTGTTCTTTCTTTTGAACTTGAAGATGAACAGGCAATGAGAGCATTTGTGGAAAATGCAAAAATTCCTGTTTTTGCAGTAAGTCTGGGAGCAGTTGAATCCATCCTCTCCTACCCTGCCAAAATGTCGCATGCAGCCATGCCTGCACCTGAAAGAGAACAGCGCGGAATTACAGACAGTCTTCTCCGTCTGTCTGTTGGACTGGAGAGCGCAGATGATATTATAGAAGATTTCAAGGCAGCGTTATCTGCTGCAGAACAATCAAAACAATCGATTTTACAGCGGGGGTGATACGATGAGTTTCCTGGATAAATTAAAGAATGAAATCATCATAGCAGATGGCGCGATGGGAACTCTCCTCTACTCCTATGGCACAGACAGCTGTTTTGAAGAATTGAATCTTTCTCAATCAGAACAAATTCAGCATATCCATGAAGCGTACATAGGCGCGGGGGCTGATTTGATCCAAACCAATACGTATGCGGCCAATTATCTTAAACTGCAGCGATATGGCCTTGAAGACTCTGTGAAAGAAATAAACGGTGCTGCTGCCCGGATCGCCAAAAAAGCTGCCGGTGGCCGCGCGTATGTTGCAGGTACAATTGGCGGGATAAGAGGGTTTAAGCCAAACATGATCACACTGGAGGAAATAAAAAGAAGCTTCCGTGAGCAGCTTTATTGTCTGCTGCTGGAAGGTGTGGACAGCATCTTGCTGGAAACGTATTATGATCTTGAAGAACTTGAGACGGTTCTGGCTATTGCCAGAAAAGAAACCGATTTGCCGATTATCGCACAGGTTTCTCTTCAGGAAGCAGGTGTCCTGCAGAACCAGACTTCCATTTCTGATGCGCTGGCAAGGCTCGACGGCATTGGCGCGGATGTAGTGGGAATCAATTGCCGGCTTGGTCCCCATCATATGCTGAAAACACTCGAAAGTGTACCTTTGCCAAAGCATGCCTATCTGTCTGCATATCCAAATGCCAGTATTCCTGCTTATACGGACGGCAAATTCCATTATGAAGGTGATGCAGAATATTTCCGGCAGTCTGCAATTGAATTTCGGAATCAGGGCGTCCGCCTGCTTGGGGGCTGCTGCGGAACAACACCTGATCATATCAAGGCATTTGCTGATGTTCTAAAAGGACTTCCGCCAATCGAGGAAAAAGAGATCAAAGCAGTTAATAAGGTTATCGTTTCAGAAAAAACGGAATCATCAAGAGAGCTCCCTCCCCTTCAGGATATTGTCAGAGAAAGGCCATCGGTGATTGTTGAGCTCGATCCGCCAAGGAAGCTTGATACTGCCCGCTTTTTTGAAGGTGCCAAAGCATTGAAGGAAGCTGGTATTGATTCTATTACTCTTGCGGATAATTCTCTTGCTTCCCCAAGGGTATGCAACTCTGCACTTGGCTATCTTGTCAAACAGCAGACAGGATTGCGCCCTCTTGTGCATGTAACCTGCAGAGATCGAAACATTATCGGGCTTCAATCCCATTTAATGGGACTGCATGCCCTTGGTTTAAATGATATTCTTGCTGTAACAGGAGACCCGGCCCGTGTCGGTGATTTTCCGGGAGCCTCTTCCGTGTATGATGTATCTTCATTTGAATTGATTAATATGATCAAGCAGTTAAATGAAGGATTATCTTTTTCAGGGAAAGACTTAGGCCAGAAAGCAGCCTTTTCTGTTGCGGGTGCATTTAACCCCAATGTCCGTTCATTGGAAAAAGCTGTTGGAAGGCTGGAAAAGAAAATTGAACACGGTGCAGATTATTTCATTTCACAGCCTGTTTTTTCTGAAGAGAAGCTGCTTGAGGTTCATGAAGCTGTGAAAGATTTAAAAGCACCTGTTTATATAGGCTTAATGCCTCTTACCGGCAGCCGTAATGCGGAGTTTCTTCATAATGAAGTTCCGGGAATCAAGATCTCAGACAGTATTAGAAACAGAATGGCCTCTTTAAAGGATGATCCTGCAAAAGCCGGCGCTGAAGGCATTGCCATTGCCAAGTCGCTTATCGATGCTGCGGCAGAGCTGTTTAATGGCATTTACCTTATCACTCCATTTATGCGCTATGAAATGACTGTCGAGCTATCAAACTATGCCCGTGAGACAACCGAACGGCTTTCAAGGAGGAAACAACATGCGTAAACCATCACTGCAGGAGCAGTTAAAAAAGAAAATCCTGATTATGGACGGAGCAATGGGCACCATGCTTCAGAGAGCCAATCTTTCGGCAGATGATTTCGGCGGCGAGGAATATGAAGGCTGCAACGAGTATTTAAACGTAACGGCACCCTCTGTGATTGAACATATTCATCTAGAATATTTAAAAGCTGGTGCAGACATTATTGAAACCAATACTTTCGGTGCAACCAGCATTGTTCTCGCAGATTATGATCTGGAAGAAAAAGCATATGAATTGAATAAAATTGCTGTAGAAATTGCCAGAGAAGCCACAGACCGCATGTCAACTCCTGAATGGCCGAGATATGTTGCTGGCGCCATGGGACCTACGACGAAAACGCTGAGTGTAACAGGCGGTTCTACATTTGAAGACATGATAGCAGCTTACGAGGAGCAGGCCAGAGGATTAATCGAAGGCGGTGCAGACCTTCTCCTCCTGGAAACCAGCCAGGATATGCTGAATGTAAAAGCTGGATTTATCGGCATCGAAAAGGCATCAGAAAAGACAGGAATTAAACTTCCTCTGATCGTTTCCGGAACGATTGAACCGATGGGCACAACCCTTGCAGGCCAATCGATTGAAGCCTTTTATATTTCGCTTGAACATATGCAGCCGCTGGCAGTTGGACTCAACTGTGCGACAGGACCCGAGTTCATGCAGGACCATATTCGTTCCTTGTCAGGATTGGCTTCTACAGCTGTCAGCTGCTATCCAAATGCCGGATTGCCTGATGAAGAAGGACAGTACCATGAAACACCCGAATCATTGGCGAGCAAGCTTGAGGGGTTTGCCAAGGAAGGCTGGCTGAATATTGTCGGCGGCTGCTGCGGTACCACCCCGGAACATATTCAGTCAATTGCTGAGTCGGTAAAAAATTATAAACCACGTAATTATGAGGGCAATTCCCTTCATAAAGTGTCCGGAATCGAACCTCTGATTTATGACGACCCGACCTTAAGGCCCATTATGGTCGGAGAGCGTACAAATGTTATTGGCTCACGCAAGTTTAAAAGGCTGATTGCTGAAGGAAAGTTCGAGGAAGCGGCTGAGATAGGCCGAGCCCAGGTTAAAGGCGGAGCCCATGTTATTGATATTTGCCTGGCAGATCCTGATCGTGATGAAATGCAGGATGTTGAAAACTTTATCAAGGAATTAGTAAAGAAAATTAAAGTCCCTCTTGTCATTGATTCAACTGACGAAGCAGTTATCGAGAAGGCACTCACCTATTCACAGGGAAAAGCCATCATAAATTCGATTAACCTCGAGGATGGCGAGGAAAGATTCGAGGCAATCGCACCGCTTATCCAACGCTATGGTGCGGCTGTAGTGGTAGGAACAATTGATGAAGAAGGAATGGGTGTTTCGGCGGAACGCAAACTCGAAATTGCAAAGCGTTCCTATGATCTGCTTGTAAATAAATATCATATCCCGCCCCAGGATCTAATTTTTGACCCTCTCGTCTTCCCTGTCGGCACAGGAGATGAACAATACATCGGGTCTGCTAAGGCAACGGTAGATGGAATCAGACTTATTAAAGAGGCTCTTCCGGAGGTACAAACCATTCTGGGTATCAGTAATGTATCATTCGGCCTCCCTCCTGTCGGCAGAGAGATATTGAATTCGGTATTTCTATATCACTGCACCCAGGCGGGACTGGATTATGCGATAGTGAATACGGAAAAGCTTGAACGATTTGCTTCCATTTCCAAGGAAGAGGTTTTAATGGCCGAAAAACTTCTTTTTGAGACTACGGATGAATCACTTGCTGTCTTTACTGATTTTTATCGTGATAAGAAAAAAGAAAGCAAGAGTGTTCTGCCGGATATGACATTGGAGGAACGACTCGCCTATTATATTCTCGAAGGAACTAAAGAAGGGCTCCTGCCTGACCTTGATTTGGCACTGGAAGCATACCCTGCTCCTCTGGATATCATTAATGGGCCTTTAATGAATGGCATGAAGGAAGTAGGAAGATTGTTCAATGATAACCAGCTGATTGTTGCAGAGGTTCTTCAAAGTGCAGAGGTAATGAAAGCTTCTGTTGCTTATCTGGAGCCGCATATGGAAAAAGATGCTGCACAATCTTCGTCAAAGGGTAAAATCATCCTTGCAACCGTTAAAGGAGATGTCCATGATATCGGTAAAAACTTAGTTGATATCATTCTCAGCAATAATGGTTATGAAGTGATAGACCTGGGAATTAAGGTAACTCCTGCTGAACTTATTGAAAACATCAGGCGCGAGAATCCGGATATGGTCGGCCTTTCAGGTTTGCTTGTTAAATCTGCTCAGCAGATGGTCATTACGGCACATGACATGAAGCAGGCTGGAATTGATATTCCGATTTTAGTTGGGGGGGCTGCACTCTCAAGAAAATTCACAGATACAAAAATCTCCAAGGAATACGATGGGCTTGTCCTGTATGCAAAGGATGCCATGAACGGGCTCTCATTAGCCAATCAGCTTCAGGAGCCCGAAGAGGCGGAGAAACTGCGAAGCGAGCAGGCTGAAAAACAGGCAGCCCTGCTGAATGCAGTACCTTTTGACCGGGGATCGGTTGCAGTTGCAGTAAGGCCTAAACCAACTGTCAGCACAAAGGTGCCGGTTTTTGTTCCAAAGGATTTAAAGCGGCATCTGCTGAAAGCATACTCCCTTTCGCATATCGAGCCCTATATTAATAAGCAAATGCTGATTGGCCATCACCTTGGCTTAAAAGGAAACCTGCAAAAGCTGCTTGCTCAAAAAGATGAAAAAGCCATTAAAATTAACACAATGGTTGATGAATTGATTGCTGAAGCTAAAGAAAACAACTGGATAGAGCCAAAAGCCGTTTATCAGTTCTTCCCTGCCCAGTCTGATGGCGATAAGGTTCTTATTTATGCAGAGGATGAAAAAACGGTCATCGAAACATTTGAGTTTCCGCGCCAGGAAACAGAGCCATTCTTATGTCTGGCAGATTTCCTTAAATCAAAAGAGAGCGGTCAAATGGATTATGTATCGTTCTTTACTGTGACAGCCGGGAAAGGGATCCGCAATATAGCAGATCGATTAAAAGCTGAAGGCCGATTCCTGGAAAGCCATGCCCTGCAGTCCCTGGCTTTAGAGACGGCCGAAGGTCTTGCTGAGCTGATCCATCGCCAGATCCGTGATCGCTGGGGTTTCCCAGATCCGGTTGAAATGACGATGAAAGACCGTTTTGCAGCGAAATACCAGGGGCAGCGCTTTTCGTATGGCTATCCTGCATGTCCTGAGCTTGAGGACCAAAAAAAGCTGTTTAAGCTTATTAGCCCTGAGGATATAGGTGTTCAGCTTACTGAAGAATGTATGATGGAGCCTGAAGCCTCGGTATCTGCGATGGTATTTGCCCATCCGGAAGCCAGATATTTTAATGTATTGAGATAATGGGATACCCGGCAAAAAATTGCCGGGTATTTGCCTTTGCCCTTTCTCAGACTTTACAATGTATACATAGCAAGGAGGTTGATTTTTATGAATGTTCTTTGGGATTTAGATGGCACGATTCTGGATACTTGGCCTACTTTGGTTCAGGCTTTTATCGGCATTTCCGGCAAAGAACTCAAACCCGAGGAAGTTCTCTTGCCCCTTAAAAACGGGACAGCTTATCAAAGATTTGATGTTCCTCCTGAAAAAATTAAAGATTTTCGTAAATTGGAAGCAGCTATTAAGCATAATGAGAAGCCATTATTCCCATATGTAAGAGGTATATTAGAACGAAATAACGTAAACGTGCTCGTTACCCATCGAAACCGTCATTCCACAGAGGAGCTGTTGGAGTATTGGAATCTCACAGCCTATTTTGAAAAAGTGATCTGTCCGGAGTATGATGGTTTTTCCTTAAAGCCGCATCCGGAATCTTATGAATATCTTCACCGGCGTTATCATATTGATTTGGCCATTGGCGACCAGGATACAGATTTAATTCCTGCCAGACAAATCGGCATAAAAACCTGTGCGTTCCGCAATCCGAACCCTTATGCAGACTTCTCCATTGATTGTTATTCAAAATTTGAATTTGAGAATTAAAAAACCAGGGACTTCTCATTGAAGAAGTCCCTGGTTATATTCTGAGGGCAGGTTTAATTGGCCGATTTTCGAGTATTAATCCTGATAACTCTTTCTGTTTTTGAATCAAATTCAATATCAATATACAAACCGAACTCTTTGCCGCCATCCTCTATCCACAGCTTGAACTTTTCGATCTCTGTCGTCTGCCTCTTTTCTCTGCCAATATGCAAATAATCAAGGATTTTAGCCCTTGGGTATTTCTCTTTCGCTGTCTCCATAGCCAGTCTGCCCCATTTTGCATATGCTGGTTCCGGTCTCTCTGCATAGGCTTCTCCGGTCAATGCCCGTATGGGAATGTATTCTGTTACAAGCATTAATACCATAAGACTGATCATTAATTTCTTCATCTTAAACCTCTTTTCGGAAAGCTTCTAATCGCTATTGATGTTATTCATAGTTTCTTCCTTCATTCGTTCTTCCTCTTCTTCTACACAAATATAAGCAATTTGCTCTTCCATAAGATGGTGGAGAATATCTTTATCATCCGTACAGGAAACGTCTTTTCTTTTTTCCATTACTTCACTCCTCGCTTTCATTGTAGGTGGATTTACTGAATGAGTTTTTAATGGCTTCAGCTGACGCAGATAACACCTTTTTATCCAAAAATGCCAAATGAAAAACATACATTAATATTGACTTAATAATGAACAGCATAAATAGCTGCAGCTGTGAAAAACGGAGAAGCTTCCAAATCCCCATCTTTTTGAACCAAGTATAAAATGGGTAGGCAAAAAAAGCATCAACCACAGCATTCAAAAGAATATACATCAATGGCCTTCCATAAGTCAGTTTTAAAATCCAGATGGACCCTGCAAAAAATGGTCCTAAAACCAATGGAAATTCACCGCTGAGCTTTGAGTGCAAACGAGTTTTAATTGTCCACCATTTGTTCTTTTCAGCAATAATTCCTTCTATCAATACATATAACCCCATAAAGGTTGCTGCCGGATAAAATCGTTTAAAATCCTTCTTGCCTATAAATGGAACAGTCAGCCAGGAAAGGATAATAATAAGCACCAAAAACAGCTTCTTTTTCATCTTACCCCACCTTTTTTTAAAGGTTTTGTATTTAGAGGGAATTTATTCATCCTTTCTGCCTTGTCTAATGAACTTTTTTAGAAATTGGCTGAAAATCGTGTTTTGAAAGTTCCGATATGTGTAATAGATTAACAAGCATAGAAGGAGCTGATCTGCATGCTAACCATGTACAAGTGTAAAAACTTCAATAAAACCGGCAAAGTTCTGCTCCCCTGCAAGTGGCGCAGCCAATTTGGGCTTTTGCCGGGAAAACTGGCGGAATTACGCTTCGATCATGACCAAATTATTATTGAAAAAGCCAATTTGGATTCAACCCACAATAAAAGACTTATTTCTGACAACGGCTCCATCCATATCCCAAAAGAGCTTCAGCAGCTGCTGGAAATAACAGAGGAGGAAGAATATTGCCTTTATATTGATGAAGAAGATGAAAGTTTTATCCTTAAGATGATAACAGAAGACTAAAAAGCTGCCGCCAATTTCCCAGCAGCAGCTTTTAGCAGATATCTTTTCCCGTTAATTTCGTAAGTGCTATGCAAAACTTTTCCCATCCATTAGGAAAAGCCTGAATCCCCTGACTCTCAAAGATATTTTCCTTTGTAACCAGCTTTACGGACCATGTCACACTATCCAAAATTATTCCCGGATTTTTGTATTCCTCCTGCCACTTCCAAATTTTCAGCCGATATAATTCTTTCTTAAATTCTTCAATGCTCCCTGACACTGCCGGCAGCTCATTTCTTGATGAGAACGAACTTAAATGCCATTCAAAGTAAACAAAACGGCCGTTAATGAAATCCACTTCAATTTTGTACCATGGACCTGGATAGCCCCCGATACTTACACTTAAAAGAATTGGATCTTTATCGGGGTCAATCGTAACTATATTATTTTTAATATGAAAGAGCTCTCTTTTCCTGCTGATCACTGATTTTACATGTGATAATTCAACAGGTTTCGTGCTGGCTCTCTGATAATTATTTTGCCTGTTCATTTCATCCAGCAAAGAAGGGATTGATATAGCCCCCTTTTTCTCCAGGATGTCCAAAATATTCTCAAAAATGCTCATTGTGTGTTCCTCCATTGAAAAGCAGTGTGGATTTATGTACGAAAGAATGTTTTCTTCCTTAATATCCTTTTTTTCGCCTGTACAAACATTTTGAGGAACTATAGGGGATAGTGAATAAATGATGCCTGCTCATTGCACGCTATGAATCAGGAGGTGCAGCCATGGATCCACTAAAACCAGGAAGCCAAAAACTGCCGGATTTTAAAGAACTGGATGATCGAATGATTGCAAAACATACTTCTGGGCCGACACTGGTAATAAAGACCAATCTTGACCCGGATAATTCAACTGAAGATAATCCTTACTACAAGAATAAAACCGAAAACGATTCAGAAGACTTTCGAGAGTATTTTGAAGAATAAAAGGAAACCGGCAGGCTTGTGTGCCTGCCGGTTTCTCGTATTTAAAAATTGAAGTTGTCGGGGTCCGGACCTATTCGTCTATTTTCTTTTAAGCTGCTGATTTTGTCCATATCCTCTGAAGAAAGCTCAAAGTCAAATATATCAGCATTTTCAATGATGCGATGTTCTTTTACAGATTTGGGGATTGTCACAATTTCATTCTGCAGATCCCATCTTAAGATTACCTGTGCAATTGATTTGCCGTACTTTTGGCCAATTTCCTTCAATGCTGCATTTTCAAGAAGCTCTCCCTGTGCGAGCGGTGACCATGCTTCTATCTGAATGTCATGATTCCTGCAGAAGTCCCTAAGCTCAGACTGACTGAGTAAAGGGTGAAGCTCTACCTGATTGACCATTGGCTTTATCTCAGCATCCTTCAATAGATCTTCCAGATGATGAATATGGAAGTTGCTCACACCAATTGCCTTTACTCTCTTCTCTTTATATAGAGTTTCAAGGGCTTTCCATGTTTCTTTATATTTCCCTTTCACAGGCCAGTGAATCAGGTAAAGGTCGATATACTCAAGACCCAGCTTTTCAAGACTGGTTTCAAATGCATTGATTGTGGAATCATAGCCCTGGTCAGAATTCCAGACCTTCGTGGTAATAAAAAGCTCTTCCCGAGGTATGCCAGCTTCCTTAATTGCCTGGCCTACGCCCTCTTCATTCTGATAGACCGCTGCCGTATCAATGCTTTTATATCCTGCTTTAATAGCTGATTTAACTGACTGGACAACTTCGTCTCCGTTCTCAACCTTAAAAACACCCAGTCCCAGCCAAGGCATTTTGACACCGTTATGTAATGATGCAGCAGATTGTAAATTTTCCATTCTTTCACCTCTTTTATCAGATTGGGTACTGGATAATTTTCTCACATTTCTTTCGGTTAACAAAATTTTTTGCTTAAAAAAACATTGCCGTATGAGGGCAATGCTTGATAAATATATTTAGCCTCCGAAGAAAAAGTCCAGAACATTTCCGGCAGTGGAAGAGTTTTTATTATAAAATTCTGAATACCCGCAGTTTTTACAGTAAACGACCAGAAATCGGTTATGCTGAACATCAAACATTTTGGAAAGTCCAGTACCAGTCATGGCAACTTCTTTTTGGCCGGCGTCACTGCTTCCGCACTTGATACACCCTTTTCTTTCCATACCCTCACCCTTTCAAATGCTTTCTTAATATATACGTGCTAATCGAAACAAGGTTTCAATAAAATTTTACTGTGATTTATATCACATTTTATGTAAGGTAAGTACTATATACTTGTATTAAAATAATGGATTACGAGCAGGTGAAAAAACGTGCAAGAGTTTAAAACACTATTTGAAGAATTAGGCGGAACTGAAACTATAGACAAACTTGTTGAGGCGTTTTATCCGCGTGTGTATGCAGATCCCGTTTTAAGTCCCCTATTTGAAGGAGACATAGAGGAAATTAAGCGAAAACAAAAAATGTTTCTAACCCAATTTCTTGGAGGACCGCCACTTTACAGCCAGGAGTTCGGTCCGCCGGCTATGAAGCAAAGACATCTTCCATTTGAAATTACCTCATTAAGAGCGCAAAGATGGCTTGCCTGTATGAAGGAGGCCTTTAAGGCGGCTGGTCTTGAACAAAATCCTGCTTCTGTCCTTTTCTATGATCGATTAATGCAGGTTGCAGCAATTATGGTAAACAGTCCAGAATGAAAAAAGGACCTTCCGTCCGGAAGGTCCCACATTTATTAAAGTGATTCAAAATATTCTTTTGCATGCTCTGCTGACTGGAACATTTTTACTTTTGTCACTTCTTTTTCATCATATGCAACACCTAAAAATCCATCAGCAAGCTGAAGAATATCTGCTGATGAGGTATTTTCATCTTCAACGACTACTGTTTCTTTCATTTCCAGCTGGCCCTTTTCAGACCATGACTGTACTTCCGCAGAGTAGGTATCTATATTCATACCCTCATCAATGCGTTCATCCAGCTCGGCAATTGAGAGTGGCTTTTTTTCCCCTTCGGTGTTAGTAGCTTCATTATATTCCTGGCTGCTGTTTTCTTTCTTTGCGGCTTCATCTTTTTTCTCTTCTCCCCCGCTGCAGGCTGTCAGCATCATGCATGCGGTAAAAGCAAGCATCCATTTACACATTCAGTTTCATCTCCTTCTTTATTTTGTAAGCTAGTATTCTATTACCCCAATTTTCCAGCAGGCACTCATAAAAAAGAAGCATTCCTTAGGAAAGAATGCTTCATCCTTATTTATTTCTGAGTTCTTCCCTATTAAGGGATTGAGGCGGTTTTTCCAGCCAGCCGTTGTCGATCATCAATTTTGCTCCATCGTCAGCAAAATTACCGGCCTTGATCATCATTTTAGCATATTGGATAGCCAGGTCTTTTCGGACACTTGCGCCGATGGCTATTCCGAAGTCCATTACCCCTACCGCTGTTATACTTGAAATGAGAAACATCATTAATTTATCCGAAAAAGGTGCCTTCGTAGAGTCTGTAATCGACCCATCCCATGTGCTTGGATAGGATACATCGTCATTTTTTAACACGTTGAGGAAATATTCAACATGCTCCAGGCTCATGTCATAGCCTTTTTTGAAGTAATTGCTTATCATTTTTTCCTGAGCTACCTGGCTGAAAGCTAAAAGCATGGTTTTGGCAATATTCGAGAGCTCAATATTCGTGCCCAGGTGGGCAATTTCGATGGCCAGCAGCTGACGCTTCTTTCCAATAATTCCACCAAGGAATTGATGGTCTGAAACATACTTTACTTTCTTAGGATATTCAATATAGGGTGATCGAATGAAGAAGCCCTTTTCCTGCATAGCTTCAGACGCCATATCAAATAATTTTTCGGTTTGTTCATAGTATTTTTTAAACATGCTGCGCACGTCTTCTCTAGCGGAGACTGATTTAGCAAGTGAGTAGGCATTCAATCCGGTTCTTCCTAAATGATGCATGAATCTTAGATAGGTTATGTCTGAGAATAATTTAGGAGCGTCAATGTACAGGTCTTCCTCATTAAATCCATCAGGTAAGGGAAATTCCTCCATCTTAAAGAGTGAGGCAATTTCGTCTATGTGATCCTTCGCGATAGTTAGCGCGTAGTTCAATACCGGCAGGACATCCGGGTCTTCATTTGTTTTAATGTAGTGCTTTATACAACAGACTGCTGCTGTATCTGCTATATAGGTATTCCAAAGCATGGCCATTTCGGACGATATTAATTTAGGAATACTGCTGCCGTTCATAAACTCACCAGCCATTTAGGAAAATTATATTTATATACTATAAACTTTATAATAGCCGTTTAATTATAAAGTTATTCAAAAATATGGAAATGGTTTTCCGGTATTAATTTCTATATATGAAAAGCTTTTTTTGTATAAAGTGCTGTTCTTTACCTTTCAATATTATGTGTATTGGAGCAGATTGTTTGAAGAAGAGGCGTCTTTCATGTGGATTGAATCAACTTTTTCAGATTTTCGCTATATATAAGGTGTCTCCCTCCTAAATAAAATGTGTATGTATATTCGAGGATCTCCTGCCTTCCTCTGCAATCAATCAGAAAAAGAACCAGCCGTAAGGCCAGTTCTCTTAGTTTAATTTAACTTCAGTTCTCCTGCTTTTTGGAAAGCATCTGTATGATAGGCATTAATTTTTCCAGGAGATATGCTATAAATGTAGTCACCGATATAAATAAGCCTTTCGATTGCATTTTCCCATTCTTCATAGATTGTTTCTTCTGTCTGATGGGTAATTTTACTTTGGAGCTCGATCCCGTTCTCGACAGTAATTTTGTATATTAACGCACCCTGGAAGTCAAATGTGGATTCAAACTGGCTGCCTTTTTTATTTTGATAGATCGAAATGGGGAGTCCATATAGATTTTTCTTTTTATCCACAAGCAGCGCTTTGTGATCGTAATTTAAAGGGGAATAGGAACCGCGTCCCCCGATGATTTCGTTATCTTTTTCGACAGGATTACTAGTATCACTTACATCGAATAAAGAGATTTTAATACCGTCCGTGGTAATTACAGGCTGGCCGCCAGCTGCTTTTCCTCCGGCAATTTTTGTATCATGTCCAAAGCCTATGAGATGGTTTTCATCCAGGGGGTGCAGGTAATTGCTGAAGCCCGGAATTTTTAATTCTCCGAGAATAGAAGGTTTTTCCGGATTTGAGCCATCAATAACAAAGAGAGGATCGGTTTCCTTGAATGTCACCATATAAATCCGCTCATTCATAAATCTTGCAGAATAAATTCTCTCCCCTTTTGCCAGGTCTTCAAGCTGGCCGATCTGTTTTAAATTCTTATCCAAAATGTAAAGGCTATTGGATGAAGGGTTTCTGCCATCCCAGGCTTCCCCTTTAGTTGTTACGACCCTGAAGTTTCCTTTATATTCATCCATTGAAAACTGATTTAAAACGGTTCCTTTTATTTCCGCAGAAGTCTGGAATTCTACCTTTCCGTCTTTTAGATTGAACTTATATATGCTCGTATCCGGATGCGGCATCTTTCTGTCTGCAATCTCTTCATTGTAATGGGTGGCTGCTAAATATAGATTATGTTTGGACATATAAAATTCATTTCCGCTGCCTAAATAGCTAGAGACAGATAATGGCTCCCTGTTGGCTCTTACATTCATCACAGCTATATTAATATAATTTGCTTGATGGGAATCGGGAAAATATTTTATCTTATTGTAATCTACAAACTGCTCTTCCATGCTTTGGGCAGTATCATAGTAGCGGGGGCGCAGGTCTGCATTTTTATGTTTCTCCAATATCCAATATTCGGGATAATAGCTTGTAATTAAATATACTTTTCCATCCATTAGCCTCGAAGCAAGCAGGCTGCCCTCAACCTCTGCCTCTCTGATTTGTTTTGGCTTTTGTTTATTTTCGATATTATAAACAATTGTTTTGGTGGATTGGTATGCAGGTGCAATCATTTTTTCTGAAGGCACATTTCTAATGTGTTTTCGAACATCTTTATAACTGTGGCCCATAACGATTAATTGATTGTCTTCAATAAATAACTGAAAGGGAGTAAAATCCTCACTGAAGGTTAACTGAGATTCCATTTCCATTTTATCTGCCGGAACAGCTTTGATAATCTGAACTTTATTTTCGGAGATTTTGTAGATGTGGGTTCCGTCTGTTTTTAGTAAATCGGCTTCATCGATACCTGAAACCTGCACATTTGTTCCCGAATAATCTGTCCCTGCGGACTCTGCTGAACTCTTTGCACTGCTATCCTCACTTATTGCCACTTCCCTGTCTAATAGGAAAGTCCTTTCTTCTTTAAGCATTTTTGAAAAAAACCTGTTCAATTCATCTTTTGAACCGATTGCCGGCAATGTATTTATTACTTTAAAGGCTGTTTTTACTGATCCATTTAGATTTTGTCCTCTCTTTGTTTTAATATGATTTGTGATGACCAATGTATAATGCGGTGAATGAAGGTTATATCCTTCATCAGGCGGCTGAACTTCTATGGATTTAAGATTGTTTTTGAGTAAAATTTTTACCTTCTCTTTTTCTCCCTCGTCATTCAGAACATAAACTGAAGCACTGCTAACACTTTCTGGATCAAGTTCCTTTGAAAACGTTACCTCCCATACTTTATTGGATAAAACAATTAATTCTTCCTTACTTTCTGCCAAAGAACTGACTATTGTTAATCTGTTAAAGAAAGGAAACGACGTCAGGATTAGTAATGTTATTGTGATGCCGCCAAACAGAAGCCATTTATTTTTCATAATTGACACCCCTTTTTAAGTAAGTTGACGCGTTGCCTTTTCCAATAGTTACAAATTTTTCAAGAAAAACTTTTCCGAAATGAATGAATTATCTTGATGATAAGGGTAAAATTTTATTTATTACAATTAAGGAAGAAGGTTTTCATGGTTGCTGGATGAGAGAAACAAAATGAACGGTTTTCTATTGCTGATATTAGCGAATATGATATGGGGAGGTAATTTTGTTATAGGGAGAATGGGTGTCGATTATTTCCCGCCTGTTTTCTTTTCCCTTATGCGCTGGATCATTGCCTTTCTGGTGTTAACCCCTTTTATGATAAAGCAGCTTAAGCATGATTTGGCTATTTTAAAAAAACATAAGCGAATCCTGCTGCTTTTAGCTGTGACGGGTGTTGCCGGCTACAATACGATCATCTATTTTGCACTGCAGTACACCACCTCGATTAATGCGTCGGTGGTCAATAGTACAAGCCCCTTATGTATCGCGCTGCTGGCTGTATTTATTTTAAGAGAAAAGCTTCTGGCACATCAGGCAGCCGGAATCATCCTGTCCGTCTTTGGCATTTTATTTGTCATTTCAAAGGGGTCAATTGATGTGTTTCTTTCATGGAAAATAAATGACGGTGATTTTTACGTTTTGGCAGCGGTTTTTCTGTGGGCATTGTATTCTGTGATCGGCAAAAAATATGCAGACATCTTGCCTTTGCTGTCGGCTTTTTATGTAACCGTATTTCTTGGTATTTTACTTTTGGCACCTATAAGCATGTTTGAATACATTTGGATGGAAGCGGCAAAACCAGTCTTCACTCTTTCCTCCATAGGAATCTTGCTGTATGTTGGGTTTTTAGCTTCCATTATGGCTTTTCTATCGTGGAATTTTGGAGTTCGAATAATCGGAGCGGCTAAAGCAGGGGTATTTCTGAATCTTCTTCCTGTTTTTGCAATTATCTTCGCGCTGGGGTTTACACAGGAAAAATTGTATTTTTATCAGGTAATTGGCGGTGGAATTGTGATTATCGGCGTAGTCCTATCTTCCAGGAAGTCTTTTCGGTTAAAGAATCATTCACAAAAAAATAATTTTTCAGCATAAAAACTCCCCCTCAGCTCCTGGCTTGGGGGAGTTCCATATATATTACCAATCCTGGGTACGTTCTAATAAATGATCAATTTCCACCTGTCTGATCATATGGCCAAGATCTTCTTCGGCAATTTCCGATGTGGCTTCCAATAGCTGATCAATATCCATTTGCACCAATCTCATAACCAGACCCTCCAATATAGCAATCTATGATTTCTTTCCTGATATACTATTCGCTGTTCAGTTGACAGGTATGGGGGCAGTTGAGAAATATTATTAATTATAAATACCCGGCTTTACGGGATATCAATCATTTAGACAAAAAGTAATTGAATGATTGTTCATTTTTCTCACGCCTCAGCTGGCAGGATAATAGTATATAGTGAGTTTTAAAAAATCTTAAAAGGGTATAGAGTCATAAAATACATTGCTGCTTGAAGGTGTCTATTATGAAATCTAACTTTAGTGATTTTGAAAAGCTATTGGAATCTGCCCTTGATAAAGGGCAAACTGATACAGAAATGACCATCCATCAACTGCTTGATGATATAAAGAGTCAGCTTGAACCTATAATCAATAAAAAGGAAATCGGCTAATAAGCCGATTTCCTTTATTTTGCTGTGAACATTTGTGTCCAATAAGATCCGTCCTCTGTATAACCTACGCCAATATGTGTAAAGCTGCCGTTTAAAATATTTTTCCGATGCCCTTCACTTTCCATCCATGCTTGAACCACTTGTTCGGGACTCTGCTGTCCCATCGCAATGTTTTCACCGGCGGTGCTATAGTTTACCCCAAAATCCCTCATCATATCAAATGGTGAACCATAAGTAGGACTTGTATGGGAAAAGTAATTTTTCTGCTGCATATCGTTTGATTTCGCCTGTGCAACACCGCTTAGGGGTTTATCTGCCTTTAAAGCTTTTAGGCCATTCTTCTCCCGTTCTGCATTGGTTAATTGAATTACTTTTGATTCAAAATTGTTTACCTCATCATTTTGAGCTGCTGGTGCCTGTTCATTTTGTCCTTGAGGAGCCTGTCCGGTCCCTTCCTGTGTGGGGGGTTCTCCAGGTGCCTGAGGCTGCTGGCCCTCTTGGTTAAATGGCTGTGCAGGTTGATCCCCAGCCGGTCCGCCTTGTATTCCTTCATTTTGCTGATTGCCTTCTCCAAACTGAATGAGTGGCATTCCGCCATCTTCTGTTACTTGACTATGAGGAAATTCCCCGCTTGGAGTGGAAGTACTGTAAGAGTTCTGGTCAATTGTGAGGTACCCATTATTTACTTTTTGCAGTTCAAGCGGAGCTGTTCCCCGTCTTTCCCTATCCACATTCACATTATTAGGCTGGCTAATTTCTTGAAGGTCATCCCCGGTTAACTCCCCTGTATCCATTCCCTGCTGCGAATTATTACATGCTGCAAGAGTTAGAATCAGGAAAGCACCAATAAAGAAACTTTTCTTTAATAGCATGGTCTTATTCTCCTTTAAAAAGTGTTAGTTTTACTTTTTTATCATACGGATTAAGACCTAAAGTATAGGTGGAAAATTAGAGAAATCTTCAAGAGCCACATTAAAAGCTTTTGCATAGATTATTTTTAAAAATGACAAGGAGGAAACAGCTTTGAGGCAATATATCATTACAGGCATGAATGGTGCGCATTACTACGGATATCCGCAGATCCAATATGGGCCCTGGTGGCAGGCTATCCATCAGGGATACCCCTTTCACAGTGTTTGGCATCAGAGTCATTTGCACACCGGACATTACATTGTTGTTACTCAGCAGGGATATTATTAAATCAAGTTTCGTTAAGCTTTGTGGTTATCAGATCAAGGCAGTCTAATGGATGGGTCTTCTCCTTGTTTTCATCTTCGGGTCAGCACTCCTGATTTGAGTAAAAAAAATACAAATGGTTCTCTTGCCCCCCTGCTCCAATTATCACGTGTGCAGAAATAAAAAAACGCATGCCGGAAGACATGCGTTTGTCATATTAAACAGTTTGTGCTGCTGTTTTTTGAATGGCTGTTATTGCTTGTTCAAGCTGGTTTCTGTTCACATCATAGTGAGTAACGAAACGCACATAACTAGGTCCAAAAGTTCCAGATAGAACTCCTTGGGCTTTTAATTTTTCAACAAATTCCGATGAATTCATCTTAAGGTTTTTTACATCGGCCACAAGGATATTTGTATCTACCTGATTTACGATTTCAATCCCATTGATTTGGCCTAGTTGCTGTGCAAGATATTGGGCATTTTCATGGTCCTCAGCCAAACGTTCTCTCATTTGTGTTAAAGCAATAATTCCGGGAGCCGCTATGATGCCAGCCTGCCTTAGTCCCCCGCCAAGTCTTTTGCGCCATTTTCTCGCGGCTGTTATAAAATCTCTGTTTCCTGCCAGTATGGATCCGACCGGAGCACCCAGCCCTTTGGATAGGCATACCTGGACAGTGTCGCAATGCTTTGCTAATTCAGAAGCCGGGAGGTTCAGTGCTGCAGCGGCATTGAATAATCGTGCTCCATCTATATGTACGGGAATGTCATTGGAATTTGCGATACGATGAATATCTTTCATATTATCAATGGGAATCACGGCACCGCCTGCTCGATTATGGGTATTTTCAAGGCAAATTAAGCCAGTTTCAGGAAAATGCTGATCCTCTCCCCTGATGGCAAACTCCAAGTCAGCGGGATTCATGGCCCCTCTTGTCCCGTTTAACGTTCTGGTCTGTACACCGGCGAATGCAGATGGAGCTCCGCTTTCATAGTAAAATATATGGCTTTCTGCCTCGAGGATTATTTCATTGCCAGGACGGCAATGTGTTAATATGGCAATCTGGTTTCCTTGTGTTCCGCTTGTTACGAAAAGTGCCGCTTCTTTTCCAAGCACTTCAGCAGCTTTTTCCTCCAGTATATTTATTGAAGGGTCCTCTCCATAAACATCATCTCCAACTTCAGCTTCATAAGCCGCTTTTCTCATTGCTTCAGTCGGCTTTGTGACTGTATCGCTTCTTAAATCAATCATGTCCTCACCCTGTCTCTATCTAATTTTACTTTATGTTACTGCAGTATTCTGTATTTTTCAATAAATAAGAAAGAGCACTTACAGGCTTTTAATCAAAATCATTTTCCTGTTATGAAAAATCCTTTTCTGTCCGAAGAGTCACCTTTTTTGTATATCTTCCTTTATTATTGAAGGCTCTTTTCTTTTCGTATTAATTTTTGTTTTCTGCTTATAGTGTTGTCCGTTGTTGGCCGCTAAGGATGCTCCTTTTCCGCGAGGCTTGCGCCTAAGGCTCCTCGGCGCTGCGCGTCTGCGGGGCCTCACCTGGCCCGCTACCCCCGCTCTAATTATCTCAGTAAATATAATACAAATAGCAACAAAATATACGAAAACAGCCATGGTGAAAATTTCATAAAAAAAGTTCAAAAGTTGTTCAAAAGTTCGATAATGCAGCAGAACCGTTGTTATATTGCTATTTATAGAAAATAAAAAGCGGTTCAAAGTTCTTACATATATTTCCTTTTGATATTTGTCACAACTTTTCACATTTGCTTATGTTAATATCATTTACACAGTGATAACTAAGTTAAATAAAGGTTTCAGGGATGTGCAATTTTGCCAGCAATATATTTTTTTGACATCTTTGTGAAATTGCGCACATTATTTGTGAATTATTTAACAATAGTTTTGTTTAAAGGAGATGAAACATCAGATGAAAAAAATGCTGCTCTCTTTAACAGCTATATTGCCGATGCTTTTGCTCAGCGGCTGTAATATGGTTGTTTTTGAACCGCAGGGTCCTGTAGCCAGAAGCATTACTGAATTAATTAACTGGTCCCTGATCTGGATGCTTCTTGTTGTTGCAGTCGTATTTGGATTATTCGGCTACATTGTTTGGAAATACCGTGAAAAACCTGAGAATAAGGATTATGAACCACCCGAGGAGCATGGGAGTACACTCCTTGAAATTATCTGGACCGGGATTCCGATCTTAATCGTCATTGCGTTAACGATCCCGACCGTTAAAACCCTTTATGCGCTGGAAGAAACACCAAAGGGCTATGAAGAAAAAGAGCCTATTACCATACATGTTACATCTGCTGACTGGAAATGGATTTTCAGTTATCCCGAAGAAGGCATTGAGACAGTGAACTATGTCAATATTCCCGAAGATAGGCCAGTACTCTTCAAAATGACTTCCGCAAGTACCATGCAATCTTTTTGGGTGCCTGCACTTGGCGGACAGAAGTACACCATGCCGAAGATGGAAACAGAATTGTATCTTGTTGCAGATAACCCTGGATCATACGAAGGCCAGAACACGAACTTTAACGGCCGCGGATATGCGGATATGAAATTTGAAGTGCTTGCCCAAACACAGGAAGATTTTGACCAATGGGTTGAAGATGTTAAGGATACAGCACCTAAATTGACAGAGAAAGAGTATGAAGGACTGCTGAAGCCTACTCATTTAGGAAGACTGACATATTCAAATACTCATTTAGAATGGGTAAATCATGCTGATCCTCACTCTAAGGCTTATACAAACCCTGAACTTTACAGAGGCCATGGATACCAGGGCAAGACATTTGAAGAAGACGATAATTACAAAAATGAGAACCCGAATGTAATTGAAGGTCATGGCAAAGACAGCGGCCATGATGACAGTGAAGAAAACCATGGAGGTGGCCATAGTGGGCATTAAATGGGATGAGTTTTTTATTACCGGAGATCCCCTTATACTAGGTTCCCAGATTGCCATTTTGCTGACAATGATTGGTGCAGTGGCAGGGATTACCTATTTGAAAAAATGGAAGTATCTGTGGACAGAATGGCTGACTACTGTTGATCATAAAAAAATAGGTATTATGTATATCATCTCCGCGGTATTAATGTTTTTCCGCGGCGGGATGGACGGCCTGCTGATGAAAGCTCAGACTGCGCGGCCTGAAATGGAATTTTTGAATTCCCAGCACTATAATGAAATCTTTACAACACACGGCGTTATCATGATTCTCTTCATGGCTATGCCGTTCTTGATTGGATTAATGAACGTTGTCATTCCGCTGCAGATTGGTGCACGTGACGTTGCCTTTCCACAGCTGAATGCTCTAAGCTTCTGGCTGTTTTTCAGCGGAGCTATGTTATTCAATATTTCCTTTGTCATTGGAGGATCGCCTGATGCAGGCTGGACTTCCTACTTCCCTCTTGCAGGCAAGGAGTTCAGTCCGGGAATCGGCAATAACTTTTACGCCGTCGCCCTGCAGATTGCCGGTATCGGTACATTAATGACAGGTATAAACTTTATCGTTACGATACTGAAAATGAGAACAAAAGGCATGACACTGATGAAAATGCCGATGTTCACGTGGACTACTTTTGTTACATCAATTCTGATTGTGGCTGCGTTCCCTATTTTCACAGTCGCATTGGCATTGATGACATTCGACCGTCTGTATGGAACACATTTCTTCACGGTATCCGGCGGAGGCATGGATATGCTTTGGGCTAACCTGTTCTGGCTATGGGGCCATCCAGAGGTATATATTGTTGCCCTTCCTGCTTTCGGGATTTTTTCAGAGGTTATTGCGACCTTCTCAAGAAAATCATTGTTTGGCTACAAGTCAATGGTATTTTCCATCCTTGGAATTGCGCTTCTAAGTATGGTTGTATGGGTCCACCATTTCTATACAATGGGATCAGGACCTGCGGTTAACTCATTCTTCTCCATCACGACAATGGCAATAGCCATACCGACCGGAGTTAAGATGTTCAACTGGCTGTTTACGATGCGGAAAGGCCGCATTAAAATTACTTCTGCCATGCTTTGGGCACTTGCATTTGTCCCATGCTTCGTTATCGGCGGGGTTACCGGTGTCATGCTGGCAATGGGTGCAGCAGATTACCAGTATCACAATACATTATTCCTTGTTGCCCACTTCCACTATGTATTAATTCCGGGTGTAGTATTTGCGGTATTCGCCGGTCTTTACTACTGGTGGCCAAAAATGTTCGGCTTCATGCTGAATGAAAGAATCGGCAAATGGCATTTCTGGCTGTTTGTAATCGGCTTTAACGTAACATTCATGCCTATGTTCTTCCTTGGTTTAAACGGAGCTGTAAGACGTGCATACACGTACTCTGCCGAGTCTGGTTTTGCACCTCTATTCATGCTTTCAGCCATTGGTTCAATCGTTCTGGCAGCCGGATTCGCGGTATTCTGCTACAACATTTACTGGAGCATCCGCTATGCAGACAGAAATATTTCAAGCGACCCATGGGATGCTAGAACATTAGAATGGTCTACTGCATCGCCTGTTCAATTCTATAACTTTGCTAAACTGCCGGAAGTCAAATCCCTTGATCCATTCTGGCACATGAAGAAAAAGAATGAAGGCTTAACGTTATATGACAGTGAAATTGAAGAGATTCATATGCCAAGCAATTCTTGGCTGCCGATTTATATGGGTGTCATCTTTGGCATCGCAGGCTTCCTCCTTGTATTTGAATGGCACATTGGTGCAGCAGTCGCTGCGATCGGCATTTTCGCCGGTTTAATCATCCGTTCATTCGATTACAATGAAGGCTTCCATGTTAAAAAAGATGAAATCCATCGAATTGAAAATGCGTGGAGAAAAACAGAAGGAGAGGTGCACGATCATGTCAGCTAAAGTGGATACTTCCCTGCCCCTTGAATATCAGACTGAGCAGGACCGCATGAATATTCTCGGCTTCTGGGTTTTCCTTGGCGCTGAAATCGTTCTATTTGCCACTCTGTTCGGAGTATACGGTGTATTATATGAACGCTTTGCTGGAGGACCAACACATAAGGATATCTTTGTCATCAAGGATGTCATGATTCAGACAGTCCTCCTTTTAACAAGCAGCTTTACAATGGGCATCGCCATTTTTGAAATGCGCCGCCATAACCTGAAAGGGCTAATCACCTGGCTGGTGATTACCCTTGCTCTTGGCGCAGGCTTCCTGTTCATGGAAATCAATGAATTTGTCCATTATGCCCATGAAGGCGCAACGATGCAAACTAGTGCGTTCCTTTCGAGCTTATTCGTTTTGCTTGGAACACACGGTGCCCACGTTACATTGGGTATTGGCTGGGCTACTATGGTTATTATCCAGCTTTTAAAAAGAGGCCTTACCCCTACTACAGCAAGAAAAACGTTTATTATCGGCCTTTACTGGCATTTCCTTGATGTAGTCTGGATCTTTATCTTCACATTTGTTTATCTGAAAGGACTGGTGGCTTAAATGGAACATCATCAATCAAAAAGCTTCCCGATAAGCCATGTCATTGGATTTATTGTTTCTCTTGTGCTGACTTTTGCAGCAGCAGGAATTGCTTTATATACAAACCTCTCTTTTAAAGTGATTATGTGGATCATTGGCTCCCTGGCTGTCGTTCAGGCAGGAATGCAGCTGTTCATGTTCATGCACTTAAGAGAAGGTGAAGACGGCAAGACAAACTTAGTCAATATGATTTATGCGGTATTTATGGTTATTGTTATTGTAGTGGGTTCTATCTGGGTCTTAACTTCTGGACACGCTGCACATTAAATCAGCACATGCCCATCCTCCCAAAGCACCTTTACCTCGAGGGTGCAGGCGCTGGAGCAAGACAGTACAAAAAAACCGGTCTCCCCGTTGGAGGCCGGTTTTATTTGTATTGTCTGATTCCCTTGCTTCCCTTTGTCATTTCTTCCATCACATTGATAAAAAACCCGAATCCGAACAGCAGCATAGACGAAACCATAATACTTAAACCGATGGATAATACATACTCACCAGTGATACCGCTTACAAAAAAGCTTGAAATAAAAACAATAAATCCTATTACAATACCTGCTGCTGTACTATTTCGGAAAAAATGCAAAACGCGCTGCTGTTGAATTGTCATATTTTCATCCCCTTTTATTTAATATTCTAACTATGTTCACAAATTTGTCAAACTTTTTGTCACGAATTTGTCAAAATTATTTTTCAATAAAAAACGCCCTGCATAGGCTGCAGAGCGTTTTTCTACTGATATAGGTTTTTAATGTTCTCCAAATCTTCCTTTAGACTGCAAATTTCCTGACGGGTCAGCATAAGCGGCATTTGATCGTAAAGTGTAATTATTTGCCCTCCCTCATCTTCTTCATGAAGGGTAAGATAATTATACAGAGTTTCACATTGATGTTTGTTGAGGACCGACTGGGTATTGAAGCTTTTTACTTTTTGAATCTCAAAAGCACTGGTTTCCGCATCAAATACGCCAGTTATGATATTTCCCTGCAAAGTATTGGACAAGGTCTTCACTCCCCTTTTTTGAGTAATATACCCATTATTCAGAAGCAATTTCCTAATATATCAAAAAAACTTTGGAAATATCATTTAATTATAATTATATTCTGCAGCATAGTAATCAGATTTACTTTTTACCTAAAGTAAACCCTTCAAATAGCCTCCCGCCAAAGGGTTCAAGCACTTTATCAATCAGGATAACTATCTTTTCAATGTTATTTGTTTTATAAAACGAATCAAATGCTTCAACGAATTCGTCTGCAAGTTCTTTGTCGTGGTGAACTAATGAACGAACAAGCCATTTAGATGATCCAATCCATTTACGATTACTGCGAAGTATGAACTCACCCACTAACTCCCCGAGTTTACTTGCAATAAAAATTCCTTCTCCTCTGTTTTGGCATCCGATTAAATCATCTAGTGCATCTGTGATGAAATATCTCTTCAAATCGATGGTTTTTTTGATCATGCTTTTGGTCCTTGTTCCAGCAGTTCTTTCGCTTCTTTCTTTATGCCTGCTATAAGACCTGTATCTTTTAGTATCTTCCCTTCACTAACCATTCTTGGCATAGAAGGTTTTGCTTCTTTACAATCACTTTCAAAAAAGAAACGATAAGACGTTAAATTATGTACAAATAGTTCAATATTCCAGCCAAACTCAATGACCGATTCACGATAAGAAGAAACTAAATTATCATCAAAAATGACAAGATCTAAATCAGATGTTTCAGTTGCTTGTCCACGAACAACACTCCCAGCCAATAAAGCTCCCTGACAATTTGGAAAATGTCTTTCAACAAATTGGACGGCAGCTTCTATTGGTTCAGGTCTTTTTTTCATTTTATTTACTCCCTTATAAAGAATCTCACTCACAAACTATAATATTACATGAATTTTCCAAATATCTTGAATTGGAAAGTTTAATCCATTTGACAATAAAAAAGCAGACCAATCACTATGTAAATTAGTCTGCTGAATAAAGCTCTTATCGAATTCGTGGAAATATATCAAAGGAGTTATCAGGAGGCACTTTTGTGAGATTGAAGGCCTTCATCCGATTTTTGAATAATTAATCTTGGTGCCGACGAAATAATGAACACGGCCGCGATTGAGCAGAGAATGGCCGCTCCAAGCATGGTAGCCCCGTTAGCCAGGAAGGAAAAAAGAACCGGCGACATCCCTTTTGGCGCATAGCTTCCGAAGAAAAGAACACCTGCTATAAAATGCCAGAAATACCGGGCGAAGCTTCCGATAAATACTGCCACGACTACCCAGCCAAGCGCTTTCTTCCTGCTGCCGGTGCGCAGCTGATTTTGAATAACACGATAAAACAAGCCGGCAAAACCGATACAAGCAAATGCAACAAAATACTCAATAAATGCCTGAAGCGGAGTGGCAATCCAGGCATCTCCCATGGCGATCTGCAGTATCCCCCATAAGAGTCCTGCAATAAAGCTGACTTTAAATCCTCTTCTAAAGGCCAGAATAAAAATCGGAATCATCGCCACAGATATAGAAATGGATGGCGACAGCTTGATGGATGGCAGAAGATCAAGAATGATAGCGAATGCTGCAAAAAATGAAGCCTCTATCATTGCGATTAAGCTTAATTTCTTCATAAAAAAATCCCCCTTTAGTCTCGAGACGATACCCCAAGGGAGAATAAGCAGACAGAATAGTGCAACTGCCTTTTATTCCACATTCCTGCGCTAGCATTAACTAACAGGTTCAAAGGGTCAGAACAGCGGGCTGTTCACTCTCAGCGATATGCTCCCCTTGTGGCACGTTATTGAATTATTCGCTTTTAGTATATATGAAAGAATTAATGGTGAAAAGAAATTACTCCTCCTCTCCAAAAATATTTTGTTTATCCCACTTGCCTTTTCGATAATACATAAAGGCAATAACACTGCTAATGCCAAAACTGATCCCCATTCCTGCTGCAATTCCCTTATCCCCTATATACTTTGAAAATAGATAAGTTAAAGGATATCGGAGGATCCAGAATGAAATGATATTGAGGATAAGAACTTGAAACATGGCGCCTGAGGCTCTTACCACACCATTCAATACAAAATTAATGCCCAGGAGAGGATAGAAAAAAGCAATGATTTTCAAATATTCAGTGCCATAGTGTACTGATTCTTTATCCTGTATAAACAGGTGCACCCCATACTCTGCAAATAGGAACGTCCCCAAAGCAATGATAAACATGATGGCAAGATTGTAGAGGACTCCGTACAACGCTATTTGATGTACCCGTTCCCATCGATTTCCTCCTATATTTTGACCAGCCATACTATTGACTGCAGTCCCCAATGCCATGGCAGGAAGCATTATGATACTGTCGATCCGCTGTGCTGCACCAAACCCTGCAACGACGTCACTCCCAAAAGAAGTAACGACAGACATAATAGCCATAACGCCAGCCGATATGACAGTCATTTGGAGTCCTGAAGGAATGCCAAGCTTGAAGATCAGCACGGCCTCCTCTTTGTAAGGCCAAGATGGAATTGTAAAAGGCGCCAGCTTTTTGCGGAGTATGAATATCATGCCGATCATAAAGGCGACTCCCTGTGAAAGGATGGTTGCATAGGCGGCCCCATCAATGCCAAGCTGAAATACTGATATAAAAAGAGGATCGAGAATTGCATTTAACACGACAGCTATCAGCACAAAGTACAGGGGGCTTTTGCTGTCTCCGAGTGCTCTTAGTACAGTTCCTATAAAGTTATACCCGAATAAAAACAAAATACCAATGAAGTTAATCTGCAAATACGATGCAGCCTCTCCGGCCATTACGGCAGGTGTGCCCATGAAGGCCAGAATTCTTTCCGCAAGCAGGAATCCGGCTATTCCAAGAACAACCGACAAAATGGTCTGTATGACGGTAAAGGCATTTAAATAACGCTTAAGCCCCTCTGCCTGATCTCCGCCTTTTTGCTGGGATAGAATCGTTAATGCCGCATTGTTTATTCCAATGATAAATGAAAGTACTGTAAAGATTACAGTGCCTGAAATTGCAACAGCCCCCAATGCATCAGCTCCCAGCAGATTCCCAACCCACAGACTATCAATAAATTGATAGGAAACCTGCAGGAGATTAGTGAGCATTATGGGAGTTGAGAACAACAAGAGCTGTTTAAAAATATTTCCTTTTGTAAAGTCCTGCTGAGCCATTTTAACACCTTTTTCCCCTATATATTTCAATATTTTTATCAACAGAAATCGCTTATCCGCTTTTATTATTCACTATTTCACATTCAGTTTCCAATAAAATGGTTTGTACTAGACTTCCCCCCTGTCACATATCTTTCACATTTATTAACCCTTTGAACGCTGTTGTAGCACACTTTCTAATAAAGGATATTATTTTTCCATAATTTACAATGTTTAAAAAGAGTTAAACCCTTTTATTAACAATTTTAATTTCTTATAATGTAGGTATGTTCAATGAGGAGGGAATTGGTTGAAATCACTTTTAAAGAAGCCTTCGACGATTATAACTATTGCATTGGTAGTCACGGTGATTTTGGCGGCGGTTATTTGGACCGTACAAGCAGGAAATAAGGATGTGACAGTCCCGTTTTCTTCTGTGGAAAAAATTATTGCCTCCCAGGATGGAAAGATTGTTACAGTACAGGAATATAAAAATGGGAAACTGCTGATCACAGCTCCTGATGGCGAGTACATCTCTCATGTGCCTCCCAACAGTGATATGGTTGATAAATTAGTAGAAACCTATAATATTCAATATACATTCGCAGCCACAGGGCCCTATACACCTTGGATACTTGGCGGCATAGTCCTTTTGTTCATTGCCATAGGAATTTACCTGTTTAAGTCAGGAAAAGGCGGAATGGGCGCAACAAATACAATGAAGCAAAGTGTATCCAAGCCTAAAGCCCTTCCTGCCATTTCGCTTGAAGATGTAGGCGGAATTCAAGATGAAATGAAAGAGGAAATTATGCAGACTCTTTCGATTTTAAAAGAACCGGAGCGCTCATTAAAAATGGGCATTAAGCCTCCGAAAGGGATTCTTTTATACGGACCTCCCGGAACGGGAAAAACATTGCTGGCTCAGGCAATCGCCAAGGAATTGGGAGCCACATTTTTCTCAACAAGCGGTTCCGGGTTTAATGAATTATTTGTCGGTGTAGGAGCATCCCGAGTCAGAAACCTTTTCCAAAATGCCAGGAAGTATTCTCCTGCTGTCGTCTTTATTGACGAAGTAGATGCACTTGCAGGACGAAGAAAGCAGCATGGCGGAGAAGAAAGTGAAAAAACGTTAACTGAACTGCTGGTCCAGCTGGACGGCGGACACTCCAATGACGGAATATTATTTATTGCCGCCACGAACCGGAAGGATATGCTTGACGAAGCCTTCCTTCGTCCTGGACGGATTGACTTTTCTTTCAATGTCCCTCTTCCTGATACTAAGGGCCGGAGAGAGATCATAAATATTCATACACGAAATAGGCTGCTGGCTGAAGATGTCATGACAACTCTTGGCGATCTGGCAGAAAGCACTTCCGGTTTTTCAGGTGCTGATCTTCATTCCCTGTTCGAAACGGCAAGCCGCAGAGCTGTCCGGAACGGCCAGGAGATTATCTCAAAAGAAGATTTGGATTATGCGCTTGACCGCACTATCCTGGGAACCACCACCCGGGCTTTACAGGATGCCGGAACGAAGCAGCGGGTTGCCATTCATGAAGCTGGCCATGCTTTAGTGGCTGCTTTAACAAAACCGGGTTCCGTCCGGAAAGCAACCATCATTCCGCGTGGCGAAGCACTTGGGTATGTAGCTCCTATTCAAAAAGAACTTCATTTATCAACAACAAGTGAACTTCTTGACCAGGTAGCCATGATTCTCGCTGGCGGGGTAGCAGAACGAATGATACTTGGCGAACACAGCATTGGGGTAAGCGGCGATGTTAAACAAGCGAAGCATATCATCGAGCAAATGGTTGATACGGGGTTACTTGATAACGGATTTGAGCTTACTTTCAACAAAGGCCAAAAAGAAGCCAAAATGCAGGATCTTTTCCAGAAAGCATTGGAAAGATGCGAGTTAATTATTGCGAATCACCAGCCGCAATTTAAAGTCCTGGTAGAGGCCCTTCTTGAGAAGGAAACACTCGAAGGCAGTGAAGTACAGGAAATTGCAGGAGAATTAAAAACTGAATTGGTCATAGCGTAATGTGAAACCGGTCCTCTGAGGGCCGGTTTTTTTATGATAATAGGACATCGGAAATATATTAGGGTAATGTTAAGGATGCCAATTATTTTGAATACAAAAGTAAATAAATGCTTTTATATAAAGGATTCTTCCTCTCTTTTGTTTAATTATTAATATAGATAAAAAATGGAGGAATGGTACTTTTGTATGATTTTATTGCTGACCTGATATTTCACTTTCTGATTATGATGCTGATTCCTTTTATTCATAAAATCTCTTCTCAGTGGAGTGGACGATGGAAGACTTCTGTACCGTTTTTATCTGTTTTAATAATGGCCCTTTTCCTGACAATGACTTTTCCAGTAGAAATTACGGGCGGCCAATTTTTTAATCTGAAATTTATTCCTATTTTTGTCGCATTTTTTTATATTAGCTCGTTTGCAGGATTTTTTACAATATTTGTATTAATTACTTTAAAGGGGTTCCTTTCACCTGAAGATATCTGGATAGCGCTAATAAATTACACTATTATTTCCGTTCTCTTTTTCTATGCGGGAAAATTTTATAAGAACCGTACATTTGGACAAAAAGTCAGTATAGCTGCATTATTCTATCTTCCCATCACCATTACGAGGTTTGTTATTTTCCTCCAAAGGGATATAAACGAAGACGCTGTTTATTTATTATTGTTTTCTGCAGTTTCGATCATAACTCTTTCCATGATCATTTATCTGGTTGAAATGAATCTGCTTCAGGAACAAATAATGCAAAAGGTGAAAAATGCGGAAAAAATCAATGCAATCAGTCAGCTGGCCGCTTCTGTCGCCCATGAAATCAGAAATCCGATGACCACTGTAAAAGGGTTTTTGCAAATGATGAAGGATGAAAAAAATCTTACTGCGAATCAAAAGACGTTTATTAAAGTCTCTTTGGAAGAGCTTGACAGAACTAATCATATAATAAGTGATTTTCTTTCACTTGCACGCCCGGATACTGCAGCTGCAAGGAAGGTTTATCTTTCAGAATTATTATTGGAAGTGGCTGATTTTATGAGGCCTTATGCATTAATGACAAAGGTTGAAATAAAGGCAAGCATTTTTGAAGGCATCTATATTGTTGGTAACCCAAATGAAATGAAACAATTATTTATCAATTTATTGAAGAATAGTATTGAAGCCATGCCTGGCGGAGGAATCCTGGAGATTTCAGCCTACAAGAAAAATACAACTGCAGATATACAAATTAAAGATGAAGGTGTCGGAATGTCTAATGAAACACTTCAAATGCTCGGACAGCCCTATTATTCGACAAAAACAAAAGGAACTGGCTTAGGGCTGATGATAACGTTTGATATTATCAATCGATTGAAAGGAAAATATTTAATCGATAGTACACCGGGCAAAGGAACAACCTTTACGATTTCCCTTCCTTTATTTTACTCTTCTGAAGAGGTTCTGAGCCCTTCATTCCATAACGGAACTGAAAGACAGCATATAAAGGAAAACTAAACCCCAAAACTTAATAATAAACCAATGAAAAAAGCCTCCATAAAAATGAAGGCTTTTTTCATTTATCCCCTGCCGGATGCACGGCCTCTTATAAAGTTTACTACAATGATAATCGCTGCGATTACCAGCAGTATATGAATGATGCCTCCTGCAATTTTAAACATTAATCCCAGAATCCATAATACAAGCAGAATACCTGCAATAGTCCAAAGCATGCCTTTCCTTCCTTCCTGTCGTTTTTACAATATAAATACCCTTAATGTAAAAAGAAAAAACATTGCCGTACTTTTTATCGCCGTTACAATGTTAGGTTTTGCAAGGGATCCCTATTTTTATTCAGGAAGTATTTTATTATGCCGCACTTCTTCCGGGCTCTCTTTTAATAAAGTGGAATGCCCATTCAACCATGAACTGGCAGTTA
Organism: Cytobacillus sp. GQ23; assembly: GCF_059758675.1. Classification (NCBI taxonomy): domain Bacteria; kingdom Bacillati; phylum Bacillota; class Bacilli; order Caryophanales; family Bacillaceae; genus Cytobacillus; species Cytobacillus sp. GQ23. The sequence goes on from NZ_JCAXER010000024.1 coordinate 77,533, forward strand.
AAAACGTTCAGGACACCCATTCTGCAAAAGCAAAATAAAATTCAACAAAGCCTTCCGTAATTCAAGCACTATTTGTTTGCATCCATTTTTCGATCATTGCATATACTATATTCACGGCCGCCCACCTCTTCTAACATCGCTTCGTTGCGGGACTAACCAGACCGGAATGTGGGCGGCCTCCTGTATAGGTGACAGGCACCTATACCACTACTAGACCACTTTCACACACACCATTTAAGCTGCAAGCCGCATAGGTATTGCAGCTTTTAATTTATGGCTCATCGTCCATACTGTATCCTAAATTTACTCCAATGAAAAAAATGCCAGGAGCATATCCTGGCAGTCTAACGGTCAGTAAACCCCCGATGACCCGAGGTTTCACTTTATTTTTTATGCATTTTAAACTCAAGGAAAAGCTCATTATAATAAGCGAGCATTCTTTTTCCCAGGTTTTCATAAACCTCCAGACGGGCTGTCATTTCTTCATCAGGATAAAAACGTTCATCAGAAATGGTTTCTTTATCCATATATTTCAGCGCCTCTTTATTTGGCGTTGAATATCCAACATATTCTGTATTTTGTGCCGCATTTTCCGGGTCAAGGATGAAATTCATGAACTTATGTGCGGCTTCCGGGTTTCTCGCAGTCTTAGGGATGACCATATTATCAAACCACAGATTGGAGCCTTCTTCCGGAACAACATATTCGAGATTATCCTTCTCCCACATGAGCTCCTGTGCTGTACCGGACCAGACTACGCCAATTCCGGCTTCATCATTTTCCATCAGCATTCTGATTTCATCTCCAACAATGGCTTTAATGTTAGGTGTAAGACGATCGAGCTTTTCTTTCGCCTCGACTAAATGGTCTTTATTTTTGTCATTAAGAGAATAATGCAGACTATTTAGCCCCATGCCCATTACCTCTCGTGCCCCATCAATCAGCAGAATCTGGTTTTCTAATTCAGGGTCCCATAAATCATTCCAGCTCGTGATTTTTTTATCACCTAATATATCGGTGTTATAAAGAATGCCGACTGTGCCCCAGAAATAGGGAATCGAATACTCATTCTTAGGATCAAAAGGCAGGTCCATGAAACGGGGATCAATATATTTCAGGTTTGGAATTTTCGTATGATCCACCGGCAATAGCAGATCTTCTTCCTTCATTTTTTCAATAGCATATTCTGAAGGAACAGCAATGTCATAAGCTGTGCCGCCCTGTTCAATTTTCGTCATCATCGCTTCATTGGAATCGAAGGTTTCATAGATGACTTTAATGCCTGTTTCCTGTTCGAACTTATCCACCAGGTCTGCATCAATGTAATCGCCCCAATTAAAAATGGTCAGCGTATTGCCGCTTGTATAGCCCTGGGAGGAATTCAGACTGGAAACGAAGTACAGCAATGCGATTGAAACGATTAATACGGCCGCTAGTGCCTGAATAAGCTTTTTCATTGCCTTACCCCCATTCCATTCGGCTTCTCATTTCGCTTTGTAATAAAGTAATAGCCTGTAACCAGGATGATGGTAAATAGGAATAGCAAGGCGGATAAAGCGTTGATATTCAGTGAAACTCCCCTTCTTGCCAGAGAATAAATCTCAACAGACAAAGTGGTAAAGCCATTGCCTGTAACAAAGAAAGTGACGGCAAAATCATCGAGAGAATAGGTCAGGGCCATAAAAAAGCCGGCGAATATCCCTGGAGTGATATAAGGGAGAATGACCTTTGTCAGTACATCCAATCTGCTGGCCCCAAGATCCATGGCTGCATATATCATGGATGTGCTCATCTCTTCAATTTTAGGCAAAACCATCAGGACAACGATCGGAACACTAAAGGCGATGTGTGCCAGTAAAACAGAGATAAAGCCAAGCTTAAGTCCGATCATCGTAAAAAGAATTAAAAACGACGCACCGATAATAACATCCGGACTGACAATCAGCACATTATTTAATGAGAGCAGCGTGTTTTTCACTCTGCGTTTTCGTGCATAAGCAATGGCAAGTGCCCCAGCGACTCCAACAATCGTTGATATGGCTGCTGATAAAAGGGCAATAATAACCGTGTTCAAAACAATGATGAGCAATCGTGTATCACTAAACAGCTCCCGGTACCAATCCAAAGTAAATCCTTCGAACTGATACATAGTCCCTCCGCTGTTAAAAGAATAAAAGATCAAATAAAAGATCGGGGCGTATAGAATGACAAAGATAAGAGCCAAATAAAACGCCGGCCATTTCCTGTTCTTTTTCATTATAGGATCCCCCGCTTTCTTCTGCCTGTCAGCACCATAATCAGTACCATGGCGATAATCAGGAAGACGGCAATGGTAGAGCCCATTCCCCAGTCCTGTGTTACAAGGAAATGCTGCTCAATCGCAGTTCCAAGTGTAATGACACGGTTCCCTGCAATCAGTCTTGTCAGCATGAATAATGATAATGCCGGGATAAAGACAATCTGGCATCCTGCTTTCACGCCATCCAGTGTCAAAGGAAAAATAACACGCTTGAATGTTACCCAGGAAGAACCGCCCAAATCATTGGAAGCATCCAAAAGCGTTGGATTCAGCTCATCTAAGGAATTAAATATCGGCAATATCATAAAAGGAAGAAAGATATAGACCGACACAAAGATAAAACTGAAATCAGTAAACAGAATCTGTCTGCCGCCGATTCCCATCACTTCCAGAAAGCTGTTCGCAGCGCCATATGTACCGAAAATGCCAAGGAAAGCATAAGCCTTCAAAAGCAGATTAATCCAGGATGGCAGGATGATCAATAATAGCCACAGCTGCTTATGCTTCGTTTTCGTAAGAAAATACGCTGTCGGATATGCGATCAGCAATGAAAATAACGTAATTAAAAAGGCATACCAAAAGGAGCTTAGAGACATTTTTAAATAAACAGGCGTAAAGAACTTCCGATAATTCTCCATTGTGAAGTGCCCTTCAATATCAAAGAACGAATAATACAGGACAAGCAGCAAAGGCGTGACAACAAATAGCACAATCCAAAGAACATAAGGAATTAAATAAAAATTGCGGGAATTAGTTCTCATGGCTTCCCTCTTCATAGGCTTCCAGGCGCTTATCAAATTCTTCTTCGGTCTCCCCGTGCCTCATGACATGAATTGCTTCAGGGTCGAAGTGGAGGCCAATATCATCCCCGACAGTCGCCTTTTTAGTTGAATGGACGAGCCACTCATTGCCGTCGCTATCATAGCAGCTGATCTCATAATGGACACCCCTAAATAGCTGGGAGTCAACTTTAACCTTCAGCTTCCCATCATCAGGGGCTGTAATAGCGAGATCTTCCGGGCGGATCACAATCTCAACCTCTTCATTCGGCTCAAAGCCTCCGTCAACACATTCAAATAACTTCCCGGCAAACCGAACTTCATAATCCTTGATCATCGTACCTGCAACAATATTGGATTCCCCGATAAAATCAGCTACAAAGCGGTTAATCGGTTCATCATAAATATCAGTAGGCGTTCCACTCTGCTCAATCCTTCCGCTGTTAATCACGAAAATTTCGTCTGACATGGCCAATGCTTCTTCCTGATCATGTGTGACAAAAATAAACGTAATGCCAAGATTTCGCTGCAGCTCCCTTAGCTCATACTGCATTTCGGTGCGCAGCTTCAGGTCAAGTGCGGATAATGGTTCATCCAGGAGAATGACCTCAGGCTCATTGACAATGGCTCTCGCGATGGCAACACGCTGGCGCTGCCCGCCTGACATATCTTTAATTTCCCGGTTTTCGTATCCTTCAAGGTTTACAAACCTTAGCGCTTCTTTTACTTTCCTTTCGATCTCCGTTTTCTTTAATTTTTTTATTTTTAGGCCAAATGCAATGTTTTCAAATACATTCAAATGAGGAAACAGGGCATAATCCTGAAAAACAGTATTTACTTGCCGTTTGTTTGCGGGAACATGATTAATGACTTTTCCACTAAAATAGATATCCCCTTCAGAAGGTTCAGTAAAGCCGGCAATCAGCCGCAATATCGTCGTTTTTCCGCAGCCCGATGGACCTAAAAGGGTATAAAACTTTCCGCGCTCAATTTCAAAGCTGACATTTTTTAATACAGGCGGGTCATTATCATATTTTTTTGTCACCGATTTAAATCGGATAATGGTGTTATCTGTCATCTAACTCTCCCTATCTATAGAAATTTACAGGAAATATGTGAAATATGTATTGTCAAGTTCAAACGTATAATATCATAGATTTCCAATAATCTGTTACAAAATTCAAAAACAAAAATAACCCCGCACCTTGAATGCGGGATTTTCGGATGCTATACTCCCCGCTTATTCCCCCATACATAGGTATGCAGCTGCGGAAGCACTTTAACATCTTTCAGCTCATTGTCCTGAATCGTTTTTTCGATAAGCCAATCATATTTATCAAGCAGTCTTTGCAGTAAATTCCGGTCGTCTGCTGTTACGGTGTCATCATTTCCCACCTGCAGATAAAACGGAACTCCTGGATAGCGCTGATAAACATTTTTGGCATATTCATAATCCTCATCATTAAAAACAACAATCTTAAGTGAAAACTGCTGTTCTTCCCTTCTGCTGCCCTGCAGTTTGTTCACGATCAGATCGAGCACATCGAAGTCCGTATTCATGCCTGAACTTGGCGGCTTTGGGGAGAGTGTGAGTTCATCAATATCATAAAACCAATCCTGCCAGCGGCTTCCCTGTGTTTCCAGGCAGAGCTTAATTTGTTCAGCTTTAAGAAGAGAAATGAACTTACCCAAATTTTTAAGAAGAGCGGGATTGCCGCCTGAAATGGTTACGAATGAAAACCCGTCTCCTCCCAGTTCTTTAAGCTCTTTCCAAATTTCATCCGGGTCCATTTGACGGATGCTGTCTTTCGCACTTCCATCCCAGGTAAAAGAGGAATCACACCAGCTGCAGGAATAATCACAGCCTGCAGTGCGGACAAACATAGTCTTTTGGCCGATGACCATGCCTTCACCCTGAATGGTCGGACCAAATATTTCCAGTACTGGTATCTTACTCAACCTCCATCCACTCCCTTCTGGCTTCCGCATAGCTTGTAGGAGTTTCAAAAAGGCGCACAAATTCTACTCTGGCCCCGTCATATTGCTCTTTTCTGTTTTGCAGGCTTTCCGCCATTTTTTCATAAATCCACACAACCATATTCTCGGCTGTCGTATTCATAGGTGGCAGCGTTTCATTCAGGTACTTGTGATCGAGAAAAATCTCAATCTCTTTTTTCCAGATTTCTTTTATATCCCCGAAATCGATCATTAACCCTCTGTTATCCACAAACCCGCTTAAGCCGAAAATCACCTTATAGGTGTGTCCATGCAGGTTTTTGCACTTACCTTCATAGCAATGCAGATGATGGGCTGAATCAAACGTGAATTCCTTGCTGACCATTACACGCTTGTGATGGTATTTCAGCTGATCCGGTTTAATGTCTTCATTAATCTTCTGGAGTTTATCAACAATCCTAAATCCATACATGGCTTAAAGCCCCCCCTTTTCGCTGAGGTATTCTTCAAGGCCCTTTTGTCTTAAATGGCAGGCAGGACACTCACCGCAGCCATCGGCAGGAATGCCGTTATAGCATGTCAGTGTGCTGTTGCGCACATAATCAAGAGCATCCAAGTCATCTGCCAATTTCCATGTCTCCGCTTTATTGAGCCACATTAAAGGTGTATGAATCACAAACTGCCCATCCATCGAGAGATTCAGTGTGACATTCAGTGATTTGATAAAAATATCTCTGCAATCAGGGTAGCCGCTGAAATCTGTCTCACACACCCCGGTAACAATATGCTTGGCATCGATCTGACTGGCAAGCACACCGGCAAAGGACATGAATAAAAGGTTTCTTCCAGGCACAAATGTCGATGGAAGCCCGCCTTCCTCTCCATCCTTTACTTCTATGTCATCACGGGTCAGAGCGTTTGGTGCAAGCTGATTCAATAAGGACATATCAAGGATATGATGCCTGATTCCCAAATCTTCTGCTATTTGGCGGGCACAATCAATTTCAAGCTTGTGCCGCTGATTATAATTAAAAGTAACTGCTTCCACCTCGGCAAAACGTTCTTTTGCCCAGAATAAGCAGGTAGTACTATCTTGTCCGCCGCTGAATACAACGAGTGCTTTATCATTTTTCATATTAAAATTCTCCTTTAAATAGAAAAACAGGACCACTAAGAAAGCAGACCTGTTTTCCTTAGTTTTTTAAAGAGGGTAGCTAGAACCTCTACCGTTTACACGGATTTTCTATTGAACTATCAGTTTATATTATCATCTTTTTCAAGGTTTTAGAAGGTATTACTTGTGTTCAAACAAAAAGTTTTATTATTCAAAATCGTGGAAAAGTAATAATGCATCGCCATTTCATAAGGAGGGATTGAAGCATGATCAGATTTACATCGTCATCACGCTATTCCTTTGGCATTGCGAAAAAAGGGACATTTGCAAGAAGGACTTCAGGGATCCATATTCAGGACAGGTCCACTCTTATGCGTTTGGGATTGCTGCAATAATCGGAACCTGTAAAAAAAGGTGCAGCTATTGCCTGCACCT
>NZ_JCAXER010000025.1:0-79941 GCF_059758675.1 Cytobacillus sp. GQ23
TAAAAGAAAGTTTGGCTCAGTAGCTCAGTCGGTAGAGGATTTTAAAAGAATGCAGCTGCGAAGCATTTCATCATCGAATAGCATGCTTTTAAAATCTGCGACAAAGAACGCAGGGCTTTGAAGCACATTTATTTAGATTTAGGGATATAATATTATTTTTGGCTCAGTAGCTCAGTCGGTAGAGCAAAGGACTGAAAATCCTTGTGTCGGCGGTTCGATTCCGTCCTGAGCCACCATTTTAGACCTTATGCGGGTGTAGTTTAGTGGTAAAACCTCAGCCTTCCAAGCTGATGATGAGGGTTCGATTCCCTTCACCCGCTCCAAAATGGGCCTATAGCTCAGCTGGTTAGAGCGCACGCCTGATAAGCGTGAGGTCGATGGTTCGAGTCCATTTAGGCCCACCATTTTATATTATTGTTCCGCAGTAGCTCAGTGGTAGAGCATTCGGCTGTTAACCGAACGGTCGTAGGTTCGAATCCTACCTGCGGAGCCATATATGGGGAAGTACTCAAGTGGCTGAAGAGGCGCCCCTGCTAAGGGTGTAGGTCGGGTAACCGGCGCGAGGGTTCAAATCCCTCCTTCTCCGCCATATTGGCCCCTTGGTCAAGCGGTTAAGACACCGCCCTTTCACGGCGGTAACACGGGTTCGAATCCCGTAGGGGTCATACAAAAAAGCTGTCAACTAATTGTTGGCAGCTTTTTTGTTGTTTTCATTTTGTGATACATGCCATCTTCAATTTAATCAAATTTTTCTTCTTTCCCGCTTAATTTATTGCCGGGATTATTCAAATCGATATCAGAAGATATTCCTGTATAAGGGCCCCTAAACATATCACCAGTGGCCAGAATCTTACCATCCGGTGCTTCAAATAGTGGAATCTTTATTTCATCCCTGGATGCCTCATTCAATAAAAACTCCTCTTCCTTATTGCTCAAAATATTATTCTCCTTTCATTTTCGGTTTGCAGACTTTGTTATATTTTGTCTAAGTTTACCGGAGATTATGTCGAAGTCTGTTAATCTGAGTCAGATGCTGTCGGTTGTTAGCGGAATATGAACGATACTGTCATAAAATTAAAAAAACTTTTACAAGGGATTTTCTCAGGTTCGGCGAATATAACAGGAAAGTCAAAAGAAACGAGACTAGGTGGGGAGAAGGATGGTAGTGGATACTTTGTTGCCAACCGATTATCAACTGCATTTGTTCCATGAAGGGACTCTCTATGAGAGTCACCAGTTATTTGGTGCACATGTAATTTCAAACGGTGAAACAGTAATTACCCGTTTTTGTGTGTGGGCACCGAATGCTGAAATTATCAGATTAGTCGGTGATTTTAATGATTGGAATGGAGAAGGCTATACCTTACATAGAGTGAATAATGAAGGTGTCTGGGTTATTCAGCTTGATGGAAACATGGAAGGTGCCTTGTATAAGTACGAAATTACAACAAAGAAAGGAGATAAGCAATTAAAGGCTGATCCTTATAGCTTTTTTTCAGAAGTAAGGCCAAATACAGCCTCTAAAGTTTATTCGCTGGACGGATATAAGTGGAATGACAGCAAATGGATGCAAAAGAAAGAAAAGAAGCCTATATTCACAGAGCCTGCGGTCATTTATGAGGTCCACTTGGGTTCGTGGAAGCTAAAAGAATCTGGGAGCCTGTATACGTACAGGGAGCTTGCAGATGAATTAATCCCTTATGTGGTAGAGCACGGGTTTACTCATATAGAAATGCTTCCTCTAATTGAGCACCCGCTCGACGCTTCATGGGGGTATCAGGGAACAGGCTATTACTCGATTACAAGCCGTTACGGGAATCCGCATGATTTTATGTATTTTGTTGATCAATGCCACCAGCATGGTATAGGCGTCATCATGGACTGGGTACCGGGGCACTTCTGCAAAGATGCTCATGGCCTTTACCAGTTTGATGGTTCGCACCTGTATGAGTATGAAACAGAAGGCGACAGAGAGAACCGTGTATGGGGGACCGCTAATTTTGATCTCAGCAAAAATGAAGTTCAAAGCTTTCTTATCTCCAACGCTGTTTTTTGGATGGAGAAGTATCATATTGACGGCTTCCGGGTTGATGCCGTGGCTAATATTATCTACTGGCCTAACCGGGATGGAAAGACAGAAAATCCTTTCGGCACCCGCTTCCTGCAAAACTTAAATAAAGTTGTATCCCAATATGACTCTTCCTTTCTAATGATGGCAGAGGATTCAACAGACTGGCCGCAAGTGACTGCACCAGTCCATTATGGGGGGCTGGGCTTTCATTATAAGTGGAACATGGGCTGGATGAATGATGTCCTTACATATATGGAAACAGCGCCTGAGAGGCGATCTGATGTCCATGGGAAAATGACATTTTCACTTTTGTATGCTTTTACTGAAAACTTCATTCTGCCTTTTTCACATGATGAAGTTGTCCATGGAAAAAAATCGCTGCTTGATAAAATGCCGGGAGATTACTGGCAAAAGTTTGCCCAATACAGGCTCCTGCTAGGCTATATGATGGCCCACCCGGGCAAGAAGCTGCTATTCATGGGGAGTGAGCTTGGGCAGTTTTCCGAATGGAAAGATAAAGCCCAGCTTGATTGGCACCTGCTGGATTACGAGATGCATAAAAAAGCAAATGATTATGTGAAAGATTTAATAAAGGTTTATAAACGTTCAAAGCCTCTTTTTGAGCTTGATCACCTTCAGGATGGCTTTGAATGGATAGATTGTCATAATTCACACCAATCCATTTTTTCCTTTATCAGGAAAGGCTCTAAAGAGGAAGATTATCTGGTGATTGTCTGCAATTTCACACCTGCTGTATATCCTAAATATCGTATAGGTGTTCCAAATATGGGATCTTATCGGGAAATACTCAACAGTGACAGTGATAGCTTTGGAGGAGCAAATTGCACCAACAAAAGGGTCCTTAGGAGTGAGGATAAAGAGTTTCATGGCAAGCCATTCAGTTTGGAAATGTCCATTCCGCCATTTGGCATTTCAATATTACGCCCTGTAAAACATCGGAAGGAGAGGAAGGAAAATGGGAAAGAAAAAGTGCGTCGCAATGCTATTAGCAGGAGGAAAGGGGAGCAGGCTTAGTTCTCTGACAAAAAGTCTGGCCAAACCGGCAGTTCCTTTTGGAGGTAAGTATAGAATCATTGATTTTACACTGAGCAATTGCACCAATTCAGGAATTGATACAGTCGGTGTTCTGACACAATACCAGCCGCTTGTTCTGAATTCGTACATTGGCATAGGCAGTGCATGGGATCTTGATAGAAGGAACGGCGGCGTGACAGTGCTGCCTCCTTACAGCGAATCATCGGAAGTCAAATGGTATACAGGTACTGCCAGTGCCATTTATCAAAACCTTAACTATCTAAAGCAGTATGACCCTGAATATGTCCTGATCTTATCAGGTGATCATATTTATAAAATGAATTATGACCTGATGTTGAATTATCATATTGAAAAAGGTGCAGATGCCACTATATCTGTTATTGAAGTGCCATGGCCGGAGGCAAGCAGGTTCGGCATCATGAACACGGATGAAGAGATGCGGGTCGCAGAATTTGATGAAAAGCCAGCTTATCCAAAAAATAATCTGGCCTCCATGGGAATATATATTTTTAATTGGTCTGTTTTAAAGGAATATTTGGAAATGGATGACCGCAATCCGGAATCAAGTCATGACTTTGGAAAGGATATTATTCCATTAATGCTAGATGAAAATAAAAAGCTGTTCGCATACCCGTTTAATGGCTATTGGAAGGATGTTGGCACAGTTAAAAGCTTGTGGGAAGCAAATATGGATTTACTTGATGATGAATGCGAGCTGAATCTATTTGATCATGATTGGCGGATTTATTCTGTGAATCCGAACCACCCTCCACAATATATTTCAACTCAAGCAGAGGTTGCAGAGTCTTTGATAAATGAAGGCTGTACGGTTGAGGGAGAAGTTGAAAAGTCAGTGCTGTTTCAAGGCGTTCTGGTTGGGAAGAATACGGTGATCCGTGAATCGGTCATCATGCCGGATGCTGTAATAGGTGAAAATGTTTATATTGAGAAGGCGATTGTGCCAAGCGGAATGAACATACCTGATGGCATCGTAATTACTGCCTCCGAAGAGGATGAAGAAATTATTCTGATAACAGAGGAAATGATAGAGGGAATTTGTTCTTAATTTTACAGCTGGATGCCAAAATGGCTACTGGCCAATTAAACGGGAGGGAATGTCATGAAGAAGAAAATGCTTGGTGTAATAGACGCAACAACCTATCATGAAGATTTAGAGGAATTGACAGTACATAGGTCGCTCGCAGCTGTTCCGTTTGCAGGCCGGTATAGGCTGATCGATTTTGTTCTCTCTAATATGGTCAATTCGGATATTGAAAGTGTTGCCATATTTCCAAAGTATCAGTACCGCTCCTTAATGGACCATCTTGGTTCCGGGAAGAACTGGGACTTAAACAGAAAGAGAGATGGGCTATTCTTTTTCCCATCGCCTTTGCTGGATAGCCCAAGTAAGGGGATCGGATCTTTTCATCACTTTGCTGCTAATTTGGATTATTTTTACCGAAGCAAGCAGGAGTATGCACTGATCTCAAATTGTTTTACCGTTTTTAATATGGATTTCAGGCCTGTTCTGGATAAGCATATTATGACGGGGTGTGATATTACAGTTGTTCGCCAGGATGGCCGCTCTCTTGAAATGTACCTTGTAAAAACTTCACTGCTTATTAGTTTAATAGAAAATAGAAACGAAACAGGATACACATGCATGAGTGATGTTGTGACAGATATTCACCATTCGTACACGATATGCAATTATGAATATACTGGTTTGGCTGTTATGATTGATTCCATTGAAAATTATTTTGCAGCCAGCATGGGGCTATTGGAGCCGGAGGCATGGAAAAGTATTTTTCTGCGCAGCCAGCCAATTTATACAAAAGTAAAAGATGAACCGCCAACCCGATATGTGAAAGGTGCGAGCGCAAAGAATTCGATGATTGCAAATGGATGCATGATTGAAGGGACAGTTGAGAATAGCATAATTTCCCGCGGGGTCAAAATTGGCAAGGGATCAGTTGTGAGAAATTGTATAATTATGCAAAAAACGCAAATTGGTGAAAACTGTGTTTTAGACTCTGTTATTTTAGATAAAGATGTTAAGGTAGAATCCGGTGCCAGAATTGAGGGAAGACATGAAATGCCTCTGGTAATTCGCAAGGGTACCGTACAAGGAGCGCTGATGAACTCGTGAAAGTATTATTTGCTGTATCTGAATGTGTTCCATTCGTCAAATCCGGGGGTCTTGCCGACGTAGCCGGTTCACTCCCGAAAGAGCTTGCCAAACAGGGTACTGACGTACGAGTGATTCTTCCCAAATATGGCTCCATTTCAGATGATATTAAAAAGAAAATGTCAAAAAAGTGCGAGTTTACAGTTCAGGTAGGCTGGAGAAATCAGTATTGCGGAATTGAAGAACTTAAGCACCAGGGAATTACATTCTATTTTGTGGATAATGAATATTACTTTAAGCGTGAAAAATTATATGGCTATTATGATGATGGGGAGAGGTTTGCCTATTTTAACCGGGCTGTGCTGGATGCTCTGCAGCATATTGATTACTATCCGGATGTTATTCACAGTCATGATTGGCATACCGGGATGATTCCTTTTCTGCTCAGGGTTGAGTATCGGGCAAAAAAGGGGTATGAATTCATTCGGACAGTCTTCACCATTCATAACCTTCAGTTTCAGGGGATTATGCCAGGGGCTGCTTTAGGCGATCTATTAGGACTTGACTATATCCATTTTCATCCAGATAAGCTTGAATTCTTCGGAAATATTAATTTTATGAAGGGCGGGCTTGTTGCTGCTGATAAAATTACTACAGTCAGCCCTACGTATAAAAATGAAATTCAAACAGAGTATTACGGTGAGAAGCTGCATGATTTGCTAAAGCGCAGGGCTTGTGACCTGGAAGGAATCTTAAATGGGATTGATGATGAATTTTATAGTCCCGAGAAGGATCCATACATAAAAGAGAATTATGCCGCTGAACACCTGAAGATAAAAAAAGAGAATAAAGTTCACCTTCAGAAAAAATTCGGCTTGCCTGTGAAGGAAAAGGTTCCATTAATCGCCATGGTTACGAGGCTGACAAAGCAAAAGGGCCTGGATCTTGTAAAATGTGTGTTCCACGAACTTATGCAGGATGATGTCCAAGTTTTAATTCTGGGAACTGGTGATCCTGAGTTTGAGCAATTTTTCAGGGAGATGGAAGCGGGCTATCCAGAAAAATGCAAAGCATATATTGGGTTTGATGAAGGCCTGGCACATGAATTCTACGCAGGGTCCGACTTATTCTTAATGCCTTCACAATTTGAGCCCTGCGGTTTAGGGCAGATGATTGCGATGAGATATGGATCCATTCCCATCGTCAGGGAAACAGGCGGTTTAAATGATACTGTTCACTCTTACAATGAATATACAGGTGAGGGGAACGGTTTTTCCTTCAGCCATTTTAATGCCCATGATATGCTGTTCACCATTCAAAGAGCAATTAGCTTTTATAGTGACAGCAAAATATGGGAGCAGATTATGAAAAATGCGATGGGGATGGATAACAGCTGGGCACAATCTGCTTTCAAATACAATCAGCTATATGCAGGCCTTGTTTCAAGGAGTGAAAGTCATGTTTTCTGATAAAGATGAGTTCAAAGAGGAATTTCTGAAGAAACTGGAGATGACCTGTGGAAAAAGCTTTGGCGAAAGCACTGAAAGAGATCAATACTTCACTCTTGGAAATATGATCAGGGAACATGTGAGCACAGAGTGGATTAATACAAATGAGCGTTACCGCATCGATCGTGAAAAGCAGGTATATTACTTATCCATCGAGTTTTTATTGGGGCGCCTTCTTCATCATAATCTGATAAACCTGGGAATTGAGGAGATTGTAAAAGATGGCCTGGCAGATCTGGGCATTGACCTTAATCGCCTTGAAGAAATCGAAGCAGATGCAGGGCTTGGAAACGGGGGACTGGGACGTCTGGCGGCTTGCTTTATGGACTCGCTGGCATCCTTAAACCTTCCCGGTCATGGATTTGGGATTCGTTATAAGCATGGCTTATTTGAACAGAAAATTGTGGATGGCTATCAGGTGGAGCTTCCGGAGCAGTGGCTTCGGAACGGCCATGTCTGGGAAGTTCGAAAAGCCGACCTGGCAATTGAAGTTCCTTTTTGGGGGAAAGTCGAAACAGCTGAGGAAAACGGCAGGCTTGTGTTCCGCCATGTGAATGCTGAAACAATTTCGGCTGTCCCTTACGATATGCCTGTCGTTGGGTATAAAACAGATACAATTAACACTCTAAGGCTTTGGAATGCTGAGCCATCTCCTTATCCTGTAAATCATGATATTTTAAAATATAAGCGGGAAACTGAATCTGTTTCCGAGTTTCTCTATCCTGATGATACCCATGATGAGGGAAAGATTCTTCGGCTTAAGCAGCAATATTTTCTTGTTTCGGCCAGTATACGTTCCATTGTACGATCATATCGAAAGCAGCATACTAGTTTAAGAGATTTCCATGAACACGTGAGCATTCATATTAATGATACTCATCCGGTTCTTGCTATTCCTGAACTTATGAGAATCCTGCTGGATGAAGAAGGAATGGGCTGGGAGGAAGCCTGGAATATTACGGTCCGGACGATAGCCTATACGAATCATACAACTCTTTCAGAGGCGTTGGAGAAATGGCCTATCCGCATTTTCCAGCCGCTGCTGCCGCGAATTTATATGATTGTGAATGAAATCAATGAACGTTTTTGCCGCGAGCTTTGGGACAGATATCCGGGTGAATGGAAGCGGATTGAGGATATGGCAATCATCGCACATGACCAGGTTAAGATGGCTCACCTTGCTCTTGTCGGCAGTTCCAGTGTTAATGGTGTGGCCGCACTCCATACAGAAATCTTAAAAAAGAGGGAAATGAATCAGTTTTATGAAATATTCCCGGAAAAATTTAATAATAAAACCAATGGGATTACACATAGAAGATGGCTGCTGAAAGCCAATCCGCTTTTATCTGATCTTATTAATGAGAGCATTGGGGCTGGCTGGATTCTGGAACCGGAGAAACTTCGCGAACTGGCAGATTTTAAGAATGATAGGGTCTTCCTTGAGCAGCTGCATCAGGTTAAGCAATTGAACAAAGAAAGATTAGCGAAGCGCATTCTGGAACAGCAGGGTATTGTGGTTGATACATCTTCCATTTTTGATATTCAGGTTAAGCGTCTGCATGCATACAAGCGCCAGCTGTTAAATATTCTTCATGTTATTCATTTATATAATAGGCTAAAGGAAGATTCAGACTTCCACATGCACCCGCGGACATTTATTTTTGGAGCAAAAGCATCCCCTGGCTATTACTATGCAAAGAAAATCATCAAATTAATTAATACCGTTGCATCTAAAGTAAACAATGATCCGCAGACAAATGATGTTTTAAAGCTGATCTTTCTTGAGAATTACCGGGTTTCGCTTGCTGAGGAAATTTTTCCTGCTGCAGATATCAGCGAGCAGATTTCTACAGCAAGCAAGGAAGCTTCCGGTACTGGCAATATGAAATTCATGATGAATGGCGCCCTGACAGTAGGCACACTGGATGGAGCCAATATTGAGATAAAAGAAAAAGCTGGAGATGACAACATCTTTATCTTTGGATTAACAGCAGATGAGGTCCTCAGCTATTATCAAAATGGCGGATATAACTCGAGGGAGTACTATCACCATGATAAGCGAATCCGTCAGGTGACCGATCAGCTCGTAAATGGATTCTTCCCGGATGCCGATGATGAGTTTGAGCCCATTTTTGATTCACTGCTGATGGAAAATGACCAATACTTTGTATTGCGGGATTTTGCTTCGTATGTCAATATCCAGAAAGAAGCAGGTAAGGCTTATGAAAATCGGGATCATTGGCTGAAAATGAGCTTAATGAACATTGCCGGGTCAGGCTATTTTTCTAGCGACCGCACCATCAGTGAATATGCCCGGGAAATCTGGAAAATTAAAGCCGCTGGTGTTGAGATGATGAATAAGTAGCAAGAAGAACAGCCCTTCATGTGAGAAGAGGCTGTTTTTTTGTTTGAGTAGAATAAAGCTCACAATTAAGTATTCAAGAGAGTATGGGAGTTTTTCAGTGCTGATAAAGACCAAAAAGAAAGCGTACAAGAGAGGGTGGGGATTAAATGGATGGATTGAGATGACCAGAAGGAAATGTGGGTGAATCGGGAGGAATAGTGCCCAATAAGAAGCTGTCCCAGGAAAAAAGGGAGTTTACCGGGTGGAATAACTCCCAAACTGAATGTGCTTCAGAAAAAAGGGAGTTAATCACAAGAATTAACTCCAAAACGGCAGTTTTCCATTAGACATTACTAGCACATAATAAAAAAGCGGATTCCAAGGAATTCGAAGCTGGTAACCTATCCTTTACTCCTTCTAACCGGCATCGTACAGCAGCGGAAGGCTCCGCCTGATTTGATGATTTCCGTGATATCTACCTCGATAACCTCGTAGCCTCTAGCCTTCAGCTCTTTATTAACATTTTTATTGACGGGAAGACTAAATACTTTTTTATTGCCAATGGAGAGGACATTTGTTCCGAGTGTGAATTGCTCCTCTTCCGACACTTTTATTAGATCATAGCGTGATTCCAGCATTTTTACTTTTTCCCCGTGAATTTCTCCTGGAAAAATAAGAGCTTCTTCAGGTGAAATGATATTAAATACACAGTCAAGATGGAGATATGTATCAGTAAAGGGGATGGATATGACTTCATAATCAGGTATAAGGCTGCGAAGATGCTCAATCGCTTCTTCGTGGGTCCGGCTGCTTACTCCGGCGTAAATAGTATTGCCATCAATAAGAACATCGCCTCCTTCTATACGATCCCCCTTAAGATTGTAAAAAGGAACCTGATTCTTTTCCAGCCATTGTTTCAAAATATTTTCTTCTCCCTGGCGAATATCAGTACCCATTTCGGCAACATACACTGTTTCTCCGAGTGTGAACCCGATATCACGGGTAAAGACCTGCTCAGGGTATTTTTCAAACGGGGACAGAAGCACGACATCAATTCCTTCATTTTTTAATGCGCTGACGAAATGCCTGTGCTGCTCCATCGCCACATTGATATTAATTCCCTCTTTTTCATAATGCTTCTGCGTTTCATTAATGGTATCCACGATCGTCATGTACTTCGGTTCACATAATACCACTTGCTCGAGTTTGTCATATTCGGAAAAGCATGCTGCTTTCATGTATGCGGCCTCCCAGCAATTTATTCTTAAAATAATATTGCCTATGTGGAGCAGTTTTACTCTGTAAACCTAAAGTATTAACAATAATTTCCACTTCAAAAAAGGTTTAAAAACCCTGATAATGAAATCATTAGATAAAAAGGGGGTAGCTGTTAAATGTACCAGATCGAGAGAGGATCAATGGAAGAAGTTTTGCTGCATCTTCAGAATATTGGACTGCAATTAAATGAATTCGAGAAAACTAGTGATTCTATTCCGGTTAAAAATTATAAAGAACTGCTGGAATTCAGCATCTCCATTGCCCGCCGCACAAACGACGTTTCCGATACAATAGATGAGATTATCCAGGATATCGAATCCAAATTATAATAAATACGGGTATCTTATTTTGCCATTTGACATAAAAAAGCGATGCATCTGCATCGCTTTTACTTTTATTCCTTATCTTCATCCACATAGCCGTCAGTTTCATGATACGGCACATCACCGAAAGGCGCTTCGATATCATTTTCATCCAGCACGGCTTCGTACTCTTCCTGTTTCTTGGAAGGATAGATTTTTCTCTCCTTGCCTTTAAGATCATTCCCGACAAATGTCTCATAATCTTCTGTAAACCCTTCGTCATCATGGCCTTCATTATAAAGGGAGTTATAATCTTCATAGTCGCCCCTTAAATCAGAGGGTGTCTCAGAAGTGCCAAAACGGGCAACTTCCTGAAAGCTGTCTTCATTATCAACTACTTCCCTGAATTGATGATGCTGAAAGGTATTCCCATGTGCGGGCTCAAGCACATCTTCCTCAGCAGGGCGGTCTCCCGGCACGGTTTGCTCCGGACTATGATCTTTACAGTAAAGGGTTGCTGGAATCACTTCCAGCCGCTCGTAAGGAATATCAGAGCCGCACTCTTTGCATTTCCCGTATGAACCATCTTCAATTGCCTGAAGTGCTGCTTTCACTTTATTAAGCTCAGAGTCATGATGCTCTTCTAAAGCAAAATCCTTTTCGCGTTCGTAAAGTTCAGAACCCATATCTGCCGGATGGTTATCATAAATAGATAGCTCTCCTACTGAATCTCTGGCACTTGCACCCTCCAGACTGCCTTCTTTATTGCCTTGCAGCTGGGACTCCAGTGATTCCTTTTCATCATTCAATTCCTTTTTTAACCTGCTGATCTGTTCATTGGTCAACATATTATGTCACATCCTTGGTTTTGATGATATTGGTAAAAGCTGATCTGATAGTCAAGCCTATAATTAAGCCGAGCTCTGACAGTTTTACTCCGCTGGATATCAAATCTTAGTCCATATGGGTTTAGTATGGACGTAGTTTGCAAAATCATAACGGAAGAAATAATTTTACGGCTCTGCTCTTCCTTAAATAAAAAATACCCGTAAAAATTGGAATGAAACCAGGGTGACGATTTTGATGTTTTTTCCAACAAAAAACCCCTGCTATAAGAGCAGAGGTTTAATAATTATAAAAGATATCCGAGAAACAGGCCTACTGATAAAAGGAAGCCAAAAATTGTATTTGTCTGCGCTGTTGCTTTCATCGCGGGCATCATTTGCATCGGCAATGAGTTGCCGATAAAGCCTTTCGTTGCTTTAATGGCTTTGGGTGCACTAAGGACAACAATTGCAAGCCATGGTGTTATGAGATTCATACCGATTAATATGAAGACCCATGCATAGGACACGATAAACATGCCTGCAAGCAGGTTGATCGCTCCTTTTTTCCCTAAAAGAATGGCCAATGTTTTACGGCCGAATTCCTTGTCCCCATCCAGGTCTCTGATATTATTGGCCAGCAGAATGGCGCCAACAAGAATCAATATAGGGAAGGAAACTAACACGCTTGTTGCAGTTACAGTTCCTGCCTGGATATAAAAAGAAATAAGGATGATGAGCATGCCCATGAAAAATCCTGCAAATAATTCACCAAATGGTGTGTATGCGATCGGCAATGGACCGCCTGTATATAAATAACCTACTGCCATAGAGGCAAGTCCAATTGCTGCAATCCACCAGCTTGTGTTCATGCAAATATAAAAGCCAAGCAATATTGAAACCCCGTAAAGCCCAAAGGCCAAATTCAAGACCGTTTTTGGTTTGATTCCTTCACGGACAATCGCTCCGCCGATTCCAACAGATTCTTCCGTATCAAGACCTCTTTTGAAATCGTAATATTCGTTAAACATATTGGTAGCAGCCTGAATCAGCAGACTAGCTGCCAGCATGGCAAAAAACAGGCCAAAATTTATTTCGGTAAGTTCCATTGCAAGAGCTGTTCCAAGCAGAACCGGAACAAAAGCAGCGGTCAGAGTATGCGGCCGGGTCAGCTGCCACCAGACTCTCCAGTTCTTGGAGCTGGGAGCAGGCGGAAAATTGGTCTGTGCTTGTGGTTGCATAATAACTCTCCCCTTATTTATCTATTCTGTAATGGTATTATTCAATGCATCATTCAAACTTGTTTATTTTAACCGATTATCAGGGTATTGTCAAAGTAAGCCCTGTACGCCAAACTATACCAAACACCTTAAGTTTAGGTAATTAAAGCAGGAGTGTCAACGTATTATTGCCGTAAAATGTACCGGTATTTTCCATGTATGAATGAACGTTACAGGTATTTACAGTGAACCTGAGATTAATTGATATTATAGATGCAGAAAGTAAGCTATAATATAAAGGATACAAAAAGGAACAGCCTGATTGACATCATTGACATTCCTTGAATCACAGGTGTATCTTAGAATAAGTTTAAAGTAGGATAACGGCAATTTTCAGCTGTTATTGGAGGGATTTTTTTGGTTACGATACAAGATACGGAACTAAAAGAAGGGATCCAGGAGGCGATTGAGAGGGCTAAAGCTCTGTCAAAGCCTGTTTTAGTGAGCGAAGTGCAAAAAATAAACCATATAGACCCCCTTTCTTTTTATGCGGCAGGAAAGAGCCGTTTTTTTGGTGAACGCTTTTTCTGGAAGGATCCTTCCGGTGAAGCATATTTATTAGGGCTGGGTATTTGCAGGCAAATCCAGTCAGACGAGAGTACCGGCAGATTTGATCGAGTTGAAAAAGAATGGAAGCGTTTTATTAACAATAGTATAATTTTTAACCCTTATAATAACCATGCTACAGGGCCTGTGATGTTTGGCGGTTTTTCTTTTGACCCGATTAAGGAGAAAACAAAGCTTTGGTCGAAGTATTCCGATTCCCTTTTTCATGTGCCGACTTATATGTACAGTGAAATGAATGGACAGGCCTTTCTGACAACTAATGTAATCTGTACCCGGCATGATAGCGAGTCTCTTTTCGAAAAGATAGTGGCTGAAAGAAGCATGCTAATAGGTTCTATCAATGATTATCACCCTGAGTGTGCAAACAATCTACAGGAAGAAGCAGATATCAATCCTGAAAAATGGATGGAAACAGTAAATGAGGTTGTTGAAGAACTAAAGTCAGGAACTTCATTAAAAAAGGTTGTGCTTGCGAGGGAATCCAGGCTCAATTATGAAAAGCCGATTGAGATAGAAAGGGTTCTCCAGAATCTGATGAAAATGCAGAGTGAAAGCTTTATATTTGCGTTTGAATCGAACGGTGACTGCTTTATAGGAGCCTCACCTGAACGCCTTATAAAAAAATACGGAGAAAACGTATTTACAACTTGTCTTGCAGGTTCCATCCCCAGAGGCAAAACGGAAGAAGATGATCATATCCTTGGAGAAGCATTATTGCATGATCAGAAGAATTTGACTGAACATCAATATGTGGTTGATATGATAAAGGAAGCAATGGAAGAATCCTGCACAGAAGTTGAACTGCCAAATGAACCGCAGCTGATGAAGATGCGGGATATTCAGCATCTATATACTCCTGTAATAGGAAGAACTAAGGAAGATGCTTCACTGCTTGCTTTAGTCGACCGTCTTCACCCGACGCCTGCCCTTGGGGGCCTGCCTAAAAGAGAAGCAGTAGAAAAAATCAGAGAAGTAGAAGATCTCGATCGCGGCTTTTATGCTGCCCCATTAGGATGGATGGATTTTAGAGGAAATGGCGAGTTTGCTGTTGCAATAAGGTCTGGTCTTATTCAGGGGAATGAGGCCTCCTTATTTGCAGGCTGCGGAGTGGTACAGGATTCAAATGCCAAAAGCGAGTACCAGGAAACAAAGATTAAATTCCGGCCTATGCTTACGGCTCTTGGGGGTTATGAAAAATGAATCATCAGGAAGCTTTAACTTCATATATAGCCGCATTTGTGGCTGAATTAGTAAAAAGCGGGGTAGAGGATGTCGTGGTCAGTCCCGGCTCCCGTTCTACCCCAATGGCAATGGTAATGGCAGAGCATCCGGAGCTTCGTGTACATATTCATGTAGACGAGCGTTCGGCTGCCTTTTTTGCGTTAGGGCTTGCTAAAGCATCCAAAAAACCTGCAGCTTTACTGTGTACGTCCGGAACGGCTGCAGCTAATTACTACCCTGCCATTGTGGAAGCCCGGTATTCCAGAGTGCCGCTCATTGTGCTTACCGCGGACCGGCCTCATGAACTGAGGGATGTAGGCGCTCCACAGGCAATCGATCAAATTCATTTATATGGTAATAATGTAAAGTGGTTTGTTGAGATGGCTCCTCCTGAGAAATCAGAAGAAATGCTTCGATATGCCCGAGCGGTATGTGCGAGAGCTGCCTCCGCCGCAATGAGTTCTCCTGCAGGGCCGGTTCACCTTAATTTTCCTTTCCGTGAACCGCTTGTTCCGCACTTGGATCGTGCTGATTTATTTGAGCTTAGTGAACGAACCGAAGGCTATGTAAATATTCAGGGTGGGAAACTTAGTTTGCCTATTGAAGAGTACAAAGAATTGGCAGAGGTTTTAAACTCCGCTAAAAGAGGGATTATAATCTGCGGTCAACTGGAAAAATCCGGCTTCCCCGATGCTGTTATTAGACTGGCGGAAAAGCTGAACTTTCCGGTCATTGCCGACCCATTATCACAGCTTAGAAGCGGACACCACGATGGCAGCTTCATTATAGATACATATGATACCTTTTTAAAAATTGACGATGCGAAAAAGGCTCTTAAGCCGGATGTTATTATACGCTTTGGTGCTATGCCTGTATCAAAGCCATTGTCCATTTTTATGAAAGAGAACAGCTCGGCTAGGCAAATTATTGTTGATGGAGGCGGAGGCTGGCGGGATCCTGCGCTGATCTCGACTGAAATGATTCATTGTGATGAGCTCCAGTTCTGCGAATCTGTCTTTCCATATCTCATTACCCCGAATAATGATGAATTCTTTGCACTGTGGAAAAAGATCAATGATCTTACAAGATTAAAGCTGGCAGATATTAAACAAGTAGAACAATTAAGCGAAGGGAAATTATTTTATCAGCTGGCTGAAATGCTTCCGGAAGGCTCAACCTTGTTTGTAGGGAATAGTATGCCTATACGTGATCTGGATACTTTCTTCCATGTTAATCAAAAAGGCATCAGAGTCATGGCCAACAGGGGGGCAAATGGCATTGATGGGACTGTATCAACTGCTTTGGGTGCCGGAATGTCGTCAAAGCCGCTCTATCTTGTGCTGGGGGATTTAACTTTTTTCCATGATTTAAATGGTTTAATCGCCTCTAAACAGTATGGAATTGATATCAATATATTGCTGATTAATAATAATGGAGGCGGAATCTTTTCATTCCTGCCTCAGGCCAATTTCCCCAATAACTTTGAGAAACTGTTCGGAACACCGCTGGATCTGGATTTCAGCCATGCCATTAAGATGTTTGGCGGCGAATATGATTTAATAACAGACTGGGAACATTTTCTTTCCGCCTTTAAACGGAACCTGGATAGACCTGGCTTGAAGGTAATGGAAATTACGACAAATCGGGACAGGAATTTAACTGAGCATCGAGAATTGTGGAATTCTGTTTCCCGGGAAATAAGTCGATTGCTGGAAGGGTGAATGCCGATGAAATATGTCATGAATGGAGTTCACTATCATGTCGATACGTGGGGGAAGGGATTTCCGCTCCTGCTTCTTCATGGCTTCACGGGAAATAGTGAGGGCTGGAAAGAGTTCGCTCCCTTCTGGGAAACCCATTCAAATGCCATTGCAATTGATATCATAGGTCACGGGAAATCTGGAACACCCTCTGATATTGGCCATTATCAAATAGAGGAATCTGCCGCTGTACTCAACAGTCTATTGGAAGAGATGGGAATCGGGAAAATTGATGTTCTTGGATACTCCATGGGAGGGCGGCTTGCGCTGACGTTTGCAGTTCAATATCCTGAAAAAGTCCGCACACTGGTTTTGGAAAGTGCTTCTCCAGGGCTTAAGACAAAAGAGGAGAGGCATGAAAGAAGAATTCAGGATGCCAGACTGGCTGACAGAATCAGGAAGGAAGGCATCGGGAAATTTATCAGATATTGGGAGGACATCCCTTTATTTGAAAGCCAGAAATATCTTCCTAATCAAATCCGCACAAGAATAAGAAACCAGCGTATGGCCAATTCTATTGAAGGTCTGGCGAACAGCCTGAATGGGATGGGCACAGGTTCACAGCCATCCTGGTGGGAAGAACTTGGTAATCTGACAATGCCAGTCCTTCTTTTGACCGGGGATCTGGACCTGAAATTCTGCAGAATTGCAAAAGAGATGTCGGAAGCTATGCCAAATGTTCAGTGGAAGTCCGTTAAAAATGCAGGACATGCAATTCATGTGGAGAAACCTGAATTATTTGGTACAATAGTAAGTGAGTTTTTGTCGCAATCAGGGGAGATTCATACAAATGCAGTAAAAATTGAGGAATGATGTCCTTTGCTGGCACAAAAACTGTGCGGCAATTATTGCGCTTTCTAATACAATACATATCGAGGAGGATTCATGTATGTCAGCTGTAGAATGGGTTGCAGGAAAAAAGTACGAAGAAATCATGTATGAAACATACAATGGAATTGCGAAAATTACCATTAATAGACCGCAAGTCCACAATGCCTTTACTCCAAGAACGGTAATGGAATTAATTGATGCATTTGCTTACGCGCGTGACGATGAAAATGTAGGTGTTATTGTTCTTACGGGTGCAGGAGACAAAGCGTTTTGTTCAGGAGGAGACCAGTCAGTTAGAGGACATGGCGGATATGTCGGGGATGACCAGATCCCTCGTTTAAATGTTTTGGATCTTCAGCGTTTAATCCGTGTTATTCCTAAGCCGGTTATTGCGATGGTAAAAGGATATGCAATTGGAGGAGGACATGTCCTTCATATCGTATGTGACTTAACAATTGCAGCTGATAACGCTGTATTTGGTCAAACAGGACCTAAAGTCGGAAGCTTCGATGCTGGTTACGGTTCAGGATATCTTGCAAGAATCGTCGGTCATAAGAAAGCTCGCGAAATTTGGTACCTGTGCCGCCAGTACGGTGCTCAGGAAGCATTGGATATGGGGCTGGTTAATACGGTTGTGCCGCTTGAGAAAGTGGAAGAAGAAACAATTAAGTGGTGTGAAGAAATCCTGGAGAAAAGCCCGACAGCTCTTCGCTTCTTGAAGGCTGCATTTAATGCTGACACGGATGGACTTGCTGGCATCCAGCAATTTGCCGGTGATGCAACTCTTTTATACTATACAACGGATGAAGCGAAAGAAGGCCGTGACGCATTTAAAGAAAAGCGCAAGCCGGACTTTGGGCAATTCCCGCGTTTCCCTTGATTTCGGGGGTGTTTTATCCTTCAGCTTGATGGCTAGCCCATCAGGCTGTTTTTATATGAAAAAAATCGCATGAAATGAGGTTTTACGATGGAAGCCCAAATAGTGCCGAATTTTCTTCAAAAGCGGGCCTTCTTAACACCCGAACGGCCAGCCCTTTCTTTTTTGGGAAAAACCTATACATTTTCCGAAGTATATGATCGTGCCTGCACGATAGCAGGGCAATTACAGGCCTCTGGATTAACCGGTGGCAAGTTTGCAGGTGTGCTCCTGAGAAATCATGAAGACACTGTTTTTATCCTTTTGGCTCTGCAGCTAATCAATGTTAAGGCCGTTATATTAAATAACAGGCTGACTGCCGAGGAATTAATCTGGCAGATGGATGATTCGAAGTCCGCTTTCCTATTAACTGAGAGTTCATTTGATGTGGTCAGCCGAAGGGTTGTAAGCTCCTTAGGCGGAATTACGGCGATACATAAAGAAGAACTCTTTAGGAAAGTTCCTGAAGATCCTTCATTAATAGAGGAATTAAATCTAAATGAGGTGTGTACTGTCATGTATACATCCGGTACAACGGGGAACCCGAAAGGTGTAATGCAAACATACGGGAATCACTGGTGGAGTGCAGTCGGTTCTGCATTAAATTTAGGGCTGAATGAAAACGACTGCTGGCTGTGTGCTGTTCCGATTTTTCATATTAGCGGCTATTCCATTTTAATGCGAAGCATCATCTACGGGATGAAAATGGTTCTTTTTGAATCTTTTCATGAGAAGAAAGCCATCAAGGCCATTTCCTGTGAAAAAGTGACCATAATGTCTGTTGTGAGTACAATGCTCACCAGAATGGCAGATGAACTAAAAGAAGACCGGCTGCCTGAATTTTTTAGATGTATGTTATTAGGGGGAGGGCCGGCAGCTAAATCTCTTCTTGAGGGTTGCAGGGAGAAGGGGATTCCTGTTTACCAGACTTATGGAATGACGGAAACTTCTTCACAGATTGTTACTCTGGCTCCGGAATACAGTTTCAGCAAATTGGGTTCGGCAGGTAAGCCTTTATTCCCTTCCCAGTTGAAAATTATTAATCCAAATGGGGACCCTGCGGATTCTGGAGAAGCGGGTGAAATACTTGTAAAAGGTCCGAATGTGACGAAAGGGTACTTAAACCGTGAAGAAGAAACTGTGAAAAAGTTAAAGGATGGCTGGCTCTCAACCGGAGATATTGGCTATGTTGATAACGAAGGCTTTTTATATGTACTTGATCGGCGGTCAGACCTAATTATTTCAGGCGGGGAAAATATTTATCCTGCTGAAATTGAAGGTGTTCTTTCTTCACACTCCCAAATCTCAGATGCAGGGGTGATTGGCATGAAAGACAAGGTTTGGGGTGAAGTGCCGGTCGCATTTGTTGCAGGAGAAGAAAGCCTGGATGTAAAAGAAGTGATTGAGTATTGTTTAGAGAAGCTGGCAAAATATAAAGTGCCTAAAAAGATTATCATGATAAATGAAGTTCCGAGGAATGCCTCAAAGAAGATATTAAGAAGGAAGCTTCGGGAACTGCTTGAAGAAAGCAGGAATTAACATGGATTTAAAAACAGTTACTTTGTATAAAATAGCTATGCCTCTAAAAACACCCTTTACCACTCATTTAGGAACTGTTAAGGACAGAGAGGGAATTATTGTTGAAGTAATGGATACAGAAGGAAGGAAGGGGTACGGGGAAGGAGTCGCTTTTTCTTCACCCTGGTATACAGAGGAAACAGTTGAGACGAGCTATCATGTGCTAAAGGACTTTCTGATTCCCATATTGCATAATGCCGATATAAAGCATCCTTCAGAAGCAGGACGTGTTTTTGATGCCCTGAGAAGAAATCAAATGGCGAAAGCAGCCTTGGAGACAGCTTTATGGGATTTGGCCGCCAAAAAAGAAGATATTTCTCTTTCGAAATTTATAGGCGGCAAGAGGGAGCAGATCCTGTCCGGCGTGGTTGTTGGCGCCAAAACAAACGAAGAAGTAAGAAAACAAATTGAAAACTTCCTGGAAAGAGGCTATCAAAGGGTCAAAATAAAAATAGGCCCCGAAAATGATTATGAATTGATTTCAGAAATCCGCCACTTTTATCCCGACCTGCCAATCATGGCTGATGCTAACTCGGCTTATTCATTGGATGATATAGACCGTTTAAAAAGGCTAGATGACTTCGGACTTATGATGATTGAACAGCCGCTTGAATACGATGATATAGTGGATCATGCAAAGCTTCAAAAGGAACTGGACACACCAATTTGCCTGGACGAAAGTATTGTCACCTTTCATGATGCCAGAAGAGCTGCAGATTTGGGGAGCTGTAAAGTAATCAATATTAAGATTGGCCGGGTTGGAGGTTTGGGAACAGCTAAAAAGATTCATGATTATTGCCTGGATAAAGGGATACATGTCTGGTGTGGGGGCATGCTCGAGTTCGGGATCTCACGAGCACATAATATTGCTCTGGCTTCTTTGGAGGGCTTTGCCATTCCCGGTGATATTTCGGAATCAAGCAGGTATTGGGAAGAAGACATTACTCTCCCTGAAGTCACCGTAAAAAACGGGATGATAAACGTTCCCGATAAACCGGGAATTGGTTTTGAGATTAATGAGAAAAGACTGGGAGAAGTTACAATCTTAAAGGAAAACTTTATCCTGTAGAAAAAATCCGCAGCTCTCTTTGGCAGAACTGCGGGTTAATGTTTAATTGCAAAAAAATAAGGCGCATTCGCAGCACCTATTATTATAAATTAAAGAGTAGTTTCATCTTTTAAAAATGTATCTTCTTTAAGGGCAAAGGAGCTTAATCCAGCTGCAGCAGCAAAAGCAGCCCCAAGCAAAATAACGGTTGATAACATATGTATCACTCCTATAAGTTGTTGTTATTCTATACATTCCCGATAAAAAAAATAATAAACTCCTTTAAAAAACAAAAGCGGTGCAACCAATGCACCGCTTTTGGGTAATACGCATATTTGGAATGGCACCGCTGAAATTCGACAAAATTCGGGTGGTGCCTGTCACCAATTAATGAGGCTCAAAGGTTTTGCAGTCAGTTTCTTTGGTGCTGTCCGCTGTTTCGCCAGTATGGCTGACTACGTATATCTGGTCTGCACTGCATAGGTTTCCATCTTTCCAGAATGTGCAGTTGTTTACTTCACATAAAACATCTTTTGCCATTGTTATTCCTCCTAAGCAGAAAAGGTATGACCAAAGCCGAAAACGTTTTATTCGGACGGCATCAGGTCTTCTATATTTTCTGCAATGACAGGCAAATCAGTCATGGCATTTGGAGGAATGTCATATGCTCTTTAGAATAAAAAACCTCCCAGGCTGGGAGGTAAATGTGCTTATTCATTTAAAGCTTTATCAAGTGCAGACAGATTGTCTTGCATAAGAGTGAAATACGTTTGGTTTTCATTAAGATCTTCTTCTGTTAATACGGATAAATTATGCAGCTTTAAAGGATGTGCTCCAATTTCTTTTTGGAGAATTTCGGTTAGTTTAGAGCTGACATTCTGTTCAAAAAATACATATTTCAAGTCGTGTTCTTTTGCTTCCGCAATAATTTTCTGCAGTTCCTTTTGGGTGGGCTCGCTGGAGGAATTTAAACCGGATACACTGATTTGATCCAAACCATAACGGTCTTCCCAATATCCATAAGCTGCATGTGAAACAATGAATTCCTTATGCTTTGCACCTTGTATGGTCTGTTCAAAATCATTGTGTAGATTATCCAGCTCCAGGGCAAGCTCCATGTAATTTTGTTCAAACTGCTCTTTCTGATCCGGCATCTGTTCCACTAGAGCATCTTTTATAGATTCAGCCAATTCTTTGGAGTATAACGGATCGAGCCAAACGTGCGGGTCAATATCCCCGTGGTCATGATTATGCCCGTCTGCAGCATCATCTTCATGGTGATCTGCATCTTCTTCATGATCAGGATCATGTTTTGCATCCGAGTGGATAAACTCTATATTTTCTCCAGCTGCAGCCAGTTTAACATTTTCATTCTTCAATGTTTCTTTTGCCTTTTCCACAAACCCCTCAAGACCCAGACCTATATAAATAAATAGATCTGAATCGGCCAGCTTCATCATATCTTTTTGAGAAGGTTCAAACGTATGTTCATCCGAACCGGGCGGGTAGATGGTTTCAACTTCTATCGCATCTCCTCCAATTTGCTCAGTAAAATATTGGAGAGGATAAACCGTTGTATAAACCATTGTTTTATTGCTGTGTTTCTCTTTATTTTCATCAGTACAGCCAGAAAGAACAAGGATTACCCCGAGAATATATATTAAAAATGCTTTTTTCATTTTTTCCTCCTTCAATAAAACGTATTTATTACGATTTAAAACGCGGACCCTATTATAGATAATGTTTGTTAAATCCAAAAATAAATGTCAAAAAATAATGATAATACGTAATCATTACGATTTCTCTTAGTCATCTTACAAAATATCATGATAAAAAGCAAGGATTAAAATTTGTTTGAAGCCGCTCTATTATGTATCATAATTATTAAGGCCTGTGAATGGTCTGGATTTAGTAAAAATTTTTTCTCATCAAGTATTGGGCAAATTCCTGCTCAATCACAGTAATTCACAAAAGACAGGGAGTGGAACCATTGAAGCTTTTAGAAGAGATCTTAAACCATAACCAGCAATTTGTTGAAGAAAAAAAATACGAAGAATTTGAAACAACGAAATTCCCTAATAAAAAAATGGTTATCCTGACTTGCATGGACACACGTTTAGTGGAGCTTTTGCCAAAAGCACTTAATGTAAGAAACGGCGATGTGAAAATCATTAAGAATGCGGGAGCTTTAGTAACCCACCCATTTGGAAGTATTATGAGAAGCATATTAATAGCTGTTTACCAGCTTCAGGCTAAAGAAGTATTTGTTATTGGCCATCATGACTGCGGAATGAGCGGAATGAAAGCAGATGCGGTTGTCAGCAGCATGAAGGAAAGAGGCATTACGGACGACGCATTGGATACGATGACATACTCAGGAATCGCCGCAGAAGATTGGCTAAGAGGTTTTGAAAATGTAGAAGAAAGTGTGTCCCATAGCGTACATATGGTGAAAAAGCACCCGCTTATGCCGGCAGATGTGCCTGTGCATGGGCTTGTTATTCATCCCGGCACAGGCAAGCTAGACCTTGTTGTGGAAGGATACGAGGGTTAATTTTTATTCTTTCTGGGCCATTGCTCCGGAACCAGGTCGACACCGCCCGGATGAAGGGGATGACATTTAAGGATCCGTTTTATTGTCAGCCAGCCGCCTTTGAATGCGCCGAATCGCTTAACTGACTCCAGCCCATAATGGGAACAGGTTGGATAAAACCGGCATGTAGGAGGCTTTAGCGGGGAAATCACAATTTGATAAAACCGAAATATTGAAATTAGAATTTTTTTAAGCATGGCATTACCTTTCCTGGTTAAATCAATTTTTCTTTTAAAATAACATATAATCGTAATAAAGTCATAATTTTCATATTAATTTGATGAATTTACTCGGATATTATGTTATAGTAAAAGGAAAACTTCAGGGGAGTGTTTAGTATGCCTTCAGTGGAAAGTTTTGAGTTGGATCATAATGCGGTTAAAGCTCCGTACGTGAGGCACTGCGGTGTTCATAAAGTGGGCAGTGATGGATTAGTGAACAAGTTTGACATCAGGTTCTGCCAGCCAAACAAACAGGCGATGAAACCGGATGTTATTCATACACTTGAGCATCTGCTTGCATTTAATATCCGGACACATGCAGAGAAATATGACCATTTTGATATTATTGATATTTCCCCGATGGGATGCCAGACTGGTTATTATTTAGTCGTAAGCGGTGAGCCGTCAGTTGAAGAAATAATTGATTTGCTGGAAGCTACAATGAAAGATGCCGTTGAAATTACCGAAATCCCTGCTGCAAATGAGAAGCAATGCGGTCAGGCGAAGCTTCATGATCTTGAAGGGGCAAAGCGCCTAATGAGATTTTGGCTGCAGCAATCCAAGGATGAATTGAAACAGGTTTTTGCATAAAGAAAACGGGCTGATTTTTCAGCCCGTTTTATAGTATAGGTGATAGAAGCCTTGATATGGATTCTTTCAATTTTATTTTCAAGGCCCTGCTTCTGTAATCTTCAGCAGTCAGCTTTGCTGAAAGCTCGACATCTTCTTTAAAGCTCTCAGTCAGTGCTTTTGAAACTTCCTTATCATAAATAAAGGCATTTACTTCAAAATTGAGCCTGAAGCTTCTCACGTCTATATTCGCAGTTCCTACCGATGAAACTTCTTCATCCACAATCAGGGTTTTTGCATGTATAAAACCATTTTCGTATATATAGATATTTGCATTTACTTTTAGCATTTCTCCTATATAGGAGTAAGTAGCCCAATATACAAACATATGATCAGGTTTATTCGGGACCATAATATTCACTTCCACCCCTGACAATGCAGCTATTTTTAATGCATCCAGGAGGCTTGCATCCGGAATGAAATATGGGGTTTGGATATAAATTGACTTACGTGCAGATGAAATCATTTTTATATAGCCATTTTTTATTTGTTCCCATTCGGAATCCGGGCCGCTGGTAACAATCTGTATTCCTACGCTATCCTGGGACTCGCCCAGCGGAAAATACTCTGGAGCATAGAAAATGTCATGGCGGTGGGAAGCCTGGTTCCAGTCGAGGATAAAGCGAGTCTGCAGGGAATGGACAGCACTTCCTCTGATTCTTAAATGGGTATCACGCCAATACCCGAACTTCGGGTTTAGCCCGAGATATTCATCTCCGACATTGAAACCGCCAACATATCCAATTTGACCGTCAATTATGGCAATTTTCCTGTGGTTGCGGTAATTGATTCGCAAATTGATAAAATGCAGGCGCGACGGGAAAAAGGCCTCAATTTCTCCTCCAGCCGCAATCAGCTCTTTGAACGCCCTTTTGTGCAGGCTTCTTGAGCCAAGTTCATCATAGAGAAGCCTAACTTTAACACCTTCTTTGGCCTTTTCTGTTAAAAGATTTATTAAGCTTTTCCCAAGATTGTCTCTTTTGAAGATATAATATTGCAGATGGATATGATCCGTTGCTCTTTTGATATCCTCTGCAAGCGAATTAAATTTATCTTTCCCGTCTGTAAAAACCCTGACCTCATTATCCTGGGTCAATACCGCATCATTGTTAATAAGGTGCATATAGATAAGGTCTTTGGAGTTTTCAATGATATCATTTCCAAAATGGAAATCCTTTTCCTTAATGCCTCTGATTTGATTGTTCAGCAGTTCATCAATGCCAATTTTTTTGCGGTCTTCCCATTGGAACATCTTTCTTCGGGTTAAATTCTGTCCAAAAAAGAGGTACATGAAAAAACCAAGAAGAGGAATAAAGAACAAAACCATGAGCCATGCCCATGTGGCTCCTGCATCCCTTCGCTCCAGAAAGATAACAAAGACAGCCAGGATAATATTTAATACTAAAAATACTGTAAGCATCATGGAGTATATATCCATCTTATAATCCTCTCCACCTGTATATTTCCGTCCATTTAAAAAGAAAACCTCCGGCTGTACGGAGGCATTATATTATAGTGTATGCTTATGAACGGTTTTGGTTATCTTCTTGCCCCTCTTTAGCCTCTTTTTGTTCCTCGCTGTCAGGAAGCGGATCAATTGGGTCTACCGTATGCTTGAATTGATAAGCCTTTGAAGTGGTAATAACGCTAAGCAGCAGGACCACAATCACGATTATGATCGATATGACTAATACCGTATACATATTTATCCCCCTTTTCACTCAATATTCTACCATGAAAGCAACTCAATAACGAAAAAATTTCACCATTACTTTGTACAGGTTTTTATTTTGACGAAGTGGGTAATATATTGTTGGGAGGATGATTATCATGAGTAAAGAATTAGTAAAAGCTGTTAACCAGCAGGTAGCAAACTGGACAGTTTTAT
This sequence comes from Cytobacillus sp. GQ23, assembly GCF_059758675.1. Lineage (NCBI taxonomy): Bacteria > Bacillati > Bacillota > Bacilli > Caryophanales > Bacillaceae > Cytobacillus > Cytobacillus sp. GQ23. The sequence goes on from NZ_JCAXER010000025.1 coordinate 26,045, forward strand.
ATGTAAAACTGCACAATTACCATTGGTATATTAAAGGGAAAAACTTTTTTACCCTTCATGAAAAATTCGAAGAGCTTTATAATGAAGCAAATGTACATGTAGACGAACTGGCTGAAAGAATCCTTGCTCTTGAGGCTAAACCGGTTGCAACAATGAAGGAAGTTCTGGAGACCAGCTCTCTGAAGGAAGCGACAGGAAATGAGAATGAAGAACAAATGGTTCAAACTGTAGTTGATGACTTTGAAAAAATGGTGGACGAGCTTCAGGAAGCAATCGAGCTTGCCGAAGAAGCCAAAGATGAAGGAACAGGCGACATGCTGATAGCTGTAAAGCAAAGCTTGAAAAAACATATCTGGATGCTTAAAGCATACCTTGGATAATAGAAAAAGACTGGCTGGAAAAGCTGGTCTTTTTATTTGGCTTTTTTCTTAAAGTTGGTTGCTTTTCATAAGTTAGTTTAAATTTGCTGAGTTGATCTTCGCTGTGGGCACTTGATCTTCGAAATTGCTGACGCATTTCCTTCGTTCATTAAAGAGAGCTTTTTCAATGCCCTGCAGGAGGAGAGGGAAGTGTGAGACCCCGCAGTCGAAGCCAAGAAGGCTCGCACTCCTCCCCGCGCGTTTGCTGCGTGCCTTTCACTGCAATCAACGGGCTGAACTTATAAACAAAAACAGCATTCTTTTTTATTAAAAAAAATAAAAAAGCGGCTTAGCGCCGCCTTCGAGTATATGGATCATTTCTAAATCGGATATGTATAGTTTAGTGTATGTTGCGGTGGTGAATGATTGGGCTTCTGCGCTGGCCATAATTTTCACTGGCAAACTTTCCTTTTAGGCTCTCGATTAGATAAAGTCCCATTAAATCATATAATTCCTGATTATCGAGATCTTTGATAATATTCAGCAGGTCTTCTCTGTCCATTTCTTCTAAGAAGGCAAAAGCGAGCATATCGATATCCTCTTCATCACCTGTAAGCTTATTCCTGTAAAGCTCATATAGCTCATCAATCAGTTTCATGATACCACCTCCTTAAAATACTCCAGTTTTCTATAGTATACTTAATTTAATACCCCTGATGCAGGAAAATATTCACGGCAGATGAATCGGGAAGTTATTTCTCAATTATTTAACTTAGTATATGTAAGCTAATGAAGAATGATCGTAATTTTGTATAATTTTATCACAAATGTGGGATACGATAACTATAGAAACTTGATATTTATTAAAAAATTATGATCTAGCCGGTGTTGAATATGAGTCAAAGCAATGAACAAAAAAGGGGCTGACAGGATTGGAAGGAAATAAAAAGACGTATTATATAACGCTGGGTTCAGGTGAGATTTCTCAAAGTGCCACTGACTCCACTTGGAATTATAAAATTGAGGCAACTGATGATGAAATTATTGCCTTAAGAGAATATTTTGACCAGAACTATTCCACCGAATGGCAAAATTTTTTCAGAGCCCATGTTCCTTATGTTCAATACCATTATGACCGTGAAAACGACGCCTATGATGAAACAATGAAAAAAATATATGGGATGATTTATGATCTTGGAGACGAGGAAGCAAGGCAGCATATTGAAAGCATGGGGATCCTTACAGAGGATGAGCATAAATAGAAAGGCGGACGGCTCCCGCTTATCGGCTTAGACCCAAGAGCCGGTTGTGCCTGGAGCTGGACAGTTATCGTTGTACTGAAATAGTAGAAAAAGCTGAGGCAGCGCCTCAGCTTTATTACATTTCCATTTCTACAGCTGAATCAAGAACTTCCTGCGGAACGGAAATAGCCTCAACTTTATTATAGTTTGAGTATTCGCCGTTCATGTTCTGCTTCATGGTGATTTTTTGGCCTTCAGCGGTAATCTCCATATCCATAACCATATTCAGCACGTTTGGGTAAAAAGTTTCTTTATCAATGACAATTTCGTATTCGACGCCTTTGATGTTCATGTTTTCAAGCATTTCACCATTGGCAGCCATTTCAGGCGGCAGCGTTTCTGCTGCAGTTTCCTTGACGAAATCATTGAATTTTTCTCCATCGGCTTTCAGTTTCAATATAAAGCTTTTTTCATCCTGTTCGAAGGTAAAATCGTCCACAAACTCTTGCAATTTTTTCAATTCCTCACCAGGATTGGTCTGCTGGCTGGACATTTGAATTAAATCATCAGACATTTCTTTAGGGAACTTCATCCACTGCTTTCCGGCTGCATCATATAGAAACATGCCGTCTTCGTTAAAATAGCTTTCCATATCAAATGATTCTTCTGCGCCTGCCATTGACATAGCCATTTTTTGATAAAAAGCCATGGGATCTGTTGTAACATCCATATCAATGACAGAATCGATATTCATATTTTCACCCTCAGCACCAGAGCTCATTTCCTGGTTCATATTCATTTTTACTGAAAAGCTTTTTAGCTCTTGAGAAGCCTCAGTTGATTTCTTTAATACTTCCTCCAGAGTCATTTCAGAAGATTCTTCTGTATTGGTTTCTTCCTTTTCTGTGCCGGCCGATGATCCATTGGCAGGTTTGGCTGTTTCATTACATGCAGCCAGCATGAAAATCATGAAGAAGCTGGCAAGGATTGCAAGAGATTTTTTCAAGATATACACTCCTCTATTTATGTTAGTCACCTAATTTTACGGAAAAAAAGGGAAAAAGTTTCAAAAATATGTAATTTAATACTTTAGCCCCAGAAAGTTTTTAAAAAATTGATTAGCCCTTATAATGAAAACATCAGAATCTTAATTATCGAGTGAGGGGAAAGCATGGAAACCTTTTTGGATGAAAACGGCGGGAAAGTGCGTATTTCTTTTAATAAAAAAGCATTCGGAATCGAGCCTGGACATGTTCTGGTCATTTGCCGCTATGGTGACCAATGGCTGCTGACGAATCATAAAAAGAGGGGATGGGAATTTCCGGGAGGTAAAAGAGAACAGGGAGAGTCTCTTGAAGAGGCAGCCAGAAGAGAAGTATTTGAGGAAACCGGAGCAGATTTACATAGTCTGCATTTTATAGGTGAATATGAAGTTAACTTGGGTAAAGAGCGTTTTGTCAAAGCTATTTTTTTCGCAGAGGTAAAAAGCCTCAACAAGACAAATCAATATTTTGAAACAAACGGTCCTATCCTGACTGGGGGAAACCTGCTTGAAGACAGGTGGAACAGTAAATACAGCTTCATAATGAAGGATAAAGTAATTGAAAAGAGCCTCGAAAGAATTTTGAAGGAAAAGAAGGTAAATTAAAAAACGGCATGTGGTTTGCCGTTTTTTTATGAACCATTTTTAATCAGTTTTCTCTCGAGGAGTTCAACCAGCTGATACATAACTGTTGCAAAAACAGCAATTACAAGCAATGAAAGCATAACAAGAGTGAAGTTGAATACTTGGAAGCCGTAAATAATCATGTATCCAAGACCTTTTGAGGATACAAGGAATTCGCCGACGATCACCCCGACCCAGGATAACCCCACATTCACCTTTAAAGTAGAAATGATGGTCGGAAAAGAAGCAGGCAAAATAGCTTCCCTGAAGATTTGAAATCGATTTGCGCCAAAGGTCTGAAGCACTTTAATATAATTGGGGTCTACTTCTTTGAAAGATGTATACACCACGATGGTTGTAATAATGATTGAAATAATCGCGCCCATGGCAACAATTGATGTAAAGCTCGGCCCCAAAGCAACGATTAAGATAGGACCAAGAGCTACCTTTGGCATTGAATTCAAGACAACTAAATAGGGATCAGCTATTTTTGATAACATTGGTGACCACCAGAGGATGGCTGCAAGAAGCGTGCCTAATAATGTCCCTAAAATGAATCCAAATACGGTCTCTGACAAAGTGTAGCCCAGATCCACCATCAAGGTGCCATTCTGAATTTTTGTCAAAAATAATCCCCATACTTTAGAGGGTGCACTAAAAATCAGCGGGTCAATCCATTGCTTTTGGCTTGCCACCTCCCATCCTGAAAAAAACACAATAAAGATGACAGCCTGATAGAAACGGACCCATTTCTTTTCTCGGTTCAGAGACTGAATGTATCTCTGGTGAAGGTGTTTAACGTTCTCCTGCGGGCTCAAGAGACTCCAGCTCCTTCCATATAGTTTGAAATATCGCAGGGTATGCTTCATGATTTCTTGCATTAAAAGGAGTTTCATCTCGTAATTCTTTTGGGATTACAAATGTTTTATGAAGCTGTCCAGGCCTTGCGGAAAACAGAAAAACACGGTCGCTCATACAGATTGCCTCTCCAATATCATGTGTAACCAGTATGGCTGTTTTTCCGAAGGATTTGAGCGTATCAGAGACCAGATCCTCAAGCTTAAGTTTGGTTTGATAATCCAATGCGGAAAAGGGTTCATCCAGCATAAGCAGCTTTGGCCCGGTTGCAAGTGTTCTTACAAGGGCAACCCGCTGGCGCATTCCGCCAGACAGCTGCTTCGGATACTGTGACTCAACACCTTTTAATCCCATCTCCTGAAGGAGCTTCAGTGCATAAGCTTTTTTGTCAGGAGAGAGGCTATTCCCGATTTTCAGCCCCAGCAGTATATTTTCTTCAATATTCTTCCATGGAAAAAGATAATCTTGCTGCAGCATATAGCCAATTTCATTTTCAGCTGTCTCAACCCGCTTACCTTCAAGTGTGACAGTGCCTTCTGTAGGTTCAAACAGGCCTGCAATGATGGATAGCAATGTTGTCTTACCGCATCCGCTTGGGCCGAGGAAGGAAACAAATTCTCCTTCCTCCACTTTAAGCGAAACATCGGAGAGGGCCGTGACAGCAGAGGTTTTCGTAAAATAAGTGTGGTGCACAGCATCAACTTTCAGGAAATCCATGTCGGCGCCTCCTCTTTTATCTAGTTACTTCATTACCCCTTCAGCAATATCTGTGTTGACAAGCGTGCCGTGTTCTATGCGCTTAGGAAGTTCTCCTGCTTCATCCATGATGTTCTGCAGGTTTTCCCATTCTTCGGTTTCTAAAATAGGATCTGTTGCAAATGACCCCTGACTCTTATAGCGGTCTACTACCATTTCAATGATTTCAAGTTCAGTGTTGTCAAAATATCCTTGAATGGCTTCTGCCGTTTCTTTCGCGCTATTCTCTTCAACCCATTGCTGTGCCTTATAGATCGCTCTTGTAAATTTCTCAACTGTTTCCTTGTTTTCATCAATATAGCTTTGCTTCGTCATAAATGTGGTATAAGGTATATGTCCGGATTCGGTTCCAAAGGAAGCAACAATATATCCTTTGCCTTCTTTTTCGAATACACTTGCAGTAGGTTCAAATAGCTGGACAAATTCACCGGTCCCCGAAGCGAAAGCCGGGGCAATATTGGCATAATCAACATTTTGGATTAATTCCAAGTCCTGATGCGGGTTAATGCCATGCTTTTTCAATACAAATTCGCCGGCCATCTGAGGCATGCCGCCTTTACGCTGCCCGAGAAATGTTTTGCCCTTCAGCATATCCCATGAAAAGTGGTCGATTTTATTGCGGGAAACCAGGAATGTTCCATCCGTTTGGGTTAGTTGGGCAAAGTTAATGACAGGATCAATAGAGCCCTGAGCCGAAACGTAAATGGAGGTTTCTGAACCTACAAGCGCGATATCAGCGCTGTCCGACAGCAGAGCGGTCATTGTTTTATCTCCGCCGGCTGTTGTTGTAAGCTTTACATTTAGCCCTTCTTCTTTAAAGAAACCTTTCTCAAGGGCAACATACTGTGGTGCATAGAAGATAGAACGTGTCACTTCAGCAATGCGGACAGTTTGCATTTCATCCTTTCCGCAGGCTGCTAATGGAACAATAAGCATCACTGCAAGCATAAGCAGCATGCTTGTTTTTATCCATTTTTTCATAAGCCATAAGACCTCCCTTATGCTAAAGAGTCAGATTAAAAATCCTAGGATATCGTATGAAAATCAAAAAAATGTGTGAATGCCCATGGAAACATTTTTAGATGAAGGTCTAAATGCTCAGAATAAAAGGAAGCTTTAAAAGGGAGGATGAGAACATGAACTTTAAAAATGGCCAAATCATCAATAAACAGAGATTCCCTTCGCCAAATCCGGCAATCGAATTATCTGTTGTCACATATCATGCAAATGGTCTACATATAAAAGGCCTGCTGGCAGAGCCAAAGGGGGAGGAGCTGCATGATGGGTTCCTTTACCTGAGAGGAGGCATAAAAAATGTCGGGAAAGTAAGGCCTTCCCGGATTGTCCAGTTTGCCTGTGAAGGTTTTATTGTATTCGCGCCTTTTTACAGAGGTAATCAGGGTGGAGATGGAAACGAAGACTTCGCAGGGGAGGACAGACAGGACGCATTTGCCGCGTTTAATCTTCTACAGGAGCATGCCCGGGTAAAAAGAGTCCATATTTTTGGTTTTTCCCGTGGCGGCGTAATGGCCCTCCTTACTGGAATAGAGTTTCCTAAAGCCGCCTCCGTTGTAACATGGGGAGGGGTCAGTGATATGTTTCTCACCTACGTGGAGCGCAAGGATCTCCGGAGAATGATGAAACGTGTAATTGGCGGAACTCCGACAAAGTTTCCGGAACGATATAAATACCGCACCCCGCTTTTTCAGCTGGAGCAGCTGCAGTCACCTGTCTTAATCATTCATGGAGAACAGGATCATAATGTTTCAGTGGAACATTCCTATCGCCTTGAAAAAAGGCTTAAGGCTCTAAATAAAGATGTGGATAGCTGGTATTTCTCTGAATATACCCACTACTTTCCGCCCGCCGTGAACCAGAAGACGGTAGAGGATTTGGGTGCATGGATGAAAAGCCATGTATAGCAAATGATTTTCACTTAAAGGCTTTCAGAGCCGAAACAGGTGGGGTAAAATAGAGGAAAGTAATAAGAATGAAGGAGAGATACCAATGGGTATGCCTTTAGAGCTAAACACAATGATTGTTACAAAGGGAAGGGAAAAAAGACTTGATGAGAATTATTTTTCACTTGTCAAAGAAGGATACAGATTATATCCGCTCGATATCCCGGTCGAGGTAAAAAGGACAATTGATGGCGACCTGAACGGAATGGGAGTCATCCGTAAAGTGGAATGGGAAAACAGCCAGACACTCATTACTTACCAGCTTGTTTCCTTAAATTCAACCAATTAGAAGAGCGCCTGGACATGGTCCGGCGTTTTTTTTGTTCAAAGTTTTCTGTAACTGTAAGCGGGTTCCTCCAGGTGCGGTGAAGGAATGCGAAGGGAGCTAATCAGAGGGGATAGTGCCTCTTGGGAGCAGAGAAGAGTCTGTGAAAAGAACTAATCGGTGTGATAGCGCCATTGGGCGGGGAAAAGTCTCTCCTAAGGGAACTATACAGAGGGAGCAGTGCCACCGAGAGCGGAAAAGGGGCTGCGAAGAGCACTAAACAGAGGGATTAGTACCACAGGAGCAGAGGAAAGAAGAAAAAATCGAATCGCTACCCAGTAAGAGGGTGTAAGTCCACCTCCGTTCATTCTTAATACAAAAAAGAATTGCCGCATAAACGGCAATTCTTCTCTATTATGCGATTGGTCCGCCCTTTTCTTCAATTTCAGATGAAACGCTTGTAAACTTCTTGAAGTTTTCACGGAATTTTGAAGCAAGTTCTTTTGCTTTCGTTTCATAAGCAGCCTGATCTGCCCATGTTTTGTTTGGCTGAAGTACTTCATCAGGCACTCCTGTAACATGCTGAGGAATTTCCAGCCCGAAAATTTCGTCCTTGATCGTTTCTACGTTGTTGAGTTCACCTTCGAGTGCCGCTTCGACCATTGCACGAGTGTAGGCAAGTTTCATGCGTTCACCGACTCCATACTCTCCGCCAGTCCAGCCTGTGTTTACAAGGAAGACTTTTGCGTTATGCTCATCGATTTTCTCGCCAAGCATTTCAGCATAACGATTTGCAGGAAGCGGAAGGAACGGTGATCCAAAACATGTAGAGAATGTTGCCTGCGGTGATGTAATGCCGCGCTCAGTTCCTGCAAGCTTGGATGTATAGCCGCTTAAGAAATGGTACATTGCCTGCTCTTTTGATAGTTTAGAGATTGGAGGCAATACGCCAAATGCGTCAGCTGTTAAAAATACGATTGTATTAGGGTGTCCGGCAATGCTTGGGTCAACGATATTATCGATGGCCTGAAGCTGGTACGCCGCACGTGTATTTTCAGTTAAAGTGCTGTCATCGTAATCTGCAACCCGGGTTTCGCTGTTTACCACTACATTTTCTAATACAGCACCAAAACGGATCGCATCAAAAATCTGCGGTTCTTTTTCACGGGATAAGTTGATGCATTTCGCGTAGCATCCGCCCTCAATATTGAAGACTCCATTCGCAGACCAGCCATGCTCGTCATCACCGATTAGCTTGCGGTTCGGATCTGCAGATAAAGTTGTTTTTCCAGTTCCGGATAAGCCGAAGAATAAAGCAACATCGCCTTCCCGTCCAACGTTTGCGGAACAGTGCATAGGAAGAATTCCGTTTTCTGGAAGCATGTAGTTCATAACAGAGAAGATGGACTTCTTCATTTCACCGGCATATTCTGTTCCGCCAATTAAAACGGTGCGGCGTTCAAATGAAATGATAATGAATGTTTCGGACTTTGTTCCGTCAACAGCAGGGTCTGCTTTGAAATTAGGAGCAGAAATGACAGTGAACTCTGCCTGATGATCCAATAGCTCGTCTTCTGCAGGGCGAATGAATAACTGGTGGGCAAATAGGTTATGCCATGCATATTCATTGATTACCTGGATAGGCATGCGGTGTTTTTTATCAGCACCTGCGAATCCTTTGAATACGAATACTTCTTCTTTTTCTTTTAAGTAATTGATTACTTTATTATAAAGATTAGAGAATGCTTCTTCAGAAATGGGCTGGTTTACACTGCCCCAGTCCATTTTGTCTTTATTTGATGCTTCTTCAACAATGTATTTATCTTTAGGAGAACGCCCTGTATACTTTCCTGTCGTAGCGCGAACAGCTCCAGTAGAAGTAAGGGACCCTTCATTGCGGTTTAGAACCTTTTCCACAAGCTGAGGAACGGATAATTGCACTTGAATGTTGCTGCCATTTAGTAATTCGCTCAATTCATTTGATATGCTTACAGAGTTCATCTGATGAATACCTTCCTTTTTCCCGATTTTTTTATGAAAGTGATTACATCTCGAAATTAGTATAACACATTGAAATGATTAGTCTATACTATTACGAAACTTTTTTGTCTGTGTTATAAAATTGTCACATTTGGACATGCAATCCACTTTAATCACCTTATAACTGATATATGCTATTATAGAAGAAAGTGTTAATTTTATCATGGGACTGATCTAAAATGAAGACAATTGCCCTATATGATGGAACATGTTCTTTATGCAAGGAAACAAAGAGGATTTTTAATAAACTCGATTGGCTGAATAAAGTCGAATGGATCTCCCTGCAGGAATATGAAAAAATGCAGGGCACTTTATCGTTTTCCAGACATGATTTGCGGAGGGAGCTTCATATTATTACTCCCGCAGGCAGCGTGAAAAAGGGTTACACTGCAGTAAGGAGACTTCTGTTCCTCTTTCCTGCAACCTTTTTAATCAGCACCCTGTTGTATATACCACTCACAGCACTTCTGGGCAATCCGACATACAAATGGATTGCGAAAAACAGGCACAAATTTCTAAAGAAAAAGTGTGATGATGGAAGCTGTTCTCTATAAGGATGAAGCAGAATTTTTAAAGTCGGAATTTTACTGTGAAAAATAATGAAAATCTGTTGACATGGTTCGATAAAATACGGTATGATTCAACCTTGAACGGATACTCTCTTATCCCGAGCTGGTGGAGGGACAGGCCCTATGAAACCCAGCAACCTGCTAAAGGCAATAATCAGCAAAGGTGCTAACCTGACGCAAGGACGTAATTCCTTGAACGATAAGAGTGAAAGGCGCGAATCGATTTGCTTTCAACCTTTTCACTAATGAGAAGGTTTTTTATTTTGCAATGAAATGAACGGCTTTTGGAATGTACTATTTATGTGAGTTTTTGGCATGAATCTGATAAATGGTTACCTGGCATTCTTGCCGGCGCTGTCTATTTTTCTAATAAAAACTCCATGTTTATTTCATACTACTAAGGGAATGAGTTCCGTATCAAACAGAGATCCATGAAATGACAGGGAAAAGTTATTTTTTCCGCTTCCCCATTTCTTATTCTCGCTCAATTTTCTATTTATAAGGAGGAAGCCAGATGTCAACAAAACGTCGTTTGTTCACTTCTGAATCAGTTACTGAAGGTCATCCGGATAAAATCTGTGACCAGATTTCTGATGCAATCTTAGATGCGATTTTAGCTAAAGATGCGAATGCCCGTGTTGCTGCAGAGACTTCTGTAACAACTGGACTTGTATTAGTTGCAGGTGAAATCACAACATCTACATACGTAGATATTCCAAAAATCGTTCGTGAAACGGTAAAAGAAATCGGTTATACCCGTGCCAAATATGGTTTCGATTCCGAAACATGTGCTGTTTTAACTTCCATTGATGAGCAGTCTGCTGATATCGCAATGGGGGTTGACCAGGCACTTGAAGCACGCGAAGGGCAAATGAGCGATCAGGAAATCGAAGCAATCGGTGCAGGAGACCAGGGATTAATGTTCGGTTTTGCCTGCAACGAAACGAAAGAGCTTATGCCTCTTCCGATTTCTTTAGCACATAAACTTTCCCGCCGCCTGACTGAAGTCCGTAAAGAAGAAATCCTTCCTTACCTTCGTCCCGACGGAAAAACTCAGGTAACTGTTGAGTATGATGAAAACGACAAGCCTGTGCGCATTGACACAATCGTTATTTCTACTCAGCATCACCCAGAAATCAGCCTTGAGCAAATTCAGCGAAATCTGAAGGAACATGTTATTAACCCGGTTGTTCCGAAAGAACTAATTGATGAGAATACTAAGTACTTCATCAACCCGACAGGACGCTTTGTTATCGGCGGACCTCAAGGTGATGCTGGCCTGACAGGACGCAAAATCATCGTAGATACTTACGGCGGATATGCACGCCATGGCGGCGGAGCGTTCTCCGGCAAGGATCCTACAAAGGTTGACCGCTCTGCTGCGTATGCTGCACGTTATGTAGCGAAGAACCTTGTTGCAGCCGGTTTAGCAGAAAAAGTTGAAGTCCAGCTTGCTTATGCGATCGGTGTGGCACAGCCTGTTTCGATTTCTGTTGATACATTTGGAACTGGCAAAGTGGATGAAGATGTATTAGTTGATCTAGTAAGAAAGCATTTTGATCTTCGTCCTGCAGGAATTATTAACATGCTTGGCCTTCGCCGCCCAATTTACAAGCAGACAGCTGCTTACGGACATTTCGGACGTACAGATGTTGACCTTCCTTGGGAGCGTACTGACAAAGCAGAAATTCTTCGTTCTGAAGCGTAATATAAAAAGCGGGAGTTGCATTTATGATGTAACTCCCGCTTTCTTTTTTGCGTCTAATACTAATAGGGTGTTAATCACTTTTCGGTCTTTATGCTCTATAGTCGTTTATAATTTTATGGTATCGTATAAACTTCGGATAATGGCTTAATTTTCCGTATAGAAACATTTTATATTCTGCGTGCTAATTATTAGCGATTAGTGGTAGTATTATAGGGTATGTTTTCTAAGACAAAGAGCCGCCTGAGGCTGTATCTTAATATTGAGAAAAGAATGGAGTAGGTGACGTACATAATGTGTGGTTTTATTGGTTGTGTACATGAAAAAGCACAAAATTACCGTGACGCAGATAAAGAACAATTCCAAAATATGAATGATATCATTACTCATCGGGGTCCGGATAATTCAGGATACTATTTTGATGATCATATTCAATTCGGCTTCCGCCGGTTGAGCATTATTGATATTGAAAGCGGACACCAGCCGCTGACTTACGAGAATGAGCGATATTGGATCATCTTCAATGGTGAAATCTATAATTATGTGGAACTTCGTGAAGAACTTCTCAAAGCAGGATTAAGCTTTGAAACCAGCTCAGATACAGAAGTCATAATTGCGCTTTACAGCCATATGAAAGAAAAGGCTGTTGAAAAATTGCGCGGTATGTTTGCGTTTGTCATTTGGGATAAACAGGAGCAGTCCCTATATGGAGCCAGGGATCCATTTGGGATTAAGCCTTTCTTTTATTACGATAAGGGAGACCGCACGTTCTTTGGATCAGAGAAGAAGAGCATCTTATTGGCGCTTAAGAATGATGTATTGAACTATGACTCCCTGCAGCATTATCTGACCTATCAGTTTGTGCCTGAGCCGCACACGATGTCAGAGGGGATCCATAAGCTTGAGCCAGGCCATTATTTTACTAAAAAAATTGGTGCGCCGATGGATATTAAACGCTATTGGAAGGCTGCTTTCCATCCAGTGCAAAAATCAGAAGCTGATTTTACAAAAGAAATTAGAGATGTTTTATTCGACTCTGTAAAAATGCATATGCGTGCCGATGTTCCTGTAGGTTCTTTCCTTTCAGGCGGAATTGATTCTTCCATTATTGCGTCGATTGCGAAAGAATTTCACCCAGCTATTAAAACATTCTCTGTCGGCTTTGAACGCAATGGCTTCAGCGAGGTTGATGTGGCGAAAGAAACAGCCGAAAAGCTGGGTGTTGAAAACATCAGCTACATCATCTCTCCTCAGGAATATATGAATGAGATTCCAAGAATCATGTGGCATATGGACGACCCGCTAGCTGACCCGGCTTGTGTGCCCCTTTATTTTGTGGCAAGAGAAGCGCGAAAGCATGTAACTGTTGTACTATCCGGCGAGGGAGCAGATGAGCTGTTTGGCGGCTATAATATTTACCGTGAACCACAATCCCTGGAAGTCTTCAATAAGATTCCTGCCATTGGCAAAAAGCTTCTGCGTATGATCGCCAGACTGATGCCAGAGGGAGTGAAGGGAAAAAGCTTTATCGAACGCGGAGTCACCCCAATGGAAGAGCGCTACATCGGAAACGCAAAAATGTTTACGGAACAAGAGAAGCGCAGTTTGCTTCATGTCTACAAAGACAACTTGAATTATACGGATATCACGAAACCTTTGTATGAGGAAAGCCGCGGCTATGATCCGGTTGACCGCATGCAGTATATCGACATTCATACCTGGATGCGCGGAGACATTCTTTTGAAAGCAGACAAGATGACGATGGCTCATTCTCTCGAGCTTCGTGTTCCGTTCTTGGATAAAGAAGTCTTTGAAGTGGCTTCTAAAGTCCCGACAAGCCTGAAAACGGCAAATGGCACTACGAAATATATTCTCCGCAAAGCTGCCGAAGGAGTCGTTCCGGATCATGTACTGAACCGCAAGAAGCTTGGGTTCCCTGTACCAATCCGTCACTGGCTGAAGGACGAGATGAATGAGTGGGCTAAAAATATCATCCGTGAAAGCAATACAGATCACCTGATTAAGAAAGACTATGTATTGCAGCTGCTTGAAGACCATTGTCAGGATAAAGCGGACAACAGCCGCAAAATCTGGACAGTTCTGATGTTCATGGTTTGGCATCAGGTATATGTGGAGAAAAAATACTCCTTTGAAAAAGAATACTTGTTAGATAAAGATTTGCAGCCACTTAAAGGCTAAAACAAAAACGTCCATCAGGTGAGAGCCTGGTGGACGTTTTTTAGGATAAGAATTTCTTGAGGCGGGTAATTTTCCAGGCTCCAGCGCCTCGGCCATATGGTGTCGAGGCAGGAGATGGAACTTTTCTTATGGGTGATAACTAATAGCCTGTTTGCCCATCTGGACCCATGCTTTTTCAAAATCAGTTATGGGAGCTTTTTTATTTTTTTCGCCTGTGAGCGGATCGTTGAAGTACATGTAATCCTGGTCATAGCCCGTTAGCAGAACTGAATGCTCTTTATAAGTAATCTGGATCTTTCCGTTCGGCGTATACCAGGTCTGAAAAAAGTCATCAGAAAGCTGTTTATAGGCTGTGTTGATAATAACCCATACAGGTCTGCCATCTGACAAATAAATCTTTAAATCTTCAAAGTCGGATCCTGTAAGGTCTTCGATTGAACCTGGCATATACTTTTCTGCAAGTTCTTTAATGGGTTTATGATAAACACCGAGCCCAGGATTATCAAAGGAGTACATATCGCCTATGAAGCCTTCATTCGGGTGTCCGAAATAGATTTTTCCGTTTTCAACGCGATAAGGCTCAGGATTCTTTTTTATCTCTTTAGCCAGTGTCATTTTATCAGCCTGAATCCCCGCATGCTGGAGGAGCATGGATAAGCTGGTGACTTCGCATCCTCTGGGGAGCTCAGGAAACTGATTGATTGCGGGCACATCTAAAACTACTTCTTCCTTGATTTTAATTATACCCGAACTTTTTCCAAGGAATGCACTGGCTTTCTCTGCTGGTTCTGAAAGCCATGATTTTACTTTATTAACAGGTGAAGGAGGCATGCTTCCTATAAGGCTGTCATAAACAAATGCTGCAGAAACCAGGATGAAGACAATTAAAAACATCGGTGCCGTTTTCACCATTGTTTTTCTGAATATCACTATTAAAAATAAGAATAGAATAATTGCCCCGATATAAATCGTCAATTCCTTCACCCGCCATATGTTATTGCTTTATGTTAATATCGGCCTATTTTCCATTCTATTAAGACTTGAGAGTTATTTTGGCATTTTCTGCAAAGACTTATAGTATTGGCCTTTTTCAGCGTATTCCCTGCTGATCCGTTCCATGTCTTTAATATCTTCCGGCGTCAGTTCACGAACCACTTTTGCAGGCCTGCCGAATGCCAGTGTATTGGGCGGTATTTTCTTACCTTGCGGAACAAGACTGCCTGCACCAATAAATGCCCCTTCTCCGATTTCTGCCTGATCTAAAACAATCGAGCCCATCCCAATTAGAGCTTTTTTGCGGATAATGCAGCTATGCAGGATTACCTGATGGCCTACTGTTACTTCGTCTTCCAGTATCAGCGGGTTATTCGGGCTCTGATGCAGGACGGAATTGTCCTGGATATTGACCTTTCTGCCAATGATAGTTGGTGCTACATCTCCTCGTATGACAGAGTTAAACCAGACACTTGAATCCTCCCCAATTTCAACATCGCCGGTAATGGTAGTAAAGTCTGCAATAAATGCGGATTCTGCAATTTTAGGTTCTTTATCATTATAAGGATAGATCATGTGGAAAACACTCCTGTATGCAGTTTGATCGCAGTCTAACGGGCAGTAAGACCCCCACTTCAAGTACTCAGAGGAATCAGAGGATAAGTGCGGGTCAAACTGCCCGTATAGGCCCGATTGGTTCAACTAACAATCAGTAGGGGATAAAGAAAACCCCCACTGATTGAAGTTTCACTTTATTATTTTGATTTTATCATATGAGGCATGATAAACGTTATTTTGGCAAAAGAGTTTTTATTAGGAGCTGATTCATGAACAATTTTTGCATCTAGGCTATAATATATTTACAAAAGATAGTACGTAAAAAGGCTGGGAGGATTGACTATGTGGAAGTGGGAAACTGATGGAGACGCAAAGGGCGTTATTGTCATGGTTCATGGGGCAATGGAGCATCACCGCCGTTATGGCTGGCTGATTGAAATGTGGCGCTTGGCCGGCTTCCATGTCATTATGGGAGATCTTCCCGGCCAGGGGATGACTACTAGATCCAGAAGAGGCCATATTGATTCCTTTGATGAATATATTCTTGAAGTTAAGGATTGGGTACAGGCTGCCTATGAATTTGAATTGCCGGTCTTTCTTTTAGGACACAGCATGGGCGGACTGATTGCCATTCGCCTGCTCCAGGAAGAAAGAATGAATCTCGCCGGAGTTATTTTGTCATCCCCGTGTTTAGGGCTGGTTCAGCAGCCTTCGAAATTACTGAATTTTTTATCGCTGGGACTCAATTCAGTGATGCCAAGCCTTAAGATGGATTCAGGTCTGACAGTGGACATGGCGACGAGGAATCAGGATGTCCTTGATGCTGATTTAAATGATTCACTGTATGTGACAAAAGTATCGGTCAGGTGGTACAGGGAACTTGTATATGCCATAAAGCTTGCCTTTGAGAATCTTGATAATATCCAGGATGTCCCTCTTCTCGTGGTACAGGGCGGTGATGATAAGATTGTGAATAAAACAACTGTCAGAGAATGGTTTAACCTTGCACCTTTATCGGAGAAAAGGTTCAAAGAATGGCCAAAGTGCTACCACGAAGTCTTCAATGAACCTGAACGTGAAGAAGTCTTTGAATATGCTAAGGATTTTGTTAACAGCCAATTGAAGGCACTTGGTTATGTCGTTTAAGGGGTTGCTGGTTTGCTTAAAATATTCACCAGACCTGATTAAAAGGAGGTATCTGCTGTCATGATTGTCCCTTCCATGCCAATTAGCCTGATGTCACATGTCTATCGGAAGGTCCTGCCTGCAGTCCATAAAGAACTTTCATACTGGAAAAGCCGGGCGGAAGCAATTCCTGATCCGGAGTTAAGAAATCAGGCTCTTGCCAGCATTAAACATAAAACCTTCCACTGTGAAGGCGGAGCTATTATGTCATTAATGGCAAAGGAAAAATATGAACAAGCAATAAAGTTTATTGTCGCTTATCAGACAATCAGTGATTATTTAGACAATCTATGCGACCGGAGCACCTCGCTTGATCCCGGAGATTTTGCAGCACTTCATGAGTCAATGGAAGATGCCCTTGATATTGACGCAGCAGAGAAAAATTATTATCGGCTGAGAAGTGAGCAGGATGATGGAAACTACCTTGCAGATTTAGCCGCATCCTGCAGGGAAGTGCTATCGAGTCTCGATCAATATCTTCACATAAAAAGCCATCTGCTTGAATTATGCCGTTACTATTGTGATCTGCAAATACATAAGCATGTTGTAGTCGAAGAACGGGTACCCCGTCTTCAAAACTGGTTTAACCAATTCCGGTTGGATATACCTGAGATGGAATGGTATGAGTTTTCAGCCTGCTCGGGGTCGACACTGGGGATTTTCTGCCTTGTTTCCTATGCGCTGAGAGATGATTTTAAAGCGGAGCATGCGGTAAATATAAGAAATGGATACTTTCCCTACATCCAGGGCCTGCACATTCTGCTTGATTATCTCATTGATCAGGAAGAGGACAAGGCCGGAGGAGACTTGAATTTCTGCTTTTACTATGAAAGCGAAGAGAAATTGTTTTCGAGATTGAAGCACTTTGTTGCAGAAGCAGATAAGCATACAGAAAAGCTTCCTCATAAACATTTCCATAAACTGATTAATCGCGGCTTGCTGGGGGTTTATCTCTCCGATGATAAGGTCCGTAAGCAGCGGAATGTCAGAAGATTAGCCAAAAGCATGATCAGAGCAGGCGGAATGGTGAGCTATTTCTTTTATATGAATGGACGAGCATACCGGGCAGTGCAGAAGATGATGCCTCCTGGATTTGCAAAAGCCTTTGTGAAATAAGTAAAAGCCTGCAATTTTTTTGCAGGCTTTTACATTAGATTTATCGCAGTCTTACTGGCAGGAAGAAGACTCAGAGGCATCAAAGGTTACTTTATCGTCTTTCAATTGCAATAATAAACGGCGGGTTATTTTTTTGATTAATGAACTGATACTGCAACACATGAACGAGGCTTTGATCCAGCTGCTTCACATATCTGAGCAGGTAATCGCGTTCAACAGCACCTTCAATATGGCCGTGATAAATCACCAAAAGAATAATCCCTTCTGGAGCCATCAGTTCTAAGAGCTGTTCGATAGCAGAAATGGTTGTCTGCGGACGGGTGACAATATCTTTATCGCCCCCGGGCAAGTAACCTAAGTTAAATATGGCTGCTGTAATTTTTCCATGGTGGACAGGAGGTACATTCTCCAGAATCTGTTCATGTCCTGTATGGAACAGGGTAACTCTGTCTGTCAGTTCATGATCAGCCAGGCGTGTTTTTGTATTCAGGACAGCCTCTTCCTGAATATCGAATCCGTAAAGTCTTCCATTCGGTCCCACCAGATCTGCCAGAAATACGGTATCATGTCCATTGCCCAAAGTAGCATCAATAACAATATCTCCGGGCGATACTGCTTTTTCAAGCAGCTGTCTTGCAAATGGTAAGATTCTTTCAAGCTTCATGATAATGCCTCCACTTGGCTTGGATTGTAAAATTTGCCTTGCCAGCTGTTTCTTCGCTTTAATTCGGCATCAATGCCATTAAGCACTTCCCACTTATTGACACTCCACATCGGTCCGATCATCAAGTCGATAGGGCCATCACCAGTGATGCGGTGCACAATCATTTCCGGCGGTAATATTTCCAGCTGATCGCATACTAAATTTATATACTCATCAAGAGACAAAAACTCAAGCATGCCCTTTTCAAATTGCTTAACCATCGGGGTTCCCTTTAATAAATGAAGAAGATGGATTTTAATTCCCTGTACATCCAGCTTCGCAACTTCCCGGGCAGTTTCCATCATCATTTCAGGTGATTCAAGAGGAAGCCCGTTTATGATGTGGGTACAGATGCGGATTCCATGCTTGCGGAGTTTGTTTACTCCCTCCACATAACATTGATAATCATGTGCCCGGTTAATTAAAAGGGCAGTTCTTTCATGTACCGTCTGCAGGCCAAGCTCTACCCAGAGATAGGTCCGTTTGTTAAGCTCTGCCAGATACTCAACTACGTCATCAGGCAGGCAGTCAGGGCGGGTCGCAATAGAGAGCCCGACAACACCATCCTGTTTAAGCACCCTCTCGTACATATCACGAAGCACTTCAACAGGTGCATGTGTATTCGTAAAGGCCTGAAAATAGGCCATATATTTACCATCTTTCCATTTATGATGCATTTTTGCTTTGATTGCATCAAACTGTGTTTCCAGATCATCAGCGCGGTTACCTGCAAAGTCTCCAGAACCGGCTGCGCTGCAGAATGTACATCCTCCATGTGCGACCGTTCCATCACGGTTTGGGCAATCAAAGCCGCCATCAAGTGCTACTTTAAAAACCTTATGGCCAAATTCACTGCGCAAATGATAATTCCATGTATGGTACCGTTTATTATCGGATGCATATGGAAATGGATTTGCTTTATCCAAAGTTACCCCTCCTTAATAAAAGAGTAATTTATATGGTGCAAATTAAATGAGTGTTTTACACAAAATGAATCACTGCGTAACCCCGAAAAAAGGACAAAGACTAAAGAACGCCACATCCTGTGGCAGCGTCTTTGTGCCGCTTCCTGTGTGCCTCAGCTAACCATCAGGGAGGCACCCCAGCCATTTGAAGTTTCACTTTATCTTATCATGACCTAAAACCTTATCCAAGGGGAATTGGCAGGAAATAGAGTGGTAAGGATTACGGAAAAATGAACAAACTAATTCATGAAGCATGCAAGCTTCTAGACCCATTCTTCAAGGAGGGGAACATATAGTGGCAACACGTGAATCGATGGATACACTTCTGCAGCAGTGTGAGGATGCAATCCGTTTGGCACAGGAGCAGTTTGAATCAGGGAGAACACAGGAGCATTACAATGATTTAGAATACTCCAATGCGCTTCAGTCTTTGGAGGCTGCTTATAATGATATAACCCAGATGGCCCACAGCGCTAACTCCCAGCAGCGGGAACAGCTTCACCGGATGAGGCTCCAGCTGCAGCAGCTCCAAAATCAGATGATAATTCTTCCTCATTAAGGAGTGGTCCACAGATGGTAAAAAAGCGTTCAAAACAAAACAATCCTGAACAAAAGACGCGCAATGGCGCCAATAGCCAGGATGTTGAATTTGGCCGGGATTACGATCCGGTAAAGCAGTCGAAAAAGAAATATGAAAAATCAGGCGGTCAGCCTGTTAAATCCAAGTTTCATCCTGAACCAGAACAATCTTCATAATAATTATGGCAAAGCCCTGATCCAACAAGGATCGGGGCTTTACTATTGCAGCCCTTTTGTTTCTAAAATTTTTACAGCAATTTAAGGTAGAAAAGAAGAAGTATTCTGTCTTTTAAAATCGATTGAAAACCTATTGCAAGGACATGAAAAACCAACTAAAATTACTTTGGAATTCGAAATAGTGTACGGGAGAAATGGACCGGCAAAACATAAAAAATTTGAAAAAGGGGGGGGAATCCTATGCCGCGGACCCTATGGCTTTTAATTATCGGAATGGCAGTGAATGTAACCGGATCTTCTTTTTTATGGCCTCTTAATACAATCTATATTCATGACCACTTAGGCAAATCCTTATCGGTAGCCGGCCTGGTTCTAATGGTGAATGCAGCTGCCAGTGTCGCAGGAAATTTAATTGGGGGAAGCCTTTATGATAAAATAGGCGGCTATCGTTCGATTCTTCTTGGAATTATCATTACGGTAATGGCACTTCTCGGCTTGACACTTTGGCATGGCTGGCCTGCATATGTGGTGTTCCTCACCATTGTCGGATTTGGATCCGGGATTGTTTTTCCTTCTATGTTTGCGATGGCGGGATCAGTCTGGAAAGAAGGGGGACGCAAAGCTTTCAATGCCATCTATGTAGCCCAGAATGCAGGTGTTGCCATTGGTGCGGCTCTTGGCGGTCTAGTGGCATCATACTCTTTTCAGCTTATTTTTCTGGCCAACACTGTCATGTATATCCTATTTTTATTAATCGCTGTTTTGGGATACAGGGGAATAAACACAGTTTCAGGTCAGCAGACATCTATCCTTCAGGAAAATGGCATGGTTAAAAATCATACTAAGCTTTATGCGCTGCTCATATTATGCGCAGGCTATTTATTGTGCTGGGTGGGATATGTACAATGGCAATCGACTATTGCCGCCTATACACAGGAGCTGAACATTTCTCTAAAGCAATACAGTTTGCTGTGGACAATTAATGGAGCCCTGATTGTATTGGGGCAGCCAGTGATCAGTGCAATGGTAAAATGGTTTAAAACCTTAAAGGTTCAGATGATTGCAGGTATGGTTATATTTATTGGCTCGTTTGCTGCTGCGGCGGCCGCGGAACAGTTCTCTGCATTTGTAACAGCCATGGTTATTCTGACAATAGGCGAAATGCTAATTTGGCCGGCTGTTCCGACCATTGCCAACCAGCTTGCTCCAAAAGGGAGAGAAGGATTTTACCAGGGAATCGTAAACAGCACAGCTACTGGGGGAAGGATGATCGGCCCGTTACTGGGGGGAATTCTCGTTGACCTTTATGGAATCTCCATGCTGTTTGCTGTATTAATGATTCTATTTGTTTTTGCCATTCTGACAACTCTTGTTTATGACCGGAAATTAAAAGAGTCTAAAGAATTGGCGCATGCTTCATAAGAATGAATGAAACCTGCAGTTTTTAGCTGCAGGTTTTTGGTTTGAAGTAAATAATTTAACCTGCACCTTCAAGCGAGTTCTCTTTTTGGCTCGCGCAAAATACAATCTCATTAAAAAAGCTTTTCAAAATAAGCCATCTCGCCGGATACGAATTAATAAAGTTGTCGAGAACCTCTTCAGAATAAAGAAGCAGGATATCCAGATCTGCCTTCTTTTGCTTCAAATCATACAATAGGGCATGTGGAATGGTGTAATAGTCATTCAGCTGCCATTGATTGAGCTTCACTGTATAAATATTATGGTTTTCAATATAGGATTCCAGTGCCTGTTTTTGCAGCTGGATACAATCCTCTTTGGACTTGTTATAAGCTTGCCAGTGCGGATTGATCAGATATATGCCTTTCAGCTGAAACACCTCCCATATCTTTGACGATTACTAATGGTATGGACAGGAAAAGCAATTAGAATACCTAATGAAGACGAATTTGTTGTCAGAAAAATATGATAAAATAGTGATTATAATTTAGAATGACCAAAATGAGGAGATCAAAAATGAAAAGTGCATTATTTGATTTGCCTGTTCAAATGGTTGAAACCATTGTAGAAAATGCCTTTGGATGGCTTGTAGTTGTAGATAAAGAAGGAACGATCATTTACATTAATAAAAATTACTGCGATTTTCTTGAGGTGGAGAGGGAACGGGTCCTGGGGAAACATGTTTCTGGGGTTATTGAAAACTCACGTATGCATATAGTGGCGGAGTCTGGAAAGGAAGAAATAGCGGACCTGCAATTTATAAGAGGCAATTATATGATAGCCAACCGCATTCCCATTTTTTCTGATGGAGAGGTAATTGGCGCCTTTGGTACGGTTTTTTTTAGGGATACCAAGGAATGGATGCAGATGAACAGCCATGTAAAGAGCATGCTCACAAAAATCCAGAGCTATATCCAGGGAATTGACCCTAGTGTAAAATACAGCCTCGATGATATATTGGGAAGCTCAAGCCAGATTCAAAGCCTAAAGGAAAAGGTGAAAATGGTGGCAGGCAGTGATATTTCCGTTTTAATCCGCGGGGAAAGCGGGACCGGTAAAGAACTGTTTGCCCACAGCATTCATCAGCTCAGCAACAGGAGCCATCAGCCTTTTGTCAAAATTAACTGCGGAGCCATACCTGAACACCTGCTGGAGTCTGAACTGTTTGGCTATGAAGAGGGAGCTTTTACCGGAGCGAAAAAGGGCGGCAAAAAAGGAAAATTTCAGCTCGCAGATGGAGGCACCTTGTTTTTGGATGAAATCGGGGATATGCCGCTTAATATGCAGGTGAAGCTATTGCGTGCCCTGCAGGAGGGCGAGATTGAAAGCGTGGGTTCAACTTCTTCGGTAAAAGTGGATGTCCGGATTATTGCTGCCACTAATAGGCCGCTCGAAAAGATGATGGAGGAAAAGCGGTTTAGGGAGGATTTATTTTACCGGATTAATGTAGTGCCGTTCATGGTTCCTTCTTTGCGGGACAGAATGGAAGACTTACCGCTTCTTATCGACAGCTTTATCAGGAAAATAACGAAAAAATCAGGAAAGAGAATTAGTGCAATTGAAGAAGAAGTCATAGAAAAGTTTCATCAATACAGCTGGCCCGGAAATATTAGAGAGCTTGAAAATGTAATTGAGGCATCTATCCACCTTACAAGCAATGAAACGATCACAATAGAATCATTGCCCGATTATATGAAAGAAACTGCTGTATATCCTGTTGGAAAAAAGAATCTGAAGGATATTCTAGAAGAAACAGAGAAGCGGATTCTTTCACAAAGCCTGGTCAAATATAATAATGACCGAATTGCAGCAGCTAAAGCTCTTGGCATCAGTAAATCATCGATGTACGAAAAGTTAAAGAAATATGGAATTGTATAGAATGAAACAGTCCAGAAATCCGGAATAAAGTCCAGAATTCTGGACTTTATCAATTCTAGGAATCTTTTTTAATTATAACCCTATTTTAGACGGAATTATCAGAAAACTAGTCTATTAGATTTGAGGACTTGCACCCTGCTCGTTCCAGATTTCTGGAATAAATAGTTCGTTAAATGTTCACCATTCCCTTTCCATAAAAGTTATTTATATTGGCACACTTCTTGCAGCAAAGTTTCATAGAAAATTATTTTTCTGCAAGCGTTTACAAAGAGGGGGAGGACAAAGTTTTTTTTTATTTAAAAACAAAGGGGGAAATGAAATGCTAAGTATGATTGGTTTAATAGGCGGGCTTGCCCTGCTGATTTACTTGACCATGCGGGGGATGAACCTGCTGGTGGTCGGTCCGTTATCTGCGCTGTTTGTAGCTCTTTTCAGCGGTATGCCATTGTTTCCGCAGCTGGCAGGGGAAGGAGAGGCCAATTTGGTCGGAAACTATATGTCCGGCTTTTCGGGATTTGTCACATCATGGTACCTGATGTTCCTTTTGGGTGCCATTTTTGGAAAGGTAATGGAGGACAGCGGTGCAGCTGACAGTGTATCCAAAATGGTGGTGGATAAGCTGGGAATGAAATATGCTGTTCTTGCCATTGTTGCTTCCTGTGCCATTTTAACTTATGGCGGAGTCAGTTTATTCGTTGTTGCTTTCTCTGTATACCCAATGGCATTAAGTTTATTTAAACAGGCAAACCTGCCGAGAAGATTTATCCCTGCAGCACTTGCCTTTGGATCTGTCACATTTACGATGACTTCTGCAGGTTCACCTGAAATTCAGAACTGGATTCCGATAGAGTTCCTTGGAACAACTCCATATGCCGGCTGGGAAGTCAGCTTAATTGTGGCTGTGTTCATGATGATCTTCGGCTACTGGTGGCTGAAGCGCATGATTACCAAGGCTGTAAACAAAGGAGAAACCTTTGAATCCCGCAAGCAGGATCCTGTAACTGAAAATAAGAATTTACCGCACCCTATTATGGGTGTTATACCGTTAGTGGTGGTATTAATTATTTCCTTCGTATTCCATGATTCACTTGCACAATCTGCACTTATTCTTGCTTTATTAGGTGGAGTCATTGCCACATATCTATTAAACCGAAAGTATTTCACTAATTTCTGGAATGCTGTGTCTGATGGAACATTAGGTGCATTAATTGCTATAGGTAATACGGCTGCTGTTGTAGGGTTTGGCGGTGTAGCAAAAGCAGTTCCAGCATTTGCTACAGCAGTAGATTGGATGACGAGCATCCCTGGCAGTCCGCTGATAGGCGGAGCCATAGCAGTAAGTGTGATCGCGGGGATGACTGGTTCAGCTTCAGGCGGCCAGGCAATCGCACTGCCAATTCTTGCCCCCCATTATATGGATATGGGTGTTAATGCAGAAGCCCTGCACAGAACGGTTGCCATTTCTTCAGGTGCCCTGGATTCTTTGCCGCATAATGGCTATGTTGTTACCACTGTCCGTGCTATTTGCGGTGAAACACACCAGGCAGCATATGGAGCAGTGGCTGCTGTTACGGTAATTGTCCCGCTGATTGGTTTAGCGCTAGCGATTGTATTATTCTCATTTGGATTAGGAATCTAATTTCGGCAGGGGCTCGTAAAGCAGAGCCCCGCCTTTGTTTTTGAAAGGAGCTTATACATGGTACAAAATAAAGTAGTTTTTATCACTGGTGCAGCGCAGGGAATTGGCTATGAAATTGGCAAAAGGTTTGCTGAACATGGATCTAGAATTGTTCTCACGGATATTCAGGAAGATGCTGTAAAAAAAGCTGCAGAAAACTTGCAGAATGAAGGTTTTGAAGCGCTCGGGCTAAAATGTGATGTGACATTAGAGTCTGATATACAGGAGGCCATCGATGAAGCTGTCAGCCGATTCGGTACTTTGGATGTGCTGATAAATAATGCAGGGCTGCAGCATGTTTCCTTTATTGAAGATTTTCCTGTTGAAAAATTTGAATTTATGATCAAAGTGATGCTCACAGCACCATTCATGGCCATTAAACATGTCATGCCGGTCATGAAAAAACAAAAGTCCGGCCGTATCATGAACATGGCATCCATTAATGGGCTTGTCGGATTTGCAGGGAAAGCTGCATATAACAGTGCCAAGCATGGCGTCATAGGCCTTACAAAAGTCGCTGCTTTGGAGGCTGCCGAACATGGCATCACGGTTAATGCCATCTGTCCAGGATATGTAGATACACCTCTTGTAAGAAATCAGCTGAATGATCTTGCTAAAACTAGAAATGTGCCCATCGAAAAAGCACTGGAGGAGGTCATTTATCCTTTAGTGCCGCAAAAAAGGCTTTTGAAGGTAGAAGAGATTGCAGATTATGCGATTTTTTTGGCTGGTGATGGAGCTAAAGGAATTACGGGCCAGGCAGCAGTTATTGATGGAGGCTACACAATTCAATAAAGGAATGCACATACCAGTTTTTAGAGAGGGGAAGAGCGAGACCCTCTCTTTTTCTTGTACAGAGATATGAATAAAAAAGCTGAAACTATGGGTATATTGTTGATACTGAATTGATGGCAGATAACTTTCTGGTGATCTGTGCCGTTGGATCTCATCATCAGAAATAGCGGCCAAAGTCTTTGTAAACATTTTGCCTAAAGAAAGTGAAATATGGTGCACAATTTTGTAGACATTGCATATTCTAAGAATAAAATTCCTGTCAGGATAAGCCTACTTGCATCCTGGCGGGAAATTTATTACAATAGTGATATTCTTATACTAAACATGCTTAGATAAGGAGCAGTAGTGGTGCTAAGCCCGTTGAAGAGAGTTGACGGCAGGTGCAAGTCAGCCGGGCACATCATGAACTCGCCTTTGAGCAGCAAGTGTGAAATACCAGTAATGCTTGCCGTTCTCCGCGTTAAGGAGTAATGAAGCGAGTGACATGTTCACTAATGTGGGTGGTACCGCGGGAGATTTATACATAATCCTCTCGTCCCTTTTTTGGGATGAGGGGTTTTTTTATTGAATTATAGTATGAAGTACAAATTTTTGAAGTCAGAAAGCAGTCAGCTCCATCAGCTTTCTGAAATTAGGAGGAAACAAAAATGAGTTTCAATCATCAGGAGATTGAAAAGAAGTGGCAAAGCCACTGGGAAGAAAATAAAACATTCAAAACAACTGAAGATAAAGGCAAGCGAAAGTTTTATGCACTTGATATGTTCCCGTATCCTTCAGGCGCAGGTCTTCACGTTGGCCATCCGGAAGGATATACGGCAACTGATATCCTTTCCCGCATGAAGCGCATGCAGGGCTATAATGTCCTTCATCCAATGGGATGGGATGCATTTGGCTTGCCTGCAGAGCAGTATGCACTTGATACAGGGAATGACCCGGCTGAATTCACAGAACAGAACATCAACACCTTCCGCCGCCAGATTAAGGCATTAGGCTTTTCCTATGACTGGGATCGTGAAGTTAACACAACAGACCCTGAATACTATAAATGGACTCAGTGGATTTTCTTAAAGCTATATGAAAAAGGGCTTGCTTATATTGATGAAGTCGCTGTTAACTGGTGTCCGGCACTAGGAACAGTACTTGCAAATGAAGAGGTTATTGACGGAAAGAGCGAGCGCGGAGGCCATCCGGTAGAACGCCGTCCAATGAGACAATGGATGCTGAAAATTACAGCTTATGCAGACCGCCTGCTTGAAGATCTTGATTTATTGGATTGGCCTGAGAGCCTTAAGGATATGCAGCGTAACTGGATCGGCCGCTCTGAAGGAGCCGAAGTGACATTTAATATTGAAGGTCATGATGGCACATTCACTGTTTTCACAACGCGTCCTGACACGTTATTTGGTGCAACATATGCTGTACTTGCTCCAGAACACGCGCTTGTTGATAAAATCACAACAGAAGAGCAAAAAGAAGCAGTTCAGGCTTACATTGATAAAGTAAAAAGCAAGAGCGATCTTGAGCGCACAGATCTTGCTAAAGAAAAAACAGGTGTATTCACTGGTGCTTATGCAATTAACCCTGCTAACGGCGAAAAAATGCCAATCTGGATTGCGGATTACGTTTTAGTCAGCTATGGAACGGGTGCCATCATGGCGGTTCCGGCACATGACGAGCGTGACTATGAGTTCGCTAAGCAATTTGAACTGCCTATTAAAGAAGTCGTTGCCGGCGGAGATGTTGAAAAAGAAGCATACACTGGCGATGGCGAGCATGTGAACTCAGGCTTCCTGGATGGGTTAAACAAAGAGGATGCTATTGAGAAGATGATTGCCTGGCTCGAAGAAAAGGGTATTGGCACCAAGAAGGTTACTTATCGTCTTCGTGATTGGCTATTCAGCCGCCAGCGCTATTGGGGCGAGCCGATTCCAGTTATCCACTGGGAAGATGGCACAATGACTGCCGTGCCGGAAGATCAGCTTCCATTAGTGCTTCCAAAAACAACGGAGATCAAGCCTTCCGGCACTGGAGAGTCACCACTAGCCAACATCAATGAGTGGGTTAATGTTGTGGATCCTGAAACTGGCAAGAAAGGCCGCAGGGAAACGAACACAATGCCGCAATGGGCAGGCAGCTGCTGGTACTATCTTCGCTATATTGATCCGAAAAATAGTGAAGCTCTTGCAGATCCCGAGAAATTAAAAGAATGGCTTCCGGTTGATATTTATATCGGAGGAGCTGAACATGCGGTTCTTCACCTTCTATATGCCCGCTTCTGGCACAAGGTTCTATATGATGTGGGAGTTGTCCATACGAAGGAACCGTTCCAAAAACTATTCAACCAGGGCATGATTCTTGGGGAAAACAATGAGAAAATGAGTAAATCAAAAGGCAATGTCGTTAATCCGGATGAAATCGTAGAGAGCCATGGTGCAGATACTCTGCGTCTATACGAAATGTTCATGGGACCGCTTGAAGCTTCCATCGCCTGGTCTACAAATGGATTGGATGGTTCAAGAAGATTCCTTGACCGCATCTGGCGATTGTTTGTAGAAGAGACTGGTGAATTAAGCCCGAGAATTCAGGACATTGAAGAAGGCAGCAGCCTTGAAAAGGTTTACCACCAAACAGTGAAAAAAGTAACTGAGGACTTCGAAGGACTTCGTTTCAACACAGCTATATCTCAAATGATGGTATTCATCAACGAAGCATATAAAGCAGATGTGATTCCAAAAGCTTTTGCAGAGGGCTTTGTTAAAATGCTTTCACCAATCGCTCCTCATATTTCAGAAGAGCTTTGGTCAAAGCTTGGCCATGGTGAATCCATTGCTTACGAAGCATGGCCGGCATTTGATGAAGCCAAAATGGTTGATGATGAGGTCGAAATTGTTATCCAAATCAACGGCAAAGTAAAAGCAAAGCTTATGGTTCCGGCCAATGCCAAAAAAGACTTATTAGAGCAAATCGCAATGGGCGATGACAAAGTAAAAGAGCAAATTGACGGAAAAACTGTACGCAAAGTTATTGCAGTACCGGGCAAGCTTGTAAATATTGTTGCAAATTAAGTTATATTGAGACAAAACCACCTCTATATGAACAGGGGTGGTTTTGCATTTGCGCTATAAAACTTCTCATTATATCTCAGTTTAACGGAAGTAAGATCCCTGCTTCTAGACTCAGCGGAATCAAAAAGAGAATTTGGGGGTCAAACTGCCAGTAAAGGCCCGAAATAAGAACAAAGATTACTAAGAACGCCATTTCCTCTGTGCTACAACTAGCAATCAGTGGGGGAAAAGGAAAACCACTACTGATTGAAGTATTACTTTATATTTTTCGTTCCATATAGGGTATTATAGGAGTGGCAGCATTAGTAAATGCAAAGTGCTATTTAAAAAGTTTTCCGGAAAGGGTGTTAGGATTGGACCATATTGAAGAGATTACAACAGAAGAATTGCAAAAAAAGATTGAGGCTGGAGAGAAGCTTGAGCTTGTTGATGTAAGAGAAGATGATGAGGTTGCAGCCGGAATGATTCCCGGAGCCAGACATATCCGCATGGGCACGATCCCCGAGAACCTGAATAAATTCGATAAAGACACTGAGTATATCATTATCTGCCGCTCTGGCGGCCGCAGCGGAAATGTTTGTCATTACTTGCAGGAACAAGGATATAAGGTTCGCAATATGGCAGGCGGCATGCTGAACTGGCAGGGGAAAACAGAATAAATTACAAACGGGGCCAATTAGGCTTCGTTTTTTTTTAGTTTGTTATTTTAAAAATTCTGAAAAATGTCCAAACTATTAAAAAAACTGGGAGGAACAATTCAATGATAAAGGTAAAGTTATTCGATCATGAGCATGAAAAAGACTTGGAAAAGGATATGAATCATTTTCTGGAGAAAATTGAGGAGAAAAAACTTCTGGATATCAAATATAATGTGGCCGCAGTGCATGAGGATGAAGACGAACAGATTTATTGTTTCACTGCCATGGTAATATATAGAGCCTGATGTCTCAAAGCATCAGGCTCTATCTATATTACACGGTATGTGCAGATGCTGCTGCGTTTAATCCTGCTAACCGGCCTGTTACAAGTGCAGATGTGATATTGTAACCGCCTGTGTAGCCATGGATGTCCAAAATTTCTCCGCAGAAGAAAAGGCCTTCCATCATTTTTGATGCCATTGTCTGCGGTTCAATTTCTTTGACGGAAACTCCTCCGCCGGTAACAAAAGCTTTGTCCAGAGGCAGAGTCCCATTTATTTTAAACTGAAAAGATTTGCAGCCTTTAACAAAACTTCTGATTTTATCATTGGAAATAGCAGCCCCTTGTGCAGATGGGTCAATGTTATTCTGCTCAAGGAGGAACAGAAGATACCTTTCAGGAAGCATTCCCTTTAAGAGATTTTTAATGATTTTCTTTGGCTCATCCTTTATCTTTTTGGACACTTCCTGAAATAGAGGTTCTTCCTTTAAATCAGGCAAAACATCCAGGTTCATGGTTACTTCATTTAAATTCCATTTCTTCATCGCTTTCACAGCATACTGGCTGCAGCGTAAAACCGCCGGACCGCTTATACCGAAATGGGTGAAGATCATATCCATCCGATGGGTGATGAGCGCTTTTCCTTTAGGGTTTAACACACTAAGTGCCACACTCCGCAGTGACAAGCCCTGCAGTGTTTTTTCTTTAATAAAGCTTTCCGAAGAAGTAAGCGGCACTTCAGTGGGAAAAAGCTCTGTAATTGTATGGCCTGCTTTTTCTGCCCATGCATAGCCATCACCGGTTGAGCCGGTGTGGGGAACTGACTTCCCTCCGACAGCAATGACAACAGCGTCTGCTTCAAACATATCACCTGTCTGTAATTCTACCGATTTCACCCTGCCATTATCATAGTGAACATCCTGGATGGGGCTGTCTGTTTTGATGTCAACTTTCAGTTCCTTCAGCCTTGAAATTAAGGCATCAACAACGGATTGTGCTTTGTCGGTCACAGGAAACATCCGCCCATGATCTTCCTCTTTCAGCTCAATTCCCAGATTTTCAAAGAAGCGGATAATATCTTCATTGCTGAAAATGGAAAAAGCGCTGTACAAAAATCTCCCATTGCCGGGGATATGTTTAATGATTTCATCTACCGGAAGCCTGTTTGTGACATTGCAACGGCCACCGCCGGAAATGGCCAGCTTCCTTCCAAGCTTGTTTCCTTTGTCAATCAGAAGGACCTTTGCCTTCTTTTCCGCAGCACCGATTGCTGCCATCAATCCCGAAGGACCTCCGCCTATAATTATTACATCATATTTCATGTTTTCACCAACTTATCTTAATTCGCTAAATAAACAATAGCTTCATTATAAATCAAATATCCTATTTCTAAAAATAATGCCCCATTATACGGTATTGCAAGTGGAATTTCCCCGCCAAGAAGAGTACACTACAAATAGTGTGTCTAAAAAGATAGAAAATTGACGAACGCAGCTTGGGCATTCATATACTTTTATAGTTTGCATGCTGCACAGTTTTTTCTTAATAAGAAATAACGTTTTGAAAGTCGATAAATGTCTAGCTCCAGCGCCTGACCCCTCGAGGCAGGATACTTGTCTTTTCCTCACCATTTAGGACAATCCTCTATGGAAAGGCAAATACGCCTTTCCGTGAGGACGTCCAGTGCTTGGCAGGGTGAACAAGGCGCTTCCGCATTTCATAAAGGAAGGGATTAT
This sequence comes from Cytobacillus sp. GQ23, assembly GCF_059758675.1. Classification (NCBI taxonomy): domain Bacteria; kingdom Bacillati; phylum Bacillota; class Bacilli; order Caryophanales; family Bacillaceae; genus Cytobacillus; species Cytobacillus sp. GQ23. The sequence goes on from NZ_JCAXER010000025.1 coordinate 57,468, forward strand.
ATGTCATCTAAGCTTTTAAAGGGAACCTTCATCCTTACACTTGGCACCATTATCTCGAAGGTTCTTGGTTTGTTTTATGTTATTCCTTTTTATCAGATAGTCGGGAAGGAAGGAACAGCCCTATACTCCTTTTCGTATACACCTTATACAATCTTTATCAGTATCGCAACTGCGGGTGTTCCGCTGGCAGTTTCAAAGTTTATATCTAAATATAATGCAATAGAGGAGTATGCTGTTGGAAGAAAGCTGTTCAAGTCAGGTTTGGTAATTATGACGGCGAGCGGAATCGTTTCTTTCCTGCTTCTGTTCTTCCTTGCTCCTGCAGTTGCCGAAATGACGCTGTCTGGGGAAAATGTGGAGGTAAGTGTTGAAGATGTAACAACGGTAATCAGAGCAGTATCCTTTGCCCTGATTATTATCCCCTTCATGAGTCTGATCAGAGGGTTCTTCCAGGGACATCAGTCTATGGGTCCAACTGCTGTTTCCCAGGTGGTGGAGCAGATTGTCCGCATCTTATTTGTGCTTGCAGGTGCATATGTTGTCTTAAATGTGATGGATGGGTCACTCACTGCAGCAATCAGTGTCGCCACCTTTGCCGCTTTTATCGGCGGACTTGGAAGCCTCGGGGTGCTATTCTGGTATTGGTATAAACGCAAGCCGCATTTGGATAAAATGCTTGAAGAAGATAAAGGAACCGTGGACATCTCTCTCAAAGACATCTATAAAGAAATCATTCTTTATGCTGCACCGTTTGTGTTTGTTGGCCTTGCTAATCCGCTCTTTCAGTTTATTGATCAGATTACATTTAAAAGAGCGATGGACGCTATTGGGGAAGCCGGCCATGCTGTAGCGGCATTTTCTGTCCTGAACTTCGAGACCCATAAGCTGGTCATCATACCTGTCTCACTTGCCACAGCCTTTTCACTGACGCTTGTGCCGAGTGTGACTAAAGCATTTATGGAAGAAGACCGAGAAGACTTAAACCGCCAGCTGAACCAGACGTTCCAGGTGCTTTTGTTTCTGACTCTGCCTGCCGTGGCAGGCTTGTCTCTGCTTGCAGAGCCCGTTTTTACCCTATTCTATGAGCATAAAGATTTGGGGACTGAAGTGTTGAGAACGTATGCACCAGTGGCCATTCTCTTTGCTTATTTTTCGGTAACTGCAGCCATTTTGCAGGGAATCAATGAACAGCGTTTCACAATCTTGAGTTTACTGACTGGTCTCCTCGTAAAGCTGTCATTGAATATTCCGCTCATAAAACTATTTGAAACACAGGGTGCCGTATTTGCCACCGCGCTGGGCTATATTGCGGCGATCTTAATTAATCTTTATGTAATAAAAACATATGCAAAATATCCATTCAAGCTTGTCTTAAGACGAGGAATGCTGATTGTTTTATTTACTGCATGCATGTATATTGCTGCAGGAGTGGTTTATAAAATCACAACTGCCTTTTTATCGCCGGCAGCCAACCTTCAGGCAGCCATCATTGTCGTCATTTGCGCAGCAGCAGGTGCGGGAGTCTATTTCTACCTGAGCTTCCGAACAAAATTAATCTATCTGCTGTTCGGTTCAAGGGTCGATAGATTGCTGAAGAAATTAAGACTGAAAGTATAACAAAGTTCGCTGCTATTTGTATTAGCTGCGAGATTCTCGAAAATGCATGCGCATTTTCTTCGTGCGGTGTGTACTCAAAGAAGCCTATGCAACGTCCGGCAGGATTAGGGAAAGGTACCCCGCAGACGCACAGCGTCGAGGAGGCTCAGCGCCCGCCCCGCGGAAAGGGAGCAACCCTTCACTGCAATCAACGGACAACATTTATAAGCGAAAAACAACAATATATACGAAAAGAGCCTAAAAAAATAGAAGGTCTCCATGATGGGGGCCTTTTTAATAGAATGTTTAGCCTATCTACAATGCACTGTGTTAAATGGAACCCGAGGTTTGATCCCTGAAAATGCAGGAAGATTTCTTCGAAAGCCCCCTGGTACTCCCCGGAAAACAAGTGCTGCCGTGCAGAAATAATCGAATTTAAGGAATTTAAAACGCTACATTAAACTAAACCAGGCAGATTAATGGGAGGGTCATTATGAGAATAGACAAAATGCTCGCTAATCTCGGCTATGGAAGCCGCAAGGATGTAAAAAAGCTGCTAAAGGATGGGGCAGTAACCGTTAATGATGAGAAAGTAAAAGATCCAAAACATCATGTGGATCCGGAGCAGGATGCCGTTGTCGTCAACGGTGAAAAAGTTGAATACAAGGAATTTATTTATTTGATGATGAACAAACCGCCTGGGGTCATTTCCGCAACCGAGGACTCACAATGTGAGACCGTAGTAGACCTGCTTGAAATGGAAGACCTAGTGTTTTCTCCCTTTCCGGTAGGGCGCCTCGATAAGGATACTGAGGGGCTTTTGCTGCTGACAAATGATGGGCAGCTGGCCCATCGCCTGCTTTCTCCCAAAAAGCATGTCCCAAAGACCTATTTTGCAGTCATAGACAGTGAGGTTGCAGATGAGGATATAGCTGCATTTCAAAAAGGCGTTATATTGGATGATGGCTATGAAACAAAGCCTGGGAAATTAAAAATTCTAAAGTCCGGCATCACCTCCGATATAGAATTAACTATAACTGAAGGAAAGTTTCATCAAGTGAAAAGGATGTTTGAAGCTGTTGGAAAAAAAGTCATTTACCTAAAAAGACTTTCCATGGGCCCGCTCGAGCTGGATGAGACCTTGGAATTGGGAGAATATCGGGAATTGACGGAAGAAGAGCTTGATAAGCTGATGAATTATGAAGTGGGATAAGACAGAAAAATCGCCCTGACAGCAGGGCGATTTTTTTATTTATTGGGCAGTTTTTGCTTTGAGTATTAAGATGACATCTTTACTTTCTTTTGAGTAATAGTCCATTTGCCTCTGCTCGGACTCTTAACCAAGTCATTGTAGGCGAGGACATTTAAATCTCTTTGAATGGTGCGAGGAGTAATACCAAATTCCTCTACAAGCTCCTGAGTTGTTACAGTTCCGCGCTTACTTATAAACATGTAGACGGATTTTACACGGTTTAACATCCGGTTAGTTGAAGGTTTCAAAAAACCACTCCCTATCCTTTTTTCAAACCCCATGGCAATTTCCTGCAACCGACAGCTACATTGAAGGTTAGCCTTCAAACGTATGTAGTTTTCTCTTCCCCAGACAACTCCTTTATACTCTAGTTTTAGTCAAGATGTCATACCTCTGACTATATTGTAACGCTATTATCTGATAATTTCTACTTTAAGGCTAAAATTTTACAAAATATTTATAATGGTGCTTGTTTTTGTAGTCTTTACGTTCCCCTCCTTTTTAATGTATGTTTAATTCCCTAAATTACTGCAGTTAAACTTCGATGAGAAAAGGCATTATTACTATACCTTATGGCAGAAGGGGCTTGTAATATGTACAGAAAATTCAAAATATCCTCAAGGAATTTCCCTATATCCTATAATTTGTTTTTTGATTATAATCAATTGGTGTATTCAAAAGATTGAAGGGAAGAAAATTTTATGGAAGCTCACTCGCTGAGAGATCGTCTGGTATACCCGAAGGAAAATATTTATTTTGCATTAGTTGCTTTATTTAGTATTGTGTCTTATATTTTTCTCGCATTTTCTATTATTGGGATTGTTATTATTTTGACGCTGATCCTTGTATCACTCCTATTCCATGGTATTATGATGGGCGGCATCAGAAGAAACGGAGTAAGAATAGGTGAAAAACAGTTTCCGGAGATTTACAAAAAAGCAGTTTTGACTGCAGAGGAAATGGGTTTAAAGGATCTGCCGGATATATACGTAATTGAATCTGAAGGAGTCTTAAATGCCTTTGCCACCAGGTTCTTTAGAAGAAATATGGTTGTTTTATATTCTGGTATTTTTGAGTTGGCTGCTAGGGGAGCTGAAAAGGAAGTAATGTTTGTCCTGGCCCATGAGTTCGCTCATTTAAGAAGAAAACATGTTATCATAAGTCTCCTGCTGCTTCCTGCTATGTGGATTCCATTCCTGGGGAATGCGTACCTGAGGGCATGCGAGTATACATGTGATCGTTATGCTGCCTATTATATAAAATCTTTTGAAGCATCAAGGGATGCTTTAACTATGCTTGCCATTGGAAAAGACCTTTATCCTAAGGTCAATCAGCAGGCATATATGGAGCAGCTTCAAACTGAATCTGGATTTTTTGTCTGGCTGAATGAAAAATTATCCACTCATCCGCACTTGCCAAAAAGAATATATGCCCTATCGAAGTTTTTTGCCAATGAATCTACTGTTGAATTAAAAGAACCGAAGGGCAAAGTCTGGATGGGAGCGGCAGTGTCAGTCCTATCTTTGACGATCCTATCTGCAGGACTCTGGTTTGGGTTTAAAGCGCTTGAAAAGATGGATTTATGGACTGAAGCCGTTATGGGCATTGAAGGTGCTACGGCACTAATGAACGCAGCGAGTGAAAATGATATTGACATGATATACACATTATTAGCTGATGGTGCAAATATTGAAGAAACGGATGCAGACGGGACTACTGCATTACATTGGGCTGTTTCCTATGGCCAGTATGACAGCGCTGCTCTTCTGCTGGAGAATGGGGCAAACCCTAATGTGATGGATAACTATCAAACCTCTCCTTTAATGAGCGCAGTATTTAATGAGGATATTGAAATGACTATGCTGCTGCTGGAGTTTGGTGCTGATCCTGCTGTGAAAGATGCAGAGGGCTATACAGCCTATGACTACGCAAAAGACTATGAAAATATAGAATTAATGAACATCCTCCAGCCATAAGATAACTGCTCCATTTAGGGGCAGTTTTATTAATATCTTTTAGAATATCGGAATAAGAGCAAACTTTTTCCGATAATATCCGTATGTATAGGCAGGAGGAGAGGAAATGAACTTATTAAACGTTGAAATTGCATCGGCAGGCTATGAAAATGAAAAACCGATCATACATAATATTCGATTTGATTTACAGGAAGGGGAACTAATCGGTCTTATCGGGCCAAACGGTGCAGGAAAAAGCACAACAATTAAAACCATTCTTGGATTGCTGGAACATAAAAAGGGAGCAGTGGAGTTTAAACAGGGAGTTAAATATTCCTATATTCCGGAACGACCTGTTTTTTATGATGAACTGACATTGTGGGAACACCTGGATTTTACTGCAGCAGTGGAGGGGCTGCCGCAATCACTTTATAAGAAAAAAGCAGAGGAGCTGTTAAAGGAGTATCATCTGTCTGATCACGCCCACAAGTTTCCTGGGACCTATTCAAAAGGAATGCAGCAAAAGGCTATGCTGATTCTTGCGATGATTGCCAATCCGGATATCTATATCATTGATGAGCCATTTATTGGGCTAGACCCTAATGCAATGAAACTGTTCCTGGAATCTATTGACCGGGAAAGGCAGAGAGGCGCAGGGATTCTCATGTCCACTCATGTTCTGGATACGGCAGAGAAAGTATGCAGCCGCTTTTTAATTGTGCATGAAGGGCAGTTGAAGGCTGCAGGTACATTAGCTGAGATCAGGGAGCAATGCGGCCTTTTGGATGGTTCGCTGTATGATTGCTTTCACAGCATCGCAGAGGGGGCAAGCCATGAATAGTAGATCGCTCTTTGCAGGAAGGTTAATTCAAAGCTGGAAGTATCAGGCTGGAATATTCCGTTCTATTGCAGATTGGACTATCATGGTCTATCTCATCGTTCCGGGGACTGTCATATTTGGAATGATCTATCGCTCCTGGTGGCTGGAAACTCCGGAATGGATCGCAGGCCTGCCATTGCTCCTTCTTTACTATCTATTCTATATTTCTTCATGGATGGGGAATTTCCGTCCATTTGTATTAGAGGCTGATAAGGTATTTCTGGTAAAAAGTAAGCCCCTCTTTATGGGAATGAGGAAGTGGGGTTTTGTTTACTCACTATTTTTTCAAGCAATGGGCACAGCAATAATGATTGCTATTTTTCTTCCTTTTTTAAAAAATAGATACTTTTTGGAATGGAGCCAAATTGTTACCCTGCTGCTCTTTTTCATCTCTCTGAAATGGTCTATTATGATAGCTTCTTATTTTTTGAAAAAGATTAATGGGAAGTTAAAAAGGTATGTGATCAGTTTTGTGCTGTTTGTACTGTTGAGCTGGTTCAGCCAGCTCGTATATTCGCTTTGGTCTATCGGTGCAGACTTTCCGGTAATCATCGCATCAGCAGTGCTGCTTTCCGGCACATTTCTAAAAGCTTCCCCGCTTCTGAAAAAAATCCCGGCCTTAGAATTTGAGGTTATGCTTGAACAAGAAGAAAAAACAAAGTATATAAAATGGATTTTTATGATGGCTCCTGAAATGGAAAAGCCAGTTGTGTCAATGCGGACAAAACCCCTATTATTCAGAAACTCCAGACGGATCTTTATTAAGAGAACACCTATAACGGGACTGGCGGAATTATTCTTAAAGATATTTCTGCGAAATCCCTCGTATATTCTCAGTTATTTTCAAATCATATCCGTAAGTGCTGCCGGCATTCTTCTTATACCGCCTTTATGGATAAAAATGATTGTATCAGGTGTCTTTCTTTTCCTGATGTATTCCTGGCTCTCCCTTACCTGGGATAAGGCCATTATGTCCCATCCCTTAACGAAAAAATACAGTGAAAAGGATTTTTACTTTACTGCGCGAAATAGAACAGTCTTAGCCCTTTTCCTCCTCGCCCTTTTACTTTTAGGAATGTTTTTAAGCGCCTCAATGCTCATCTTGGCAAGGTTCAGCTTTCTTGGTGCATAATATATGTATGTATTTTAAAACAGTCCCCTAAGCAAACGGCGGACAAAATGGGTTATAATGGGGAAATCATAAATGTTCAAGATAAGGAGGCAACTGCATGAACGTATTGGATTGGCAAAAAGAGGTTAATAAGAGAAAAGATGATTTAATTAAGGATACTCAAAAACTTTTGAGAATTAAAAGCCTGCTGGATGAAGAGAATGCAACAGAAGATGCTCCTCTTGGCGAAGGTGTAAAAGAAGCGCTCGATTTCATGCTTGCACTCGGTGAAAAGGATGGATTTAAAGCAAAAAATGTCGGCAGCCTGGCTGGTCATCTGGAATTTGGCGAAGGTGAGGAAATTGTTGGAGTACTTTGTCACGTTGATGTGGTTCCGGAAGGGGATGGATGGACCAGCGAACCATTTGGTGCAGAAATTCGCGATGGAAAGATCTATGCCAGAGGGGCGATTGACGACAAAGGCCCTACAATGGCTGCTTATTATGCCATGAAGATTGTAAAGGAATTAGAGCTGCCATTAAGCAAACGGGTCCGAATGATTATCGGGACAGATGAAGAAAGTGACTGGCGCTGTGTGGAGCATTATTTCAAACACGAAGAAATGCCTTCAATGGGTTTTGCTCCGGATGCAGATTTCCCAATTATCTATGCTGAAAAAGGCATCTCTGATTTTGATCTTGTCCAAACCGGCAATAACGAAGAATCAGATAGAGAAGTATTGGCTGAGGTTGTGCATTTTGAGGCAGGAAGAAGATACAACATGGTTCCTGATTTTGCAAAGGCCATTCTTGTGGTTCACCTTGAACATACTGAAGTGGTGCAAAGATATATAAATTTCTTAAAAAGTACAGAGCTTGAAGGCAAGTATTACATAGATAATGGCGAACTGATCCTGGAACTTCAAGGTATTTCCGCTCATGGAATGGAACCGGATAATGGAAAAAATGCCGGCATACTGATGGCGTCATTCCTGGCTTCCCTTCAGCTGGATGAGAAGGCATGCCAATATTTTCAGTTTGTATCACACTATTTATGCGATGATTCCAGAGGTAGAAAGCTTGGCATCGCCTGCACGGATGACATTACCGGTGACTTAACCATCAATGTAGGCAAACTTTCTTATACGACAGAAAATGGCGGCCGTTTAGGATTTAATGTACGTTATCCTGTCACAAATAACATGGATGATACGAAAGAAAAACTTCTGTCATTGATCGAAAAAGAACATTTCACATTAGAGAATTTCTCTGATAGCAAACCGCATCATGTGGAAGAAGATGATTTTCTTATACAGACCCTGAAAAAAGTGTATGAGCAGCAGATCGGCGAAAAGGCTGAGCTACTATCAATTGGCGGGGGCACATATGCGCGTTCCCTGAAGTCTGGAGTGGCATTTGACCCGCTCTTCCCAGGCAGGGAAGACGTCGCCCATCAAAAAGATGAATATATGTTTATTGAGGATTTAATGAAAGCTGCAGCCATTTATGCACAGGCGATTTATGAACTTGCGAAATAACATTGAAACCTGATATGATGGCTGAAAGATTTTACATACAGCTATCAGATAGACTAATAATTCATAAACAGGGAGTGTCGGGAAATGGAATATGTCATTTTGAATGGTGACTTGATCGCACGCTCAGAAGCGAAAGTCGACATTGAGGATCGTGGATATCAGTTTGGGGACGGCGTCTATGAAGTAATCCGCATCTATAACGGAAATATGTTTACAGCGGATGAGCATCTTGAAAGGCTGTTGGAGAGTGGAAAGAAAATAGAGCTGAATATTCCTTATTCCAAGGACCAGCTTAAACAAATGCTTATTGAGATGATAGAGAAGAATAACCTCGAACTGGGAATTGTATATATGCAATTTTCAAGAGGGACATCTCCAAGAAACCATGCGTATCCTGGTGCAGATGTTGCACCGGTGCTTACCGCCTATACCCGTGAGACCAATAGGCCTGTTGAATCAATGAGTAAAGGCGTTAAAGCCATTCTGATTGAAGATATCCGCTGGCTGCGATGTGATATAAAGAGCCTGAATTTGCTGGGCAACATCATGGCGAAGCAAAAAGCCGCACAATCGGGCTGCTTTGAAGCGATTCAGCACCGCGGGAATACAGTGACAGAGGGAAGCTCTTCCAATATAGCCATTGTAAAGGATGGAACACTTTATACGCATCCCGCAACAAATCTGATCCTGAATGGCATTACCCGCCGCAAGATCAATGAGATCTGCGGGGTGAATGGAATCCCGCTTAAAGAAATGGCTTTTACAAAGGAAGAATTGCTGGCAGCCGATGAAGTCTTTATGTCCAGTACGTCAGCTGAAATCACTCCGATTATCGAGATTGAAGGAAAGATGATTGGAAATGGAAGTCCGGGTCACATCACAACTAAATTACAGGATCTTTTTGAAGAGGCAATTGAAAATCAATGCGGAAGCTTGGCAGTTAAAATAAAATAGTTTAAAACGAAGACCCCTGGATAGCAATCCAAGGGGTCTTTTACTTTACTTATTCAAACTGAAACAGATCGCTCGAAAGATATCTTTCTCCTGTGTCGCAAACGATGAATACGACAACATCATCCGGTTTGAGCCTTTTTGCAACCTGGATGGCGGCATAGCAGGCACCTCCTGAGGATGGGCCGACTAATATTCCTTCTTCACTTGCCATTCTGCGTGTAATATCATATGCATCTTCATCTTTGATTTGATGGATTTCATCATAAACATCTGTATTGAGAATTTCCGGCACAAATCCTGGACTTGTGCCGACCAGCTTGTGCCTGCCAGGCTTTCCGCCGGATAGGACAGGCGAGCCTTTTGGCTCCACTACATGCACTTCCAACTCTGGATAATTCTCTTTTAAAACTTCACCTGTACCGGTAATCGTTCCTCCCGTACCTGCCGTAGCCACAAAGGCAGACAGCGGTTTGCCGATTTCCTTCATAGCCTCAATAATTTCGATAGCAGTTGAATGGCGGTGGGCATCTGGGTTTGCGCTATTTTCAAATTGCATCGGCACAAAGCTGTTTGGAATTTCCTCAGCCAGTTCATTTGCTTTATTAATAGCACCGGGCATTTTATCATCTCCAGGAGTCAGGACAACTTCTGCTCCATATGCCTTCAATAGGTTGATCCGCTCAGCCGTCATAGTATCAGGCATTACCAGAATGGCCTTATAGCCGCGGGCTGCTGCATTCATTGCCAGTCCGATGCCGGTGTTCCCGCTTGTTGGTTCAATAATGGTTGCACCTGGTTTTAATTTTCCTGCTTTCTCCGCTTCGACAATCATATTATATGCAGCGCGGTCTTTAACACTGCGGCTTGGATTGTAGAATTCAAGCTTTGCATAAATACTTGCGCCGTTTTCAGGTGCCAATTTATTTAATTTCACAAGCGGAGTATCTCCAATTAAGTCCGCTAGGTTGTTGACAACTTTCATCTGACTCTCCCTTTCGAATATGAGTTTATATTTAACTAGGAAGTTTAATATAAAGAACTTTTGTTATTTTATGTCCATCTGTTTAATTTCATCCTGATAAAGGAAATCTATATCTATCCGTAATATATCCATCATACTAAAACAGACTATTCCAATCAAATCAAAAGGAATTATAGGAATCCGATAATTATAGGACAGACAGAAATTATCTGCCAATTTTAACAGATGTTTGTTAAAATAAATGGAAATATGGAGGAGAATCAAGTGTCCAAACAAATGAATGCTCATTTTTTCTTTGCGTTGAAATTGCCGGATGAAACAAAGGAAAATCTGAAGGAATATATGGAAAATATAAGTCTCCAACTGCCTTTTAGCCGCTGGGTCCATCATGAGGATTATCATATTACTTTAGCATTCCTTGGATCTGCCCCCGAAGAAAAACTGCAGAAAGCAGCCGGGCTTATCGCGGATTCCATCAGAAACGAGAAAAGTTTTCCGCTGTATATCAGCAAACTTGGCGTATTTGGAAAACAAGACGCGCCAAGAATTTTCTGGTGTGGAACACAGCAGGACAAACACCTTCAAGAATTAAGGTCGAAGGTATATTCTGCATGTCAGAAAGCGGGCTTTGAGCTGGAGACAAGACCGTTTAAGCCTCATATCACCATGGCAAGAAAATGGGCCGGCACAGGTCCATTTCAGCAAAGTCTTCTCGATGCTGCCAATCCTTTTAAAAGCGGGCACCTCGAGTTTGAGGCTTCAGAAGTTGTCCTTTACCAGACCCATCTGGATAAATCGCCGAAATATGAAAGCATTGCCATCTTTCCGCTTCTGCCGGAATAAAATAAAGCATGCAGTGAATGAAAATTGGCTAGGGGAATCTTTTTAAGAGATTCATAAAACGTAATTACGGGCAAAGTTATAAGGCCATAAGAGATAGAAAGTTATTTATGAAAGCAGGGCTAGGAGAATGGGACAGTTAATAAAATTGCAGGATTATGTATCACGTTACCAGCAGGATATTTATGTATATCCTTCCCGTTTTGTCAGGCTGAAAAAACAGCAGTGGGATAAATGGCATAAAGCATGGGAAGCAAATGAATCCTACCAGTCTCAATTCACACAGCATTATCCATCCGGCACAGCGGACTGGGCGGATGAAGAAAAAGAGCCGCTGATGGAAAAGCTAAAGGGATTATTAAAACGGGGCAGGAATGAAGATGATGAGGAATATGATGCTTCTGGAATTGAAGGAAAGAAGGCAGAAGATGCACTTGAATTTGAAGCCTCCTTTGCTGTACGTCCCGAAACAATTGAGAATCTGAAACACCAGTTCCTGGACCAGCTTTATCGGTTCCAGCTGAAATGGGCATCCTCCACACTAACAGAAAAATCATTTCCCGATAAGCAATACTATTATGATGAAAACCTAAAGTATTTTTTGCAAAGATATCCGGATACGTATCTTGTCATGTATAATCCGATCTTTTTATTGAAAAAGGCTCCGGTTGAAACAGAAACCATTGTCATAAGCCCGACAGAGGTATGGTGCATCAGTTTTTTAGAGCAGGAAGATTCGGCAGTATTCACAGGTTCAAAGGATAGGTTCTGGATAAAAAGGGGAAAAGGGGAAGAAAAAAAAGTCCTGAATCCGCTGCTTGCATTAAATAGAACAGAAAAAATCATCCGTAAAATATTTGAAATTCAATCTATTGAATTGCCTGTTAAAAAAGCTGTACTCACCCGGAATGGCTATATTGATTATCCGGCTGCACCGATAGATGTGCAGCTGATAGAAAAAAGGACCTATAATCAATGGTTTCAGGCAATAAGAAGTCAGCGTTCCCCCCTCAAACATGCTCAATTAAAAGGAGCACAGGCACTGCTGCAATATTGCCAGACTTCATCAGTTAAAAGACTTGAGTGGGAGAATCGGGATGAGTCATGAAAAGTTCCCCGGGGATAAAGCGCTTATCTTCATTATTAACCCGCAGGCTAAAAATGGTTATTGCCTGAAAGTCTGGGGAAAAGTTGAGCAGATGCTGAAAGAGGAAAATATCTATTACTCTGCATACAGAACAGAATATCGCGGCCATGCCAGGGAATTGGCAAAGATTTATGCCGAACAGGCAGGCGGGCAAAAAATGTATCTTGTTGCGGTGGGCGGAGATGGAACGGTTCATGAGGTGATAAATGGAGCTTTAGGGCATCAAAATGTGAGTGTAGGGTTTATACCAGGAGGGTCCGGGAATGATTTCTCGAGGGGGTTTAATATACCGAAAGACCCAAAGGAATCTTTAGCCGCAATACTTAAGGGAATAAGCCATTCCGTGAAGGCTGATATCGGAATGATTAGACACATAGATGGGAAAAAAACATATTTTATTAATAATATGGGTGCAGGGTTTGATGCGCTGATTTCCCGGAAAGTAAACAGTTCAAAGATAAAGGGTATCTTGAATCAGTTTTCTCTGGGCAAATTTGTATATGCTCTCTTTCTTGTTAAAGAGCTATTTTTCTATAAATGCGCTGATCTTGAAATCTTCATAGACGGAAAAAAACATGAAATTAGGGCAGCCTGGTTTGTCACTATTTCTAATCAGCCCTTCTATGGAGGCGGTATGAAGATTTCTCCGGATGCAAACCCTTATGATGGAATTCTAAATGTTACGGTAGTTCACAATATATCCAGAATCAAACTTTTGTTTGTATTTGCCTCTGTCTTCAAGGGGAGGCATTTAGGGTTTAAAGAAGTTGCAGTTATGCAGGGGAAAGATATCTGCATTCACTCTTCTCACTCCATCCCTGCCCACGCAGATGGCGAGGCTCTGGGCAGCACACCGATTTCAGCATCTGTTTGCCCGGAAGCCATTCCAGTAATTAGAGGATGTGTTAAAGAAATGTGATGATTTTTTTAGGAGAGAGCTGCTCTTAAATTACCGTTCGATTATGTAAAGGAGCTGAGTTCGGAATGATAACAATTGAACGGACTTTTAATGCATACCTTGACGAAATGCACATCATAACGATCATACTTCCTTTCAGCTATCATCAGGGACGTTCTTCCGGTTTCTCTCTCCTTTTAGAAAATGAGGAAGAGTTTCCTGTAGAAATATTGAAAAGCACCCCTATTGAGGGCGCTGTTAAATATATATGCAGAATAAGCCATGATGTGGAATTCGGAAAACAATATTGGATAGTGGATGAATATGGCGGAAAAACAGATCTGCAAATCGGAGCGGTAATCCGGAGAAGTGAGTTTGATGAGAAGTTCTATTTTGACGGACCGCTTGGTATATCATACACCAAAGAAAAGACACACTTTAGGCTCTGGGCTCCTACAGCCGTAAAGGTAAAGCTGAAGTTAAAAAGAGCATTGGAGGAGGAAGCAGAGCTTTTTCCGATGGCAAGAGGTGAGCGGGGAGTCTGGAGCTGTGAAGTAACCGGTGACCTCGATCGTTTTCTTTACTCTTTCCTGGCTTGTATTAACCTGGAGTGGAAAGAAGCAGTAGATCCATATGCAGTCTCTTCGGCTATGAATGGAGAATATGGAGCTGTCGTCAATCTGGAAAATACAAAAATTAAGAAGCCGGAGCTTCCGCCGCTTCATCAGCCGACAGATGCTATCATATATGAAACCCATATTAGGGATTTTACCATTCATCCCGGGAGCGGGGTAAAGCAAAAAGGCCTTTATCTGGGAGCAGGCGAGACAAACACTGTTGGCAGTGACGGGGAGCTGACATGCCTGTCATATGTTAAGCGGCTTGGTGTAACACATATTGAGTTTCTGCCTGTCCATGACTTTGAAGGTGTGAACGAAAAAAGTCCAAAAGAAGAATATAACTGGGGTTATAATCCTCTCCATTTTAATGTCCCGGAAGGAAGTTATTCTGCTGATCCCCATGATCCCTATTCACGGATCAGAGAATTGAAAGCAATGATCCAGGCTGTTCATTCCCAGGGACTCAGAATCATAATGGACGTAGTGTACAATCATGTATATATCCGTGAACAATCTTCTTTTGAAAAAATTGTCCCGGGTTATTTCTTCCGGCATGATCAATATGGAATGCCCTCAAATGGCACAGGAGTTGGTAATGACTTTGCTTCTGAGCGCCTGATGGCCAGGAAATTTATTGTTGATTCCATCTCATATTGGATGAAGGAATATCAAGTTGATGGATTCAGGTTTGATTTGATGGGTATACTTGATGTCGAAACAATGAATGAAGTTCGCAGAATTGCGGAATCCATCGACCCTTCTGTCATTATCATTGGAGAAGGATGGGATCTAAATACCCCTATACCGGAAGAACAGAAAGCAAGCATCCGCAATCAGGAAAAGCTGCCGGGAATCGGCCAATTCAATGACTGGTTCAGAGATTCCATCAAAGGCAGCACGTTTAATATATATGATAAAGGATACGCGCTAGGGAATGACCATTACTATGATGCGGCAAAGCAGGTATTGGCCGGCAGCATTGGTCTCGAAAAGAAAGAGAAAGGCATCTTCCTTTCCCCATCGCAATCAGTAAATTATGTGGAATCCCACGATAATCATACTTTATGGGATAAAATCCTGGTTTGTTCGGAAAATGCAGATCCGGTTACACAGCAAAAAAAGCACCGCCTGGCAACCGTAATGGTACTCCTTTCACAAGGAATTCCATTTTTGCATAGCGGGCAGGAATTTTTTCGGACCAAAGATGGGAACGGAAACAGCTACCGGGCTCCAGACTCAATCAATCAGCTGGACTGGGAGAGGAAATCACGTTATTTCAGCAATGTGGAGTATATTAAAGGGATGATCAGCATTAGAAGGTCAATTCCTCTTTTCAGGCTTGACGATGCAGATTTAATCCGGAGATCCATGAGGTACATCGATATTAAAAAGCCGCTGATTGGTTATGTCTTAACCAGCAGTGAGCAAAATGCCGGGTGCAGCCATGTAGCTGTTATTATTAATCCTTCAGGCACGGAAGAGGAAATCTTGCTTCCGGAAGGGGATTGGGACCTTATTGCGGATGAACATACCGCCGGCATATCCACCATACGCAAGATAAGCAACCGTTTGGCAGTGCCGCCAATAAGTTCATATGTACTGGTTTGCAGGAAATAGAAGAAGCCTGACAAGCATACAGGCATTCTTTTTTTCTGCAAACATTCCCCTTAAATAGAAAATAATGATGTAAAGACCGGTAAAATCATCATTTTTCCCGGTGATATTCCGTAAACCTAAATAGATAGACTTGACGAAAAAAGCCAGTAAGAATAAAATTTATAAAGATGGCTATTGTGAGGAACTTACATCAATAGCTCTTTTTTTATTTTAAGTTCCCAATTTATGGCTGATTTAATATTTGTCTGATTACCTTGTGCGGTATATGCACTTTACTTGATTAACCTGATAAACAGCTAATATTTGCGAACACGCATTATAGTCAATTAATAAAATTTATCGTTACAAAGCAACGGCCTTTTTACCGGCCATGGCAAAATAAGTCTTGCTACAGAAAACAGGGCTTATTTTTCAACTCTAGCTATTTTACAACCAATGGCTTATAAATTGCAGGTGAACAATTTTGGAACATTTATTTGGACATGACTGGGAGATTGTTCCCGCCGGAGGGGCGACAGGGGAAGCTTTTTATGCAAAGAACGATGAGCAGAGGCTTTTTCTGAAAAGAAACTCTTCTCCTTTCCTGGCGGTTCTATCTGCGGAAGGAATCGTCCCGAAACTTATCTGGACAAAAAGAATGGAAAATGGGGACGTTATTACTGCTCAGCAATGGCTTAATGGACGGGAGCTGAAAGCTTCTGACATGAACCGGGAAAGTGTGGCAAAGCTTTTGAGGAAAATCCATTCTTCAAAGCCGTTGCTTGGTATGCTGACAAGAATGGGGAAGTCGCCGCTGCAGCCCGAAACTCTTCTGCATTTAATTGAGGAAGAACTGGATTGTGACTTGAAGGAACAAGCTGCTGTTATTCAGTCTGTCAATTTCCTGAAAAAAGAAGTTTCGCATATCCGCTGTGAAGAAAATACGGTTTGTCACTGCGATGTGAATCATAACAACTGGCTGCTTGCGGAAAACAACCAGCTGTACCTAATTGATTGGGATGGAGCCGTGATAGCAGATCCCGCCATCGATTTGGGGATGCTGCTGTACTGGTATATTCCAAAAGAAGAATGGCCTAATTGGCTTGAACGTTATGGCATTCAATTGACAGATGATTTGCTTCTCCGCATGAAATGGTATGTGATTGCACAGACTTTGACATCAATCCAATGGCATAAAAATAAATTCAGATTCCAGGAAATGGACAAGTGGCTTTCCTACCTGGATGAGCTTCTTTGAGATTTATGAAAATTGATCAATTTCCTGTACCCATTGTGATAAATCATTCTGATGGGATTCAATGTGAGTATCCAAGTGGGAAGAATTGATCCCGTGCTGACTGTATTCATAAATTTCTTCTAATACTGTCTTTACGTTCTGATTAATGTTTCCGTTTATCATTAATGATTTTACCAGGCGTTCCAATTGTTCACATTCTGAAATCGAGCCACAGCAATCTGTCTGATGATTGCTTAAAATATCTTTTAATAAATTTAATTGATCCTGGTGTCCAAGCGGCATGAAAAACACCCTTTCTATTGAATCTGAAAATAAAAGCAAATGGAATTCACTTTTAGGTTGTGGATTCCTTTTTTATTTATTCATGGGCGCCATGTAATTTAAGTGTTTGAATGTCATTGGGTTAAACTACAAACAAAGGATGAAGCTGTGTCCCTAAAAATAAAGTTGCATCACCGGGATGAGCATGATATTGTTTGAACGATATTAATTTTTTAGGAGTGTCAATATGCGACAGCGAAATAAACCTTGGGCGAAGGATAAATTAGCCGAATATCCTCAATATGTAATTTCCGAACCTGAAAAATATAAAGGAAAGTGGAAAGAAGCATTTGAAAAAGATCAGCCACTTCATATAGAAATTGGGACAGGCAAAGGCCGTTTTATAACTGGTATGGCAAAAGCAAATCCGGATATCAATTATATTGGAATCGAACTGGCTGAAAGCGTGATTGTTTCCGCCCTGGATCGAATCATTGAGGAGGAGCTTCCAAATGTAAAGCTCCTGAATGTGAACGCAAATGATCTTCGGGATTACTTTGAAAAAGGCGAAGTCAATCGTGTCTACCTCAATTTTTCAGATCCATGGCCAAAGAAGCGTCATGCAAAACGCAGGCTGACATCTAGAAGCTTCCTGGAGATCTATGAAGATGTTCTTGTGGATAAAGGAGAAATTCATTTTAAAACTGATAACCAGGGGTTGTTTGAATCTTCTCTTATGAGTTTTTCCGATTATGGCATGCTGCTGACATATGTGAGCCTTGACCTTCACAATAGTGATTATGAAGGTAACATCATGACTGAATATGAAGAAAAGTTCTCATTAAAGGGAAGCCGTATTTTCCGTTGTGAAGTGCAATACAGATAATCTTAGTCTATCCATATGGATAGGCTTTTTTTGTTCAGCAATAAATAGTTTAAATATTTCTATAAGTAAGCGCTTAAATGGTATGATGTGATAAAGGGAAAGCGAGCGCTTGCTCGGTAAAATCAAGAGGAGGAGACAATAATGGAGACATTGAAGTTAAAGAATATCAAGCTGTCCTGGCTTCGCGGCGGTGTTACATATCTTGACGGGGGAGCCATGTTTGGAGTGGTTCCGAAGCCTTTGTGGTCAAAAAGGTATCCCTGCAATGAAAATAACCAGATCGAACTCAGAACAGATCCCATCCTTATTCAATTTGGCGGTAAAAACATTTTAGTCGAATCAGGTCTTGGAAACGGGAAACTGAATGAAAAGCAGAAGAGGAACTTTGGTGCGCTTGAAGAATCTTTTGTCGAGCAGGATTTAGCCAAGCTTGGGCTGTCTCCTGAGGATATCGATTATATTCTCATGACGCATCTGCATTTTGATCATGCATGCGGACTGACGAAACCGGCAGAAGGGAAGTTCTCTTCTGTATTTCCTAACGCGAAAATCATTGCATCACAAGTTGAATGGGAAGAAATGAGAAATCCCAATATCCGATCAAGAAATACATATTGGAAAGAAAATTGGGAGGCTATTCAGGATCAGGTGGAGGTTTTTGAAGGAGAGTGGACACTCGGCCCTGTTAAGTTGGTGCATACAGGCGGCCATAGTGATGGACACTCTATCCTCGTAATAGAAGATGAAGGTGAGACCATCATTCATATGGCTGATATTATGCCAACACATGCCCACTCAAATGTTTTATGGGTCCTCGCCTATGATGACTATCCGATGGATTCCATCAGCGCTAAGGAAAAGTGGATGGACTATGGAAAGAAAAAAAATGCATGGTTCACATTTTACCACGATGCTTTTTACAGGGCTGTCAAGTGGGATGAGGCAGGAAATATTGCCGAGAAAGTGGAAAGGCTAAAAAGCTGAAAAATCCCCATCCGGGGATTTTTTTATGCACTTTAAATGTCGTTACTTATCCAGAGCAAGCAGCCTGCCCCCTTAAGTCCTGAACTTGAGGCTCCTGTGTCAGGGAAGGCTGCGGCAGCAAAAATATCGCACGGCCAAAAGCCGAAGCTTTTAAGTGCGGGTGTTTTGGTTCCAGCACTTTTCTTAATGCAGTGGAAAGACGTCTAAAATGGTTCCTGTCTCTGCATCTGCAATGAACTCATATTGCTCTGTTTCCTCACCCGAAAATCTTGAAATGCCGCCCTTATAAACTTGATATTTTAAATGGCCCTTTTCATAAGGTTCAGCTTTCATTTGAATCCATGATCCGCTTATAGGACCTTCCTGTTTAAAGGCATTCTTTGCATTAGCTAAAGCTTTTTCCGGGGAAACAGCAGTTTTTTGTGAAAGCAATTCCCTTGCTGCGTATCCGCTGGCCAAACCAACCCCTACACCTAAAATAAAAGACTTCCAATTCATAATTGCACCTCCCCAGGCTGATGATATAGGCAGTTCGATATTATTTTTTCAGTTTTCCAAATCTATCTTACCAAAAATAGGCTGGAACTAAAATAAATAATGCATTTCGACAATCGAAATTTCCTGTCTGAAATGGTGGAAAGACGTATGAAAGTTCTGTAAAATGAGATTATACATATTTGCATATACAATCCATTGATTGAAAAAAGGAGAAGAATATATGAACGAAAAAACTTTGCAGCTTTTTAAAACATTGACAGAGTTGCCGGGGGCACCTGGAAACGAGCATTTTGTCCGGAAGTTCATGCGCGAACAAATCAGCCAGTATACAGATGAAGTTGTTCAGGATAAGCTGGGAGGCATCTTTGGAGTTAAAAGAGGCGATGAAAGCGGACCTACTGTAATGGTAGCAGGACATATGGATGAAGTAGGTTTCATGGTCACCAGCATAACAGATAATGGCATGATTCGTTTTCAGACACTGGGTGGATGGTGGAGTCAGGTATTATTGGCACAGAGAGTGCAAATTATTACTGACCATGGTCCTGTGACAGGAGTAGTCGGTTCCATTCCTCCGCATCTTTTAGATGAAGCCAAGCGCAGAAAGCCGATGGAAATAAAGAATATGCTGATTGACATTGGAGCTGATGACCGTGAAGATGCTAAAAGAATCGGCATTAAGCCCGGGCAGCAAATACTGCCGATTTGTCCATTTACACCTATGGCGAATGAAAAGAAAATTCTGGCGAAAGCATGGGATAACCGTTACGGATGCGGATTGGCTGTAGAACTTTTAGAGGAAGTCCGGAATGAAACACTTCCTAATATTCTCTATTCCGGAGCAACTGTTCAGGAAGAAGTTGGCTTAAGAGGTGCCCAGACAGCAGCGAATATGATCAATCCTGATATTTTCTTTGCATTGGATGCAAGCCCTGCCAACGATATGACAGGGGATAAAAACGAGTTCGGACACTTAGGCAAAGGAGCTCTGCTTCGGATACTGGACCGTTCAATGGTAACGCACCGGGGCATGAGGGAATTTGTTCTGGATACAGCTGAATCGCACAACATCCCATATCAATATTTCGTCTCACAGGGCGGAACCGATGCCGGAAAAGTCCATGTATCCAATGAAGGGGTACCAAGTGCAGTAATCGGCATTTGCTCCCGCTATATTCATACACATGCATCAATCGTGCATGTCGACGATTATGCTGCGGCAAAAGAATTGCTTGTTAAACTTGTAAAGTCCTGTGACCGTTCAACAGTAGAGACGATTCGTCAAAACAGTTAATCATAAGAGACAGCAGGCGCTGTCTCTTTTTCTGTCAAATGAAAGGAGAACTCATGAAAATCATTATTGGCTCAAAAAACCCTGCAAAAATTTTGGCAGTACAAGCTGCCTTTAGTGGTTATGAAGCTGACATTATGTCCGAAGATGTGCCATCAGGAGTGAACGATCAGCCGTTTTCGGATGAAGAAACGATTCAAGGGGCCATCAACAGAGCATATGGGGCACTTGACATCTCAGGTGGACAAATCGGCATTGGATTAGAGGGCGGTGTGCAGCAAACTCCATATGGGCTTTTTCTCTGTAATTGGGGAGTTCTCGCGGAGAATGGGAGACCTCCGATTATTGCAGGAGGTGCCAGGATTCCGATTCCTGAAGCTGTTGCAGAACGGCTTTTAGCTGGCGAAGAACTGGGCCCGGTAATGGATGATTATACTAAAAAGGAAAATATCCGCAAAAATGAAGGGGCTGTGGGGATTTTTACAAATGGGCAGATCGATCGTGCTGACATGTTTTCACATGTAATGAAGCTTCTTATCGGACAATATGAATATAGAAAAAGAAGTTAGCTTAGTTCCTAAGCTATTCAGTTATTGTGGTGAATTGTGATAATTATGATTGGAATCAATTTGTCGTAATCACCTGAAGAGGCGGGCACACCTTGCCCCTTGTGATGATTTTCTCTATGTTAAATATCACAATGCATGGGCACAGAACCGGGCACATCAATGATAAGTAAAGTTTGACCAAAAAAGCCTCCATTTTTTCTGGAGGCTTTTTAGTCTATCTATTCAGTTTCGAAGATGTATGACAGAACCTTCAATGCCTGGCTGACAGTTTCAACTGTAACATTTGCCTTACTTGAAAGCTCTTTGAGGGGATGGTGAAGCTCCTTTGGACGGATGAGGATCAGCGGTTTTCCAAGAGCGGCAGCTGCGCTTGCGTCCATGGCGGTGTTCCACTGCTTGTACTTTTCACCAAATAATGCAATCACCAGATCTGATTTTTGCATTAGAAGCTGTGTTCTTAGATTATTTATACTTGAAGCAGCTTCGTCCCGGAAAATGGCATCAGGCTGCTTTCCGAGAATTTCCTCCCCAATCATGTCAGAACGATCATGATTTTCCATGGGACCTGTAAAATGAACTGGGAGCTTGAGTGATTTAGCCTTCTCCTTTAACTCGCTGCGCCAATTCGAATGTATTTCACCTGCTAAATAGACTGTTATTTCCATTCTTTTTCCTCCTTTATGCAATATTCTTATATTTTAACATTTCTTCTAGTAAGTAATGCAGTGAAAAGGCTGGCAATACTGATATGAAGGCTTGTCAGACTATTAAGAAGAAATGTATGATAGGAAAGGATATGAAATCCTTGCAAGGAGGGGACAATAGAATGAGTAAAAGATTCACCGCAGCCTTGCTCTTATTTATTTCATTTATACTGCTAAGTGCCTGTTCAGCATCGTTTGAAGAAGAGCAAACCGCCGCAAAGAATGCTGCCGAGAAAGCATTTAACCAATCACCTGAAAAGACAAATCATAAGTTTGAAGATATAGAGTACTATTTGCCTTTCGGCTATGAAGTAGAAGAGGAAAGCCCCAATAACATTATTCTAAAAAACGGCTCGAAGCGATATATTCTTTTTTACAATCAGCATGAAGGTCCGGAAAGCAAGGTTGTCCTTGATGCGACGCTTAAGCAGAAAGATAAATACGAAGTTAAGGAGACATTTACGAAGGATGGACATAATGGCTTCCTATTAATCAACAAGGGAAAAAAGGATGAACATGAATTGGTCGTCGGGATTGGCGGCGTAAAATTATCAACACAGGCTAAGAGCAGAAACTTATCCTCTGACGCCGCTGCGATGATGGAAATAGCTAATTCTGTTAAATAAATAACTAAAGCGAAGGACGATGTCCTTCG
>NZ_JCAXER010000026.1:0-73660 GCF_059758675.1 Cytobacillus sp. GQ23
TATATGTGATTATTACAGTATTAAAATCCAATGTATGCTGATGTGATTATTCAGTATGTGAATTACCTTTCACACGCATAATTATCCTTATCTCTATCATGCTTTGAGTCATAGGCAGGATGTGTCGACGGCACACCATCTGGATATACCTTCCTTAACTCAGTACAGTTTTGGTAGGACTCCGTGCTGCCTTCTGCTGGTGATGAATTTCCGGTTGTACCACTGCTGTTATTTGATCCGCTGCTGCCTGCATTCCCGGAGCTTGATGATGAACTGCTTGCTGCTGCAGAATCCAGGTCTCCTTTAGTCGTTCCTTCATCTCCGAGGGCCCATAACCCTTTGTTGGAATCTCTTGCTTCCCTGCCGAATTTTCTGAAGTATTCACTATATTTTACATCCGGATTATAGGTGGATGGCTCAGCATAACCTTTCAGAACCAAATGGGCATTGAACATTTTTTCACGTATTTCATCTTCGTCCAAATCATCCGCTGGGATGTCCAGCCAAATGATTCTCAGCAGGCGGCCATATCGATCTGTGTCTGAGACATCCTTTTGCATCCAGATTTTTTTGCCCGTCAGCTCAGATTTAGTAAATTGGCTCGCTTCTTTTCCATATTCTTCTACTCTCGTTGTTGATTCTGGAGTGTTCACTCCAATCAGGCGGACTTTTCTTCCGTCAGTAGTTTCGATCGTGTCACCATCTACTACTCTGCCAACGACAACTGATTCCAGACCTAAGCTATGTGCTTCCTGACTTTGAACCTGTTCCTGTTTTTGTTTTTCAGCTTCTTCCTGCTTCTGTTTTTCTTCCCTCTCTGCTTCTAACCTTGCTTGCCCCTCTTCTTGTTTTTTTACTTCCTCTTCATCAGCTTTCTCTTGGGCAAGCCTTTCTTGTTCGGCCTCCTGATCTGTTTCTATTTGTTCCTTCTCAGGTTCATTTACAGTTTCAGTTGCATCGGAATCCGCAGTTGCTAAAAAAATGGATAAAATGAAGCCTGCAGCCATAATCAAGCCTGATTTATTAAAATTTATTTTATACTTCCGGTACTGATTATTTAAATATAAGCCTAGTAAAAAGACAGCTAATCCAATAAAAGCCGCGGGTGCAGCTATGCCCATTAACAGCATAAACAAAATAACAATAGTGATTATAGTCCCTCTTATAACTTTCAAACTCTTGTTTCTCTCCCTTTGAAAAATAATCCTTAGTAATCATATCTTTTTTTCTTCAAATATAAACACCAATTCACTAATGAACTGGTGTAATAAGTCACTGAATTATACTACTGTTTTTTCCAAAAATTTCTTCCTGCAGCCTCCTGCCAGTTGGTGTTGCAGCCAGTCCGCCCTCAGCAGTTTCCCTAAGCGCTGATGGCATGGATTGCCCGATAAGGAACATTGCGTTAATGACTTCATCACATGGTATTCTGCTTGTAATTCCCGCGAGAGCCATGTCTGCAGCTGTCATAGCATTGGAAGCCCCCATGGCATTCCGTTTTACACATGGAACTTCTACTAGTCCGGCAACGGGATCACATACTAGGCCCAGCATATTTTTTAATGTGATCGCCATAGCTTCTGCTGCTTGTTTGGGTGTCCCGCCTGCCATTTCTACAATGGAAGCTGCGGCCATGCCGCTTGCAGACCCTACTTCAGCCTGGCATCCCCCAGCTGCACCTGATATAGAGGCATTGTTTGCCACAACAAAGCCAAATGCTGCAGATGTAAATAGGAATTCGATCATTTCCATGCGTGTTGGTTTGAGGACTTCTTTAACAGCGAACAATGTACCGGGCACCACGCCAGCCGAACCTGCTGTAGGTGTAGCGCATATTGTGCCCATTGCTGCATTTACTTCATTGGTTGCAACTGCTTTGCTGACAGCATCCAATAAGATATTCCCCGATAAAGCCTTTCCACTTTGAATGTACTTTTGCAGAAGGACTGCATCACCGCCTGTAAGTCCTGTAACAGATGTTACCCCTTTCAGTCCCCTCTCAACTGCCTGTTCCATGACAGTCAGGTTGCGGTCCATTTTGGCGATAATTTGATCACGTGTTAATCCTGTTACTTCTATCTCCTGCTGAATCATGATTTCAGCGATTTTTACACCTTTATTTTCAGCGAGCTCTACAAGCTCCGCAACATTTCTAAATAACATGAGATTTTCCCTCCTGATGACCAGCTAACTATTAGTCAACCATTCTGATAATTTGTGTAACATTCGGAAGACCTTCAAGCTCAGTCATCACATCCTGGCCGATCTTCTGATCCACTTCAATGACCATGATGGCCATTTTACCTTTTTCCTTGCGTGAAACTTCCATATGGCCAATGTTGATCTGGTGCTTGGATAGTATATTCGTTACAGCGGAAATAACACCAAACTGATCGTTATGAACAACTAAAATGGCAGGATGTTCCCCTGACAATTTAAGTTCGAAGGAATTCAGTTCAGTTATTTCAATTGTCCCTCCGCCAATGGATATTCCTACTAGTTCAATTTCACGATCCCCTTCAGAAAGCTTCACTCTTACAGTATTAGGATGATCTGTAACGGTATTTTCAACTGTAAAAATAACTTCAATTCCCGCTTCTTCAGCTAGTTGAAGGGCAGAAGGAATTCGCTCGTCAAAGGTATCAAAGTCAAGGATACCGCCAACAATGGCAACATCTGTGCCATGTCCTTTATAGGTTTTTGCAAATGAACCATATAAAGAAATCTCTGCTTTGGATGGCTGTTTTCCAAAAAGAGTCCGGGCAACACGGCCAATGCGTGCTGCTCCAGCTGTATGTGAGCTTGAAGGTCCGATCATAACCGGGCCAATAATATCAAATGCTGATCTATATTTCATTTTGTATGCCCCTTTACTTTTAAGGTCTTTAAATGACTATAGCTGAAATGATAACATCAGCTATATAAATAACTCTTCTTATTTATGCTCCAGGGCTGCTTCCGGATGGAGCTCATTAATCGTTCTTATTTTCTGAAGGTAATTATAGATGGTAAACTTAGAAACCCCTAGGACAGATGCAACATAATCAGTTGCACCTTTAATGAGGAACGTCCCTTTGTCTTCAAGCTGGCGAACACATTCAACTTTTTCTTCCAGCGTCATTAATGAAGGTGCCTTTTTAAAGCCCTGCAGGACCTGATCCACCATCTCGTGAATAACATCCTGGACAGAATTAAAAAAAGTTTCCGATTTAGAGGATTGTTCATCAAAGCTGATAAATTCTTCAATTTCTCCTCCAAATTGCATGAGCAAACTAATATCATAATTAAGGCATAATGCACCAATTACTTTATTCTCATCATCACGGAGAAAAATCGTAGATGATTTCAGCACATTCCTTTTTTTCGACTGAGTTTTATAATTGGCTATATCTTTTACCTCATTTTTATGACTGGCCAATTCATTCAATACAAGATCGGTAATGGGTGAGCCGATTTTTCTGTCTGTTATATTTCCTGCTATATGAATAAGCGATTTTTTTAAGTTGCTGAAATCGTGCACAGCCACTTCACAGCGGGAACCGAACATTCGGACAAGCATATCTGCAGTCCGGATCGCCAGGTCAAAAACAGGTCTATGGCATTCCTTCAACTTTGTCACTCCCTTTTATGAAACCGCTTTCAATATTATACTACACTATTTTTCTCTTAGTTTTATAATACCATAAAAACAATTTAGTTAAAATAATATTTTAATAACTACAAAAAAATTGTAATATACATAAAAAATTGCCGCAGATTAATCAACTGCGGCAATTCAATATTAAACATTCTTTAATACAAGGTAAAGTCTGTTAACACGCTCTGTTCGTTCTTCTTCAGAAGCAAGATCAAATTTTTTCAGCAGATGGAAGACCTCATTTAAGATATCCTGTGTATGTTCCTGCTGGAAAAATGCCTGAAACAGAGCCTTCATCTCTTCCGGAAGGAAATCCCTCTGCTGTTCAAATTTTGTTTGAACATCTTCTGGTGTATGGTCCAATTTACATTCGCTCATTTAAAAACCTCCTGTATGACATCATACTTTCTATTTTACCTTCTACAGTCCTATTAAAACATATACCTCTTCTGCACAGTTTCTTCAAACATTTCGACTATAATAGAAGTACTTGATTTGAAATGGGTGGTTCTTTGAAAAAACTTTCCATGAAGCTGGGACTTCTGTTCTTTCTGATTCTATTTGGGCTTGAAACTATTATGTTCTTCTTTTTACATAGTACCCTTGTTGAATCTCGTGTGGAAGATGAGCTCATAGCTCTGCAAATACGAGGCAATTCACACCGTGCCATACTTGAAAAGCATTTTGATGAAAATACGATATCCCATGTAGCTCTGATGGAATCTGAAGCAAATACAGATGTAGTTATTACGAATTCGAAAAAAGAAATCCTAGGTGCTTCTGTTGACAGCAGTTTGATCCAAAGATACATAGAAATGGCGATTATGTCTCCTGAAAGGGAAGGCAAAACCATCGGGGACAATTGGAAAGAAGAAGATTATATCTCAACAGTCAGTCCAATCGAACAGAATGGAGTACTTATTGGCTTTGTATATATGTTTCAGGATACATCCTGGATTCAGTCGTTAATCTCGCGCTTAAATGAACAATTTTTGATCGCCGGGTTGATGGCCGTCATTTTTACTATCACTATTATCATCTTTTTATCAAAGGCCCTGGCGAAACCGCTCATTAAAATGAAGGAAGCCACCTCTCAAATAAGCAGCGGTGATTTTTCAGTTTCCCTTCCTCAAACCGGTGATGATGAACTTGGGGATTTAGCGCGTTCTATCCAGTTACTGGCGGACGACCTGAATTACCTCAAAGAAGAACGCAATGAATTCCTATCCAGCATATCGCACGAGCTTCGCACCCCTCTTACATATATAAAAGGATATGCGGATATAGTCCAGAAGCGGAACCTTAGCCAGGATGAAAGACATCAGTATTTATCGATAATCCTGGAGGAAACGAACCGGCTTTCAGATATGGTTAAAAATCTTTTCGATCTGGCTAAGATCGATAAAAATTCCTTTGAAATTATAAAAAAGCCAATAGATCTGAACGAATTTATGAAAAAAATTGAAACAAAGTTTTCTCCTGCCTTCACTGAAAAAGGCATGCAGCTATCTGTCAGCTGCCGTGAATCCATCACCATATCTGCAGATGGATCCAGGCTTGAGCAAATTATATTTAATCTTCTGGATAACGCGATTAAGTACTCCTCAGCTGGCGATAAAACAACTGTAGACGTAAGCAGGACAAAAAAACATATCATCATTAGAATAAATGATTCCGGAAGAGGGATTTCTGAAGAGGAACTGCCCTTTATTTTTAATCGTTTTTACCGAGTGGATAAATCACGTGGAAGAGCTCTTGGAGGTGCAGGTCTTGGACTCGCCATTGTTAAGGAACTTGTCTATGCCCATGGGGGAACTATATCTGTCTGCAGCATAAAAGATGAAGGAACAGAATTTGAGCTTGTTTTAAAGGGAGAAATCGAATAATGAAGACTATACTTTTGGTTGATGATGAAACTAGAATGCTGGATTTAATTTCTTTATATTTAGCCCCCCGCGGCTACAAATGCATTAAATTGTCTTCAGGTACAGAGGCCTTGCTTTACTTGGAAACCCATTCTGCAGATCTTGTCCTTTTAGATGTTATGATGCCTGAAATGGATGGATGGAAAGTATGCAGGGAAATTAAAAAATATTGGGACATTCCCATCATCATGCTTACTGCCAAAAGCGAAAAGCCCGACATTGTAAAAGGATTAAATATCGGTGCAGATGATTATATTTTAAAGCCATTCGATGAAGAGGAATTATGTGCCAGAATGGAAGCGGTTTTGAGAAGAAGTAAAAAAGGTGAAAAAACCAAAACCTTTAAAGGGCTGAAACTCAAAGAAGATTCTTTTGAGCTTTCCTATAAAATGAAAGAAATCCTTTTAACTCCTAAAGAGTTTTCAATGTTAAGCCTTTTCCTCTCAAATCTGAACAGAGTTTTTTCAAGAGAGCATTTAATAGGAGCTGTATGGGGCTATGGAGTGTCAATCGAAGACCGCACCATAGATTCGCATGTAAGAAATTTAAGAGAAAAATTAAGAAAAGCAGGGTTTCCTGCAGATGAGTATCTGAAAACAGTCTGGGGTTTAGGCTACAAATGGACCAGAAAGGATTAATTGATGTTTTCTGATATCTTCGAATGGCTTTCAGAAGAACCGATATTGGCAGCTTTATTTAGCATATTCATGAACATTGGTGCAGCGATTACAGGATTCCTCCCAAGTGCCTTTATTACTGCTGGAACAGTTGCCGTATTTGATTTAAAAATTGCACTAGCCCTTTTGATTTTCGGAGAAGCTGCTGGTGCAATTGTTAGCTTTATACTCTATCGCAAAGGAATCACTAAGCTTACCTCCTCTTTTCCTAAGCTAAAGAGTAACAATTTTTTTTCAAAACTCCATAATGCGGATGGCCATCTTGCCTTCTTCATGGTTCTTTTGCTGAGAGTCTTGCCGTTTGTCCCATCAGGGGCAGTTACACTGGCAGCAGCATACAGCAGAATCAGGCTTATGCCTTTTGGCATTGCCAGCACCATCGGAAATCCCTGCTTTAATTATTGAAGCCTTTGCGGTTTCACATGCATTAAAATTGAGAATGGAGCTGCAAATAGCCATTTTCCTTTTAGTTGCTTTTTCATTCTTGGTTTATTATTTATGTAAGAATGCTAAATTAAGTTAAGGGGCTTATCCTCAGCAGATAAGCCCTTTAACTTTCTTATATTATTCAGCAGGAGATAGCTCGCTCTCTGTTACCCACATGTGATTTTTAACCTTCTGCCCATCGGCTGTAGTAAAGTCAACCATATAGACAGTTGTTTCCTGCACAGAATCGATTTCGGCAGCTGCGCCTTCCATCCCATTCATGTGGCTTGCATTTAATATTACCTCTTCTCCTTCTTTAAATGGTTCCTCCCCTGCATCAGCAATCTCCTCGTGAACTACCCATTTATGATTTTCAACTTTTTTACCGCCTGTGGCTGGTGTATAGGAGACCGTATATACGGTTGTATCATAAGCACCTGAAATGGTTGCTTTCGCTCCCTCCATGCCCTCCATATGTCCTTCTGTAATAAAGGCCTTGCTGCCCACTTCATATTTAGGGTTTTCAGCTTCCTTTATTCCTTCAGGAACATCGCCGGAGCCAGAATGATCCATGCCCGCATGGCCTTCTGAATGGCCGCTGCTTTCATTATTTGCTGTGCCCTCTTCCTTGCTGGTATCTTCCACTCCTGAATTTCCGTCATTTCCACCGCATGCAGCTAAAGTTAAAGCTGCAGACAAAGAAACAAACCATATGGCGAATTTTTTCCTTATCAGCATATCTATTCCTCCTTTTCTTTCAGTTAGTATGGCAAAAAATTATGCAGAAATTATGGAACAGATATACAAAAGGCTAATTTACTCTCCTTCTAATTATAAAAATATGTAAAATTATTTATTGCTCGGCATTGTAAAAAAATCGGATTGAAAACAGACATCCTGCACGATGTCTGTTTGGTATGCTGATTAGGAAGCCATGTTACGGCATGTATCTGCACACATAAAGCATGCTTCTGCACAGCGCTGGCAATGAGCATGGCCGTGTTTTTTGCATTCCTTTCCGCACGCTTCACAAATATCTGCACATAAAGTGCAAATTTGTCTGGCAAAAGGGCTGTTTGACCCCATTGACTTAACTGCAAAGGCACAGAAGTCTGCACACTCTCTGTCCAGCCGAATACAATCTGTCATCATTTGAACATCTTCTTCATCTAAGCATGCGTCATAGCATGCATTACAGGCTTTCATGCAGTCTAAACAAGCCTGAATACATTCTTCAAAGGTTTGACTATACACTTTATCATCCTCCTTTTTAATACTTATACTTTACACAGATACTCTACCCGTGCATTCTTTTAGTAAACTGCGTTTTCGGTAATAAAAAGAGAGCAGAGAATGATCTCTCTGCTCCTTAACTTTACTTCTGTATACCCGGCCCATTTCTTTCCTCTTTAAAAGGCAGTTCTTTCTTTACATAAGAGTAATCATTCCTGTCTATTGGAACAAATCCTTCCGGCTTATAAAAGCGCAGCAGGTCTTTGTATACAATGTTGTCTGACATTTCAAGCTCTTTTTTTGCCTGATCTGAAAATGGCCTGCATGCACTTGCCTCCGCTATTTCACCTGTTTCAGTATAATAGCAGGTTTCTTCAATCTGTGTATATTCCGGTGAAATAAAGTTGCCGTTTCGGAATGGGACAACTTTACGATGTTTTTTTGATAATAAATCAGATCCCATTTCAAGGTGATCTCTTGTATCAATACCCAGCAGATGCAGGAGAGTCGGACGCACATCTACCTGTCCCCCAACATTATGGACAATTCCGCCATCTACTCCAGGAACATGTACGAATACTGGCACCCTTTGAAGCTTGGCATATTCAAATGGAGTGATTTCTTTTCCGATCACCTCTGCCATTGCCTCGTTGTGGTTTTCGGATATGCCGTAATGATCGCCATACAGGACTACTACTGTATGATCATACAATCCGGAATCCTTTAAATCATTAAAGAACTGCTCAAGTGCCTGATCCATATAATTCGCAGATTGAAAATAGTGATTAACCACATCATTATCTGTTTCTCCTTCTGGAAATTCAGTATCCCACTCATCCATTTCAAAAGGGAAGTGATTAGAGAGAGTGATGAACTTTGTGTAAAAAGGCTGTGGAAGACTGGTCAGCATTGGTATGGATTCCTTGAAGAATGGTTTATCTTTCAATCCATAGTTTTTCGTGTTCTCATCGTTCATATCGTAATATTCTGCATCGAAAAATTTATCATAGCCCATGGTTTTATACATTTCGTTCCTATTCCAGAATGTTTTGTAGTTGCCATGGAAAGTTGCTGAAGTATAGCCATGCGGCTTTAAGATAGCAGGAGTGCCATGAAAAGTATTTTGCGCTTTTGTTACATAAACAGCTCCCTGTGACATGGGATAAAGCGATGTATCCATAATGAACTCTGCATCAGAAGTCTTTCCCTGTCCTGTTTGATTGACTATATTATCAAAGTAAAATGTCTTGCCGCTATGTGCCAGTGAGTTCAGGAAAGGCGTAACTTCTTTCCCATTCAGCTTGTAATCAATAATGAATGTCTGCAGTGATTCCATCGATACATAAATAACATTCATTCCCTTGGCTTTCCCGAAATAATCAGGGTTTGGAGGTGCGTATTTTGCTTTAACATAGTTCTCCACTTCAGTCACATCATTCGAATCTGCAAGAGCCCTCTGGCTGGCAGACTTCGCATTTTGCACAATATCATAAATAGTGAAGTTGTATGCACCAAGGTATTTCACCAAATAATTGCGGTCGAATGAACGAGTAAGCAATTCAGGGCGGTCATTCTCGGCTATTTCAAGATTAATGAAGAATACAATGATTCCTGCAGTTATAACAGCCAAAGCAGGTTTTCGGCTAATTTTCTTTTCAGGCTGGTACCATCTCCTAAGTGCCAGAAAAAGAAGGAGCAGTGTATCTGTAAAATAAAAAATATCCAAAGGGGACATTAACGACAGAGCGCTATCGCCCAGCTGCCCGCCATTCACTTTTGCCTGCATAAGTACGGGTACTGTAATGAAGTCGTTAAAGAATCGATAATAGACAACATTTGCATAAAGCAGAAAGGACAAAAATAAATTTAATCCAATAAGCATACCTGACTGCATTTTCCCTTTAAAAAATAAAGCAAATCCCAGGAATACAAGTGTTGAACTTAAAGGATTCAGAACCAGCAGAAATCGCTGTATGTCATTATTGATCCCTAAATTAAATTCAATTCTATAAGCGATATACGTTTTTAGCCAAAATAGGATAACAATCAGAAAAAACACTGCAAGACTGCTCTTTGCCAACTTCTTAGGCGAGTTAAATAAGTTTCCCATAAACGTGGATTCACCTCTTAAATTGTAAACAAGCGAAAAGAAGATTTTATTTATGTAAAATTTTTGCAGATACAGAATTAATAAATAGTGAATGAATGTAAAATAATATATCACAGTTTCATATCAATGAAAATGGATATCTTCTTAATAACATTCGCCCTTTTCCTCCAAAAACCAACAATTTAATTTATATCCTGTTGCCTATTTTGTTTTAATGGTAAAATGAATTTTCCCTTCATAAATTCAATGCTGAAGGAGTATTGATTTTAAAAAGGGCCAAGCTAAAATTAATCATAGTTGGATTGGAGAGTCTTCATGAAAGAACGTCTTTTATTTTTTATTTTTGGGATGCTGATCCTGACAATGGGTGTTGCGCTGATTATCAGGTCAAACCTTGGAGCTTCTGCGTGGGATGCCCTGGCGGTTGGTGAATCGCAAATGTTTAACTTAACAGTTGGCACCTTTGTTTTTATAAATGGAGTTGTACTCATTTTTATAAACGCTTTCTTAATGAAAAGAAAGCCTTAAATCCTGGCTGCCATTTCCATTCTGATTATTGGCGCACTGATTGACTTTTGGCTTCTCATCATTTTCGGTGACCTTTCGCCGCAGTCATTAGCAGGGCAAGCAGCCATATTGCTTTTTGGCATCCTTTCGATGGGGATTGGAGTTGCGATCTATCTTCAGGCTAATTTTCCGGCAAGTCCTATGGATACATTAATGGTAGCCATCCATACCAGATTCGGATTAAACCTGAGAAATTCAAGGATCATCAGCGAAAGCTTTGCTTTGCTTCTTGCTTTTTTATTCAGAGGTGCCATCGGAGTAGGCACAATCGTCGTCACATTAACTCTTGGACTAGTTGTGCAATTCTTTTACCCGGTTTTCCAAAGAGCACTCCAAAAACTGCAGGCCCCCAAAGATCCTGTGATTACTAAGTAATAAGCTAACATCCTGCTCTTAGAGCAGGATGTTTTTTAACCTCTTAATATTTCAAAATCCTTCCATTCCTCAGGAAGGAGGGACTGATACTTTGCCTGCATATACCTGTCATCCATTAAAACAATCATGCCTGTATCTTCTTCAGAACGGATCAGACGTCCCCCTGCCTGCAGAACCTTGTTCATACCAGGATACGTATAGGCATAATCATAGCCGTTTTTTCCTTGCTGATGAAAATAAGCTTTCATAATGTTGCGTTCGAACCCAAGCTGGGGAAGCCCTACACCAACCACAAACACACCATTCAGCCTATCTCCCTGCAAATCAATCCCTTCTGAAAAAATTCCACCCATGACAGCGAACCCCAATAGAGTTCCAGAAGGATTTGGCTTAAATGCATCCAGAAACCTCTCCCTTTCTCCTTCATCCATTCCAGCCTTTTGAATGATAACATTTACTGACAGTTCCTCATCGAGTAACCGTCGATAGACATCCTCCATGTATTGATATGATGGAAAAAAAATCAAGTAATTCCCCTTCTGTTCCTTTAACATGTTCCTTATAGTACTGACGATCGGCCTGATAGATCCCACACGGTCACGATATTTTGTGGAAAGCGGCTGTATGTAAACCTTAGCCTGATCTTTGGAGAAAGGGGAGGGAACGGATAAAATAAAATCATCCTCTTGATAGCCAAGCATGTCCAAATAATAATTTAGAGGCATTAAGGTTGCAGAAAAAAAGATAGCTGACTTATATCCTTTTCTTGCCTTGTGCAAAAGATTAGATGGATCCAGGCAAAATAATTTAATGATCAGGTCATTTCTCTGCTTTTGAATATACGTTACGAACCTTGCATCATACAATTTTCGTATTCTGATAAAATCCTGGGCAGCAAAGAATACTTCCAGCAATTCTTCATCGATATTGAATCGGTTTTGTCCCAGATAGGCTTCAGCATATTGAACAAATTCCTCAAGAACTTCAATAAGCTCCTCTGGGGGATCTTTTTCTGCGATTTCCTGCTGCTCGCCACATTTCTTTTTAAATGCAATCAAAATTGAGTTTACCCTTTTTGCACTTTTTTGAACTCCTTCATCCTTTCCCTTAAAGCTTCTGCTCAATTGAAGAAAGGCTGATTTCTCAAGGGAACTTGAATACATTTCCCTTCCGCGGTCCACAAGGTTATGTGCTTCATCAATCAGCAGAGATGTTTTCCTTTTATCCTCTTCCAGCAATCTTTTCAGTGAAACCTTAGGATCGAAAATATAGTTATAATCACCAATTATGGTGTCAGCTGCATATGCAGCATCCAATGAAAATTCGAACGGGCAGACTTTATGCTTCATCGCATATTGTTCTATTGTCGTTCTGGGTATCATAGTCTCATTTGTCAGGAGGTCAAGTACAGCATTATTAATTCTGTCGTAATACCCATTGGCAAATTCGCAGCTGTCTTTTTGGCAATTGGTCTTTTCCTTAAAGCAAATTTTGTCCTTGGCCGTAATTGTGACCGATATAAGATTCAAACCATTTTCCCTCAGCAGGTTAATGGCCCCTTCTGCAGCCTGACGGGTAATCGTTTTAGCTGTGGCATAGATAATCCTCTGAATATGACCTTCCCCAATGGCTTTTAATGCGGGAAAGAGGGTGGAAATGGTCTTGCCGATGCCTGTAGGTGCGTTGGCAAATAAGTTTTTCCCCTCAGCTATGGTTCTGTAAACCCCCACTGCAAATTTCCTCTGGCCATATCGATATGCCGGAAAAGGAAAAGTCAGTTCCTGAAGACTTTTTCTTAATTCCTTTTGATGCCGGACCCTTAATTCTGCGTATGGGTAATAGAATTCGACAAGATGCATTATGAATTCTTCCAGTTCACTATAAGAATAGCTTTGCTGAAATCTTTTTACTTCCTCTGTTTTAGCCTGTACATATGTTAATTGGACAGTCATTTCCGGAATATTATGGTCCTTCGCATACATGTAAGCATAACATTTAGCCTGGGCCCAATGGACAGGATACGTATATTCCTCAATTTCAGATAGCGGGAGGGAAACTGACTTAATTTCATCAATAATATGTTCTCCATTTCTAATAAAAAGTCCGTCACACCTGCCCTCAAGCTGAAAATCGAGGTGCTTGAAGGGTATGGCTGTGTGCAGAAATACCTCTTTTTGGCCTTCATCGCCATAAAGTTTTTGAATCCGCTGATGAATCCTTGTTCCTTGTGAAAGCGGCACTGAAGAACGGAAGCCTGTTTCAATGCTGCCGCTTTTATATACATATTCAACTAGCGATCTTACTGATATTTTTATCTTATCAT
Source organism: Cytobacillus sp. GQ23 (assembly GCF_059758675.1). Taxonomy (NCBI): domain Bacteria; kingdom Bacillati; phylum Bacillota; class Bacilli; order Caryophanales; family Bacillaceae; genus Cytobacillus; species Cytobacillus sp. GQ23. Next base: position 13,274 of record NZ_JCAXER010000026.1, read on the forward strand.
GCATTGAAACAGCTCCTTACATTTTCACCCCTCAATTATAGCACGTACGTTCTGTATTTAAAAAGATTTGTAAATTCAGGAAAAGACCATTTACAATTTAAGAAGAAAGAATATGAAAGGAGTGTGAACGGAACTGTTCGTTTCTTGAGCAGCCCATAAAGTTGAAAAAAATTATTTTTTTGACCATCATTGGAGGGTCTTTTATTCTATTGGGATTCCTCATCTATTTTGCTTCAATGAATTTCATATCTAACAAAGTAATGACAGCAGTTGCCGGAAGCATCACTGAGGATGATCTGGAGATGCTAGCCAGTGACCCAAATGTAGAGGCCCTACTGGGAAGCAGCAAGGTAGATTTAAAAGCTGTAGATCTTCAAAAGACAACATTGCCGATCAAGACAAAAGAAGAGGCTGTGCAAAAGATTTCAGAAAGTTTTTCAATTGATGAAATTCAGCAGAGTGTCTCAAAAGTAAAAGGCGGACTGACTGCTGAAGAGCAAAATGAACTTTACAGTCTTTTAACAGAAAGGCTATCGGAGGAAGAAATAAATGCCCTGAAAATCATTGCTGTACAGGAAGCATTGATGAATCAATAGGTAATTCTTAAGACCTATTTTCGACTTATTCTGAAGATTCGTGATAATCAACCAAGCAAGATTTCTCCCTTTTCATAATTTAATATGGAAAGGAGGGATTGATAATGTACCAATTGGCATTATTATATCTTGCATGTATGCTTGCTGGCTACGGCTTGACAATGGTTCCTGTTTCTGCAGTTATTACTTCAGGTATTGCCAGCTTTTTTACCATTGTCGGCAGTCTGGCCATGATCATCTTTGGCCTTGCCATCCTGTATCTTGGAATAAAAGCTTTGTTAGGAAAATAGCTTTACTTCAAAAAACACCAGCCTTTGCGGCTGGTGTTTTTATTCTTTCTCATGTTAACAGAACCGTTATTCACCGGTCAGCTGCTGTGCTGAGGCAAGCTCAATTTCATTTTGATAAAAGCTCTCTGCAATTACATGCCTAAGCCTGCTTTCAAATTTCTGCTTGGCTTCAAAGTTTGCAACAGGCACTTCTATCAGAAAGTCCATGGCCTTACTGCGAAAATCCACAAAACGGATATCCGGTGCAGGTTCCATTAAAACCCCTTCTGTTTTATGCAATTCCATGTCCACTGCTTCTATCATTAGCTTTTCGACTTTTTCAGTATCAGTGCCGTATGCAACGCTGATTTGAACTTGGGCGAGCATTTCTGAACCTGTCCGATTTCTGATGATTTGTTCGATAAAGTATTGGTTTGGCACAATCAAGGTTCCCTCTTTAGCCGTGCGGATAATAGTAGATCGGAGACGGATGCTCTCAATTGTTCCAATTTTGTTGTTGATTTCAATCACTTCCCCAATCTCGATCGGCCTCTCGAACAGAATGATAATGCCTGAAATAAAGTTACCGGCAATATTGCGCAGGCCGAATCCTATCCCAATACCGAGGACACCCAGTATGGCAGCAGCTGCTGTTAAATCAATCCCAACCGCAGTCAGGCTGATGGCGAACGCTGCAATCATGACCGTGTAATAGATCATTCTGTTGAATGAATAGCCGAGTCCGCGGTCAACTCCATAGAATTCATAAACAGATGTTAATACATATTTGGTGAAAACATTTACGATCCGATTTGCAAGAGAGACTGTCAAAAATGCTACAATTATTAAATAAAGTGTCACATCTACTTCCCCTGCTGTGAACAGGGTATGAAAAAGCCACTTTTCCCTTGAAAAATGGTACAGGAATAAAATGATAATTCCATAAAAAGCAGCCCAGTTTACGAGTGAAGAAACTCCCTTGATGATCCGATCGTTCTGTATGGACTTGCCCCTCATCTTTTTCACCAGTAATTCAACTGTCCATTTGGCAGCCAATATCACTCCTGCAAACAATAAAAACATCAGCGCTTCCTGAATGGTTACATCTTTAATAAATAGCATCGTCAGATTCCCTCACCTGTTATATGTTTCATTCTTAAACTATTCCTCTTACATAGATTATTAAACCGGTGTTTAATACTGTTTAAAAAAAGGAACAGTGTGTATTAAATACATAAATAAGGGTTGGGGTATATGCATGTGGATCAATAAACCATTTTTTAAATATGCAGCGGGCACCATATTCGTATTAATCATCATTTTTCTCCTTGGGAAGATTGATTATTTTTTATGGCCAATCCGTGCCCTGATAGCAACTATTTTCTTCCCGGTCTTAATTGCCGGCATTTTATACTATATACTAAGACCCCTTGTGAGGCTGGTCTCAAGAGCTGTGCCAAAAACAGCAAGCATTTTGCTTATTTTTGCTGCTGTCCTGGGTATAGGCTACCTAGGATTTAACCTGCTTGGATCTGTAATTGGAAGCCAGATTGCTGAAATTAGTGAAAGCCTGCCTGCTAAAATGGAGGACTTATCGGATGAAACGGAGAAAGTGGTGGAGGAAAATAATATGGGCATGTTCTCCTATGACCGTGTCAAAAATAAAGTGCTGAACTTCCTGGAAACCCTTTTATCAGGGGCAGGAGAAAACGTAATGAAAGTATTTTCTACCATAACAAGCATTGTCACAGTCATCGTTGTTGTACCTTTTATCTTATTTTACTTCCTTAAGGATGACCACAAGCTCAGGCCTTTTCTTTTAAAATACCTGCCTGACAAACACGAGGATGAAGGCCAGCGAATTTTAGGGGATATAGACAAAACCTTATTTTCCTATGTAACCGGCCAGTTTATTGTGGCAGTTGTTGACGGTGTGTTAATGTATGCCGGGTATAAGATTATCGGATTGGAATACGCATTAATATTAGCTGTATTTGCCATGTTCCTGACAGTTGTTCCCTTTCTAGGTCCTGTACTCGGCATCATTCCTGCAGTATTCATCGGGTTATTGCAGGGACCGGGAATGGTATTAAAAATCATATTGGTTCTGATTTCAGTTCAGCTGCTTGAAAGCAATCTCGTCTCGCCTCATGTGATGGGCAAAAGACTTAACCTCCACCCGCTTACAGTCATTATTATCTTAATGGCTGCAGGATCCATTTATGGTTTTATCGGAATCCTGATTGCTATACCTTTTTATTCAGTCATAAAGGTTCTGGTAAAAGACTTCAGAAGATTTTACCGATTAAGAACAAGGAAAAGTCTGCTATCCGAAGAAATTTAAATTAAACTGCCGATCTGGCAGTTTTTTTATTTATAAGACATGCTTATCCCAAGAAATCACAGTATAATAAGAATTGCGCGTGAATAATTTGAGAGGAGATATTCTATATGGTATATCCAGACATGAAAGAAACCATTAACTTATTAAAAGAAATCGTTTCTATTCCAAGTCCTTCCGGAAATACAAATGAAGTTATTACATATGTAGAAAAGTTTTTGAATGAGCTTAATGTTGAAACGAAACGTAACCGGAAAGGAGGCCTCATTGCCTCCCTCCCCGGAAAAGACGAAAAAAACCACAGGATGCTGACAGCTCACGTTGATACCCTTGGCGCGATTGTTAAGGAAATTAAGCCGAGCGGACGTCTGAAAATTGATTTAATTGGCGGATTTAAATATAACTCAATCGAAGGCGAGTATTGTGAAATTGAAACATCATCAGGCAAAAAATTCACAGGAACAATTCTGATGCATCAGACTTCAGTTCATGTCTATAAGGATGCCGGGAAAGCAGAAAGAAACCAGGAAAACATGGAAATCCGCCTCGATGAAAAAGTTAAGAGCGATGATGATGTCCGTGAGCTTGGAATCGGTGTCGGTGACTTTGTATCCTTTGATCCTCGTGTGCAGACCACACCGGCAGGTTTCATTAAATCAAGGCATCTTGACGACAAGGCAAGTGTCGCGATCCTTCTTCAGCTGATTAAACAGCTGAAAACCGAAAACATTGAGCTGCCTTACACAACCCATTTCCTAATCTCAAACAATGAGGAAATAGGCTATGGCGGCAATTCCAATATTACACCGGAAACGGTCGAATATCTGGCTGTTGATATGGGGGCAATGGGAGACGGGCAGTCGACAGATGAGTATACCGTTTCCATCTGTGTCAAGGATGCAAGCGGCCCTTACCACTATGAACTAAGAAAGCGTCTGGTTCAGCTTGCCAAGGATAATGGAATTGAGTACAAGCTTGATATATATCCTTTTTACGGATCTGATGCTTCGGCAGCCATCCGCGCAGGGCACGATATTGTCCATGGCTTAATCGGACCGGGGATTGATTCTTCCCATGCATTTGAACGTACACATGAGGACTCGATTGAGAATACGGCTAAGCTGCTGTATCACTATGTACAATCTGAAATGGTAATTTAAGAAAAGAGAAGAACCTTCACTCATTCATGGGTGGAGGTTCTTTTATCATCATTCAGCTTCAGGAGGCCTCTTCCCTCTTTGCAGCTCCCAGATGGAAAGTCCAAAGTCCAGTTGAAGATGAGGATAGTCCTTGAATTTAGCCCAATCCCCTCCCCATTCAAACCCAAGGTTTTTTGCGATTGCAACCACTTCCATCCAATCCGCTTTGCTGTTTCCGTTTCCGTCATACTGCATATCCCATATCACCTGGCCATCTACGGACAGCAGTGCGAAATCAATCGCCAGACCAAAATTATGGTAGGACTCTCCCCCTTTTGCATGGGTAACAATATTCCCCTCAGCTGTACGTCCCTTTTCATATAGGGCATTCTGTTCCTCTATACTTCTGAAATCCTGGGTAATGACAACATTGATGCCGTTAGCGGCAGCCTGAGCGATCAGCTCATCCTTCTTTTCAGCTACTGCAGGATGAAGAGCGGTTGGAGGGGGCCCATCCTTTAAATCAGGATCTGCAGAAAACTGAATATATTGATAGACTAAAAGCCATACAGTTGCTAAGACTAAAAAAAAGAAAAATAATCTTCCCAATTGTTTAAAAAACAATATTATATGTCCTTTCTATGGAGGATCATTAAATAGACCTTGTTTATTTTATCAGGATTTTAAGAAAACTTCACTAATAATAGATTGTATTCGATTTATGGCCTGATAAATAAAAAAATACGCCAGAAGGTCTGGCGCATTCTCTTATTAATATTTTTTTATTTCATCCACTCCGGCTTACCGAAGCCTTCAAACTGTTCATCGATAACCTTTTCGAATTCATCAGATTCAACAGCTGCCTTTAAGTCCTTGGCTAGTTGTTTATCTGTATTTTTCGTGTCAATTACGACTCGATTTCGGTACTTATCTGGCATGTCCTCTAGTTGCAGTGCATCGAGCAAATCCATCTTTGCAGCGAGGGCATAGTTTCCTGGTACGGCTGATAAATCAACACTGTCCACTGCACGCGGCAGCTGGGCAGCTTCAATTGGCTTAAACTGCAGGTTCCTGACATTGTCTTCTACATCTTTTTCAGAAATAGTAAGCGGATCAGCTTCTGCATTTATTGTGATAAGTCCTGCATCCTCAAGGATTAAAAACGCGCGCGCCGCATTCGTTGGATCATTTGGTATGGCAATAGCTGAACCTTCTTTGATTTCCTCGAATGAAGCGAATTTTTTTGAATAAATGCCCATTGGGGCAGTTGGGACGGTAATCACTTCTGACAGCTCAATATTATGTTCTTTTGCAAAAGTCTCCATATAAATTTTATGCTGGAAAAGATTAGCATCCAGGTCTCCTTTTGAAAGGGCAAGGTTAGGCTGGATATAGTCACTAAATTCTACTACATTTACTTTATAGCCTTTATCTTCAAGAATTGGCTTTATTGCTTTGCTGACCATGTCACTGTATGGACCCGAAGTAGCACCAATGCTGATATTTTTCTTATCACCGCTTGCCTCGGAAGATGAGTTCTCACTTCCGCACGCCGCAAGTACAGCAAATGTAAGCATAAGTATGAATGCAAATGTTATCTTTTTCATTTTATTTCCCCCTGATGATATTTTTATCTTTTATCAACTAATCTGGCGATCCGGTCCCCGGCAAATTGGAAAATCTGGACTAGACAAATTAGAATAATAACAGTTGTGAACATGACTGTATTGTCATAACGGTAATAACCAAAGCGTATCGCAAGGTCCCCGACTCCACCGCCGCCGACAATACCTGCCATTGCAGAGTATGCTACAAGACTGATGACCGTAATGGTAATTCCCTGAACAATCCCCGGCTTTGCCTCAGGTACGAGTACATCCTTTACAATCATCCACGGTGTAGCCCCGACTGCTACAGCAGCCTCAATGACACCTTTATCAATCTCTCTTAAAGACTGTTCTACAACCCTCGCAAAAAACGGAATGGCAGCAACTGAGAGTGAAACCGATGCAGCAGTCGGTCCAATGGTCGTTCCGGTAATCAAATTAGCTAATGGCAAAAGAGCAATTAGCAGAATAATGAACGGAATGGAACGGATCATATTGACAATGAAGCCGACAATGTTTTTAAAAACGGTATTTTCCAAAAATAGACCCTTATCAGTTACAAAAAGCAAAACACCTGTTGGCAGACCAACAATGATGGCTACTGCAATAGATATTCCAACCATATAAATGGTCTCTAAAAATGCTTTATTCAGTTCCGGCAGTATAGCTATTAAACTTTCAAGCTGCATCACGAACCACCTCCAAATTCCTTGTCCGGTCTGTAATATATTGAATGGCTCTTTCGACTTCAAGCACAGGACCTGTTATCGCCATAACAAAAATCCCGAGCGGTTTTTCCTGAATGTATTCGATTTTTCCATGAAGGATATTCCCCTTCACTTTAAATTGCTGAAACACCTCAGAAATAACAGACTCCTCTGCAATTCTTCCCTGGAAGTACACCTTAATAATCTTGCCTTCACGTTCCTTTAAAAGCTTCTCAGGCAAGTCAAATTGAAGCACGCTATTAATGAACTTTTTGGTCAGCGCTTCTCTCGGGCTGGCGAACAAATTATAGACCTTACCTTCTTCAATTACTTTTCCATCCTGCATGACAGCCATTCTGTCACATATTTCTTTAACAACTTCCATTTCATGTGTAATTAGTACAATGGTCAGATTTAATTCTTTATTAATTTTTTTCAACAGAGACAAAATGGACTTGGTAGTGCTTGGATCAAGTGCTGATGTAGCCTCATCACACAAAAGAACTGATGGATTGTTTGCCAGTGCACGGGCAATGCCAACACGCTGTTTTTGCCCGCCGCTAAGCTGTGATGGGTAGACATCCCTCTTATCCGTTAATCCGACCATATCAAGCAATTCATGAACTCGTGCTTCTATTTCAGTCTTCGTTTTGTTTGCTGCTTTTAAAGCAAAAGCAATATTTTCGAATACGGTTTTCGAACTAACCAAATGAAAATGCTGAAAAATCATGCCAATTTTTAAACGCGCCTGGCGAAGCTCTTTCTTGCTTAAAGACGTTAAAGATAATCCATCAATAAGGATTTCTCCAGAAGTGGGCTTCTCCAATAAATTTAAACACCGCAGCAAAGAGCTTTTGCCTGCTCCACTGTATCCGACGATGCCAAAAATCTCCCCTTTTTCAATCTTAAGCGATACATGATCAACACCAGTTACTTTACCTTTCTTAGTTTCATAGACTTTTTCAAGTTCTTTAATTTCTATCATGCAGATCCCCCCAGTTTCATTGCCCCTTTTCAAACAAAAAACCTCTTTCCATTCGGGAAAGAGGCATCGTTATGTATCACGACTTATCTTTCAGAATGAAATCATTCTGCAGGAAGTGGCACCGTTCCATTATGGAGGTTGCCGGACGTCATAGGGCCTGATCCCTCAGTCACTCTTGATAAGTAAATTATTTAATTGATAGTAAAAATAATATATCTATAATAATAAATTGTCAATAAGTTTTTAATTTTCCATCATTATAAGAAACACATTCGTTATGGTTTGAGAAATAAAAATGCTTTTTTATTATATCAATTGTTTGGACTTTTTCATTTTGGGTATTTAAGAAGTAAGCAATAACTTAGGAGGGTGCAAATATGAATAGAGAACAAACAAAAGGGAATGCTGACCAATTTAAAGGTGAATTAAAAAAACAATACGGCAAACTGACCAATAACGAATCTAAAGAAGCGGAAGGCAATATGGATAAGTTAAAAGGACAAACCGAGGAAAAATGGGGAGACGCAAAGGAAGCTCTTTCCAAGACTTTTAATGATCGAAGAGATTAAAAAAAAGTACTCAGTGCTTATTAAAGCGCTGAGTACTTTTTTATAACTAAAAAGTGGTTTTTGCCCCTAAGTAACGAGGCTTCCAATAAGAATTATTCATATCGCTTATTTCTACACCCCGTGAAGAACCGGCATGAATGAACTTATAATCGCCAAGATATATTCCAGCATGTGATGGACCTGATTGGTAAGTCTCAAAGAATACCAAATCTCCCACTTTTGGTGAGGCAACATGTTTTGTGGCACTCCAAATGGATGCAACTGTACGAGGAATAGAGATTCCTGCTTTCCCATATACATAGTTCAAATAGCCGCTGCAGTCAAATCCTGCAGGAGTGCTTCCTGCCCATTTATAAGGTGAACCGATGTATTTTTTTGCTTCAGAAATAAGTTCATTTACCTTGGATGTCGATTGAGCAGCTACCTGTGATTCTGCCGGCTTGCTTGCTGCAGCACCTGATACCTTTATCGTTTTGCCGGCATAAATGATGTCTGAAGTAAGATTATTCAAGGCTTTTAACTGTGAAACCGATAGGTTATGGCGAGATGCAATACCTGAAAGAGTATCTCCTCTTTGGATAGTATAAGATCCAGTGCTAGCAGGAAGAGAAGGTACAGCAGTGTTAGCCGAACCTTTCACTTTTAGCTTTTGTCCCGGATAAATCGTGTCACTGCTGATTCTGTTTAAACTCTTAAGGGTACTGACAGAAAGGCCGTGTGTTCTTGCAATTCCCCATAAAGTATCGCCTGATTTCACTGTGTAGCTGACTGTACTGACAGAAGAACCGCCAGCTGCTGCGTCATGGCTGTGCGGTGCCAGCAGAGTCAGAGCTTGTCCTTTATAAATTATTGAGCCTGATAGATTATTCCATGTCTTTAACTCTTCAATTGAAAGATTATTAGAGCGAGAGATTCCCCATAAGGTGTCACCAGACTGAACTATATATTTATTTTCATGTGCACTTGCTTCTCCATTGAACGGTGTAATCAAAAAACCAGCTGTCGCAGCCATTGTAAGTAGTTGTTTCTTCAAGTTGTACACTCCTTAAATTTCTTTGACATCCTAATATTAGTAATATTTCTAGTAAAATCCTATCTGAAAATAATGGACAAATAAGAAAAAATATCAATTTTTTCATGTTATTTCCTTTATTGGTTAATTCGCAGTACATTTATCCTGCATTTAATTGGGTTAATTACCATAATTTCAGGAAGACATGGGTAGTTTATCACCATAATTCAAATTATTCTAATTAAACTTTTTTCTTCTGAACAAACTAAAAAGACCAGCATTCAGATGCTGATCCTTCTAAATAAGATATTTTAAATCCAAATTCTTTTATTTTCTGCTCTGCGTGTCATTCCTAAAGAATCAAGTTTTTCAAGGAAAGGGATCATATACTTTCTGGAAAGACCCAATATCTCTTTTGCATCCCCAACCTCAAATTCAGCAGCAGTGCTCTTTTTCAGTTCTTCCACTGCTTTTCTAAAATGAACACCATGCCAATAGTATTGAGCATCAAGCGGAACTGCGATTTCCTGGTCTTCCAAAAATCGTTTTAAGTCTCCTTTGAGATTCTCTGGGATTCCTGCAGAAGCATAATATTGATCGAAAGGCTTTACTGTATAGCCATCTTTTTTTAATTCAACAATTAGATTGTCAGTGCGTTTCTGCCAGCTTTTAGGTACATGGGGATAGAAATCCTTATACTGCAGAAACTGGCCTTTGCGTTTGAAAAGATTTTCTTTAATCCCTGAATTCAAAACAAATTCAACCAGTATTTTAGGGTATTTATTCTGCATTGCCTGAAGCAATTCTGCTTTATTAATCCCTTGCTTCATTGCATTTTCCTGGTGGAACTCATTCAGGCGGTCAGCTATCTCTTCCTCTATTGCCTCTTTAATGACTACTAAAGTGAATTCCTTGTTATTAATGTTCAGAAAGTCTTCTTCTTTTAAAATTTCTTTAACCGTCCATTCATCAAGCGAGGTTTTTGCTATAATTTGTGAAGGTGTTAGGACCATTTCTTCGGACATCGCCGCTTTTATACGATCTTTCGGTGTCCCTTCTTTTTTTCTGCTTAAATCTTCAATGGTTTTTTGGCCGAACCGGTATTTTTCCCCATTAGGATCGATAACCCAGCCACCGCCGATTGTCTCCTGGGGACTTGGCCGCCTTAAAATGAACCTGTCTCCCCTTTTGGCGACAACTTCCTCTTCTAAACGGAGCTGGCAGAGGATTTCTCCTTCAGAATTGGATAATTCATTTCGGTCAAAAAAGACAATTTTGCCCATGACCTCGGCTGTACCAATATGACATTTGATCGGCATTCTCTGTTTGACGATATGCTCTAAATCTCCCACCATTCTTACTGAAACATCAATAATTTTCGTAATGCTGAAATGCTCCGAGGATACGAGGACCTCGCCCCGTTCAATTTCCTCCTTTGACACACCCGAAAGGTTAATGGCCGCCCTTTGGCCTGCAAATGCCGCCTTTGCGGGCTGATGATGAACCTGCAGCTGGCGTGCCCTGGTCTCAATACCCTTTGGCATGATTTTCAGAAGCTGTCCTTCCTCTACTATACCTTCATAAACTGTGCCTCTTACTACAGTTCCCTGGCCTTTCACAGTAAATACCTGATCGATTGGAAGGCGGAATGGACCTTTTACATCCCGTCTGTCCTGTTTCTTCAAAGTATGGATAATTTGCTCCTTTAGCTTTTCAATACCTTTGCCTGAAAGGCTATCTGTTAAAATAAATGGAGCTTTTTCAAAAACTGTACCTTTCAGTTCCTCAAAGATTTCTTCCTTTACCAGGCCGGTGAACTCTTCATCCACACGATCAATTTTAGTTATGGCAACAATGCCATTGCGGATCCCCAGAAAATCAAGAATTTCAAGGTGTTCTCTTGTTTGCGGCATAACTCCTTCGTCAGCTGCCACAGCCAGGATGACTAAGTCAATACCTGCAACACCAGCAATCATTTGCCTGATAAAACGTTCATGACCGGGTACATCCACTACTGAAATTTGAATTTCCTCATCTTCATGTAAAGGGGCAAATCCCGGTTCTATGGATATTTGCCTCTCTTTTTCCTCTTTAAGCCTATCTGTATCCACATTTGTTAATGCTTTTGTCAATGTGGTTTTTCCATGGTCGATATGGCCTGCCATACCGACTGTAAAGAATCTTTTCTTCAAATCTGCCACCTGCTTCTTTTTGCATTCTATTTCAACTTTATCTTGAAAAAAAGAATCTTTCAATCATCTGGTTCTACAAGGACAGCATTGCACCTGCTGCTCCACAAAACTCCCCATTTTGAATAAAGACAGAATTCTTGCCGAGCATGGCGGTATACTTTTCTAAAAGGTCCTTTAACGGGGCATTATGCCGAAGTGTGCTTCCTATGTATATAATGCAGTCTATTTGGTGCTGATCTGCTGCCTGAGAGCTTAGAAGAACAATCGTTTCCGCAATCATCTTCGTTAAACTGGCTGCTTTGTCCTCCTTGCTTACTTGATCATCCTTAATTTTTCCGAAATTACTGGCAGTCAGGCTTCCTTCTATCGGTGCATCAAATGGTTCATAAATATCTTTGACCAACAGGTCTGCACTTTCCGCGTTCCCGCATTTAGCCAATGAAACGAGTTTGACAAAATCATTTTCACCAGTCAGCAATCTTCCAAGCCCCATAAAAGTGCCTCCGCCTATACCGCTTCCGGACAAGCGTGTAAAGTTACCATCCTTTTTCAGAAAAATCGAAGTTCCTGTGCCTATATTTATTAAGAGGGAACTTTTATGGGATAATCCATCCTGCTTCATTAAAAAGGATGTACCTATACCGCAAGACTCAAATTCAGGGACTATCAGGGCGTTTTGAAAAAACTCTTTTTTAAGGTATTCAGCCTTCCCGCCGGTCAATGCCATTGGCACATCAGCAGCAGTCATCTTCAGCCAATTCATAGAACTGTATAGTTCATCAACCGAATAGCTTTTGTAATGGATTTGACCATGTTCTTCAAATGCCATTTTCAGCAGGGAACCTCCAGCATCAATTCCTATTTTTACAGGTTTCATACGGGCTCCGCCTTTCCAGCTTTATTTTTGCCAATCATCTTGAATGGCAGCAATAATAATGAAAACAGGAATAATGCCGTTATCTCCAGTGTTATTATGTAATAAGGGTAGGGCCCTAAGTAATCTAATAATGTATTATTCTCCGGCTTTTGGGACAAAAACATATAGTTTCCTCCTGTTAACTTGTTTGCAAAAAATGCAGCTGATGCACAGAGATTCAGGAAGACAAAGGACTGGAACAATCCTATACCTGTTGGCTTAAATTGATGAACCAGCACAAAATAAAGGCAGGTCCAGATGATTAGATTATGGGTAATGAAAAATTGAAAATAGCGAAAATGAGGAAAGCCTAAAAACAGCTCAGGAGTCAGTATTGCCATGAAAGCTCCCGTGACGCCTAAATAATAGACAATCTGGAAGATGGCCTTAGATTTCGATGCTAATAATAACAAGCTAAGAACTAAACTTATGGAGCAAAGCTGAAGCGGCAGGGTGAAGGAAATATCCCATTCCCCTCCATGATAAAGCCAGGCATGGTAAAGAAGTTCCAATGTAAAAAGCATTAGAAACATAGACAGCCTTATGAGTTTATCAAGCCGGAATAATTCTTTTCTGAAGATGAATAATAGCGCGGATAAAGCTGTAAATAATACAAGCATGGATATATGAGGTGCGGATAATACCATAAAAGGGAAAGCTTTATAATCGTGAGAAAATACGCCGGACACACTACTCTCTCCCTTCTGGGCTGGAGACTGCTCTTTCGGCCATGAAAGGGGCAGTCTCCAATTAAATTACTTATTAAACCAAAGGGGATCATCATTTTCAGCTTCCCCGTTATAATTAATCAAAACCTCTTCACCTGCTTTAATATCTCTATAGGCGAAGAAATCAAACGTATGGTTGTCAAAGTTAATATCATAAACTGCATTTGGCTGGTAAGAATGGTTGAATAGCATCCCATAGCCTAATAAAAGGGCACTGTGATTTTTCCCGTATTCAAATGCATAGTCTGCCAGAGTCGTTTTTTCAATATGCTGATGCTCATCATTGGGATAAGGAAGAACCGGAGCCTCATGTATAAGTTCACCCTTCTTAATATCCCGAGTTGCAAAGACTCCTCTGTTATGTTCGCCATCACTTACTGCCGATGTTTTAATTTCAATCATTTCGTTACCTGCGCATTCCCGTCACTGACGTTTTTATTATTTTTCTGCGAGCCTAAACTCGCCAAATTCTAATTTCTTAGTGGTTTCAAGCTGAATAACTTCAGGTAAAACCAGCTGGATGCTTTTAGAGAATAGCGGTCCGTCATAAACAAATGTATGATACTCACCTGATTCCCCCATTGGACAAACAGGTTCAGCTTCAATTTTGCTTAAAAAGTCATGATCAAGTTCTTTGCCAAGCCACGAGTTGTCCAGAACATCTTCGCGGACACGTATGACTTTGGCTTTATAGCCTGATTCCGCAAATGCCCTTAAAGCCTTAAGACTATCTTTCTCTTCCATCCATAGAGGATATATCGCATCCAATCCTGCTTCTGCCGCTGTTTTTTCTCCCCATTCACGGTGTCCATCCAAGTAAAGATCTCCATATGCAATGCCTGTAATTCCATAAGTATCCTTTATTTTTCTTAAATCACTTACGAAACGTTCTGAGTAATTTTCAAAAGTACAATAAATAAACTCTGCAGGTATGGATAAGCATTTTGCCTGAAGTTGAATTAACTCCTGTTTTTCGCCATGCCCGAACGTCCTGCCAATTTCCTTCGGAACAGTTGTCAGAAGGCATGCTACTTCGTATCCCTGTTTTATAAGCACATCCAGAGCCATGCAGCTGTCTTTGCCTCCGCTCCATGATAAAACAACTTTCTTCCTCAACAGTCATCACCAACTTTAATAGTATGGGAAAAAGGACAGGAGGTCTATCCTTTCTCCTGAATTCTAATTTAAAAATTGAAATTGTGTATGGCTTCCTGTCTGGCTTGCTGTAACTTCCAGCCGGGCATCAATCCGTTCCTTCAGCTCGGGAACATGTGAGATGATGCCTACAAGCCTGCCGCTGCTTTGAATTTCGATCAGCGCTTCAATGGCCTGATCTAATGATTCGGGATCAAGTGTACCAAATCCTTCATCTATGAACATCGTTTCAAGCGAAACTCCTCCTGCATATTGCTGAACGACATCAGCAAGTCCAAGTGCAAGTGCAAGCGCGGCTTTAAAGCTCTCTCCACCAGATAAAGTCTTAACATGCCGTTCCTGTCCAGTGTATTGATCGAAAACAAGCAGTTCCAGGCCGCTTTGTGTGTTGCCCTTTGACCGGTCTGTTTTTCGAAGCAGCATATACCTCCCGCTGGTCATCCTTGTTAAACGTCCATTAGCTTCCCTCAGTATATCATCTAAAAATGCCGCAAGTACAAAACGTTCAAAAGTAATTCGGTATGTGTTCTGGCCTTTTGAAATTTCATATAAGTGCCCGATAACTTTATACCTTTCCTCAAGGGATTTCATATTTTCATTAATTTCTATAATTTTACTTAAAGTCTCTTCATTTTGCTTCTTCTTCATAAACAGATTCGTATATTGATCCTGCAGCAGCTTCAATTGATTATCTATTTCTTGTAATGTTACCTGAAGGCTTTCCAGATCAGGTTTTTCAATCCCCTCTAGGAGCTGCAGCAGTTCAGCATATCGGTCATTGACAGAACGGACTTCTTCCCGGTACTCCCTTACTTCCCCTTCAATCTGTCTGATTTGAGCTTCTGATTTTTTGGCATCCCGATATTCTCCGTACACTTCAAAGCCCTGGTCCTTCATACGCTGAACAAAATTACGCCTTTCAGCTGCAAGCTTTTCCTCTTTCTCAACGGCCATCTTTTGAAGAGTCTCAAGCTTTGCCTGCTCTGCCATATAGGACGATTTTGTATCCTGATATTCTGCCTGCGCAGTTTCCAGCTGTCTCTGCAGGTTTTCAAACTTTTCAGCAGCTGTTCTTAAACTTGACTGGTAGGCTTCAATGGAGTGCAAACCCTCAGGAATAGCAGCCGTCATTCTGGCCAAGTTGCTTTTCTTTTCGGCATGTAAAATGGCCGTGTCATTTATTTGAACTTGCAGTCTGTCTATTTCTGATGCAACTGTTTCTTTATGCTGCTGCGTTTTTACTAACTCAGCATTACAGTTTTCCAGTCTTAACGATTTCTTCTTTAATTCAGCCTGTAAAGCCAAAAATTCTTTTCTTTGATCGGAAAGAGAATTATTAAGTATCATCAAACTTTCTGGTTCAAAATCTGGACGCTGTTTTAGTATTTGAGCCGTAAGTTCCGCCAATCCACTTTCGCTTGCATTCATTCGGGATCTCGCTTCATAAAATTCCGACTCTGCTTTCGCTTTCTCTGTTTCCATTTCAGCTGCCTGTTTTTTTGCCGCCTTCAGATCTTTTTCATCAGGAGTATCATGAGGAGAGACAGCCGGATTTGGATGGTCGCATGAGCCGCAGACCGGACATGCCCCTCCGTTTTGGAGCCTGTCAGCCAATATGGACGCCTGTCCATGGAGCCATTTGCCTTCAAGCTCCTCTACAAGCAGTTTTGCATCTGTCAGCCTGGATGAAGTCTGCTCAAAATAACGTTTTTTGCTTTTATAATCATTCATGGATAAATAATGCTCTTTTTGCAGTTCTTCATATCTTTGCAGTTTTTCTATTTCATCAGTCAATTTCTCGAGTTTTCTTTCATTCTCAACCAGTTCAAGCTTGCTCTTTTCAATGTCCTGCTTTTCTTCGGTCAGTTTCTTTATCTTCTGATCAGCTTTTTGATGCGCTTCATCTTGCTGTCTTTTATGAAGCAGCAGTTTTTCCAAATTCCCTTCGAGAGATAGCACCTGCTTCTCCACTTCGGCAAAGGAGAAGATATCCTCTCGCAGATTTTGCAGGTGATTAACATGTTCTGCAGCCTTTTTTCTTTCTTCCTCGCGATTCTTCTCGGATTCCCATTTATCTTGTTTTTCTTTTAGAAGAGCTGCAAGATTGCCGATATTTTTCTGAAGGACATTTAGATTAGCATTTGCCGCATCCAACTCCTTCTTCAGATCATGGCAGTGCTGCTCCTGCTGATTAAGCAGGGCTGCTTTCTGGGCAAGAGCAATTGCATTCTCTTTAACAGAGTACTGATCCTTCAATCCCTCTAGCTCTTCTTTCCTTTGCTTCAAGTCTTCTTTAGCCTTTAGCTGTTTTAGCAGCATTTCTGCTTCATAGAGCTTTTGCTGAAGTTGATCTCTATGTTGTTTCTTTTTCTTCCCGGCTTCTGTCAATTCCTTAAGTCCTTCTTCCATTTCCTTAATTTCGTTTGTCAGAAGCGGCATGAGCAGTGTGTCATTGACACTTCCTGCTTCAAGGTATGATTTTAGCTCCCCGTTGTATACAGCCTGCACGTGATTAAAATACTGATCTCTCAATTTAATCTGTTCTTCAACCGTTCTTTTTAATTCAGTCGCATCCTCTTTTAATTTTTCTTCGATACGCTTGTATATTTGTGTATGAAATAGCCGCTGGAGAATAACCTCTTTATCTTTGCTCTCGGAAGTAAGAAGCTTCCTGAACTCACCCTGAGGGATCATTAGAATCTGCCTGAACTGATTGCTGTCTATTATCATGATTTCTTTTATCTTTTCATCAGCATCCCTGACATTTGAGGCAAGAAGCTTCTTCTCTCCATTTTCGCTGTACATGTAGAGCTCTGCTTTTGCACTCACTGTCGTCATGCCTTCGCCGCGCTCTTTTTTCTTTTCCTGCTGAGGGGATCTTATAATGTAATACCTTTTATTTCTTAATATGAATTCGAGAGAAACCTCGGTTAGGGTATTATTTTTGGCAAACTGGCTGCGAAGTTCAGGACCATTCCGATCCTCCCCGCTTGCCTTTCCATAAATGGCATAGCTTATGCCGTCAAAAATCGTCGTTTTACCAGAACCTGTCTTCCCGGAGATGACAAACATTGTCCGGTTTCCCAGTTCGGTAAAATCTACGCTTTCACTGTCTGCATAGGGGCCGAACGCCTGCATCGTTAGTTTTAATGGCTTCACTTTAGGGCCTCCTCCCTTAGCACTTTTTGAATCACATCGCTCATTACCTGCTGTTTTTCATTAGTAAATTCTGATGTGGTCATTTGTTCATAAAATTGTTTAAACAATTCCAGCTCTGATTTTTTTTCTTCCTTCATTGATAGGAAGGAGCCTTTTTTCTTCATATCTGTAACGGCTATCCTTCTTTCAAGGTGAAGAACATTCGGGTAGACCTGTCTCAGTTTATTAATAGGGTCAAGCAATGCGCCTTCATCAAAAAGGGTGATTTTCAGATAGTCATCAAGATTCTGTTTTTCATAGAAAGCTGGATCCATCAGTTCATCTAAATGTCCTTCGATCTCTCTCAAGTCTTTTTCAGGCTTTAGAGAACGGGTACGCAAATCAAATTCTCCATTTTCCTTCATTTCGATAATAGAAATCGATTTTTCCTGTTTGGCTTCTGAAAAAGAATATTTTAATAGGGAACCAGAATACCGGATCTTTTCATGTTTTATGGCATCAGGACTATGCAAATGCCCGAGTGCTGTATAGGAGAAAGGATCAAAGCAGCTTGAATGGACACAGCCTGATCCGCCGACTGAAAGAGTCCTCTCCGAATCTGTGGTGGCCCCACCCAAAACAAAAGCATGCCCAACAAAAACATTAGGCTCATTTGGATTCAGGTATTCTTCAATTTTGCCTACAATCGCCTTCATTGCATCATCATGGGAGTGCACCCGATCATCATCAAGCAAATGCCTGACCATTCCAGGCTCAGCATAAGGAACCAGATAGAAGTTCACACCATTAATATGTATCGGTTTAAAATCATTTATCAGCTTTCCAGAAAGATAGAATTGACTTTGTTTATACCAGGAGGTTCCAAAAGAAAGTCTTTCGGCACTGTCATGGTTTCCGCCTATTGCTACCACTGGAGTATTGAGCTCTACATTTATTTTAAAAAGAATTTCATTCAGCAATTCTACAGCATCTGTCGGAGGTACAGAGCGGTCATATAAGTCCCCTGCAATGACAACTGCATCCGGCTTTTCTTCCGCTACCAAATCAACAAATTGATTTAGAAAATGACGCTGATCATTGGTCATATAAATTCCATGGACCAGTTTGCCCAGGTGCCAATCAGCAGTATGGATAAATTTCATTTCGAACACCCTCTTTTCCTTGCCTGAGATTCATTCTGTAATATTCCTATTATACCAAAACAGAAAATAGCAATAGCTAAGTAAAATTTAACAGAACATTCGTTCTTATTATATCAGAAATTTTTTCCAATACATAGCACTCTCAGAATAGAAAAAGAGCCCTTACCAGGCTCTTTTACTAATTAATCTTCAACTTCGGAAAGTTAATTAAAATGGCAATTACACCGCAAATTCCAATTAATACTGGATAAATGGAATATGCCATGATGCTTACCGGCGAAATGGCAGCAAGTCCGGAAGCAGCGAGCATCTGTGCACCATATGGGATAGTCCCTTGTACAAAACAGGCAAAAATATCAAGGATGCTTGCTGATTTACGCGGGTCAATCTCATATTGATCTGCAATTCTTTTGGCAAGCGGCCCGGCAATAATGATGGCAATTGTATTATTGGCTGTCGATAAATTTGTAAGAGAGACAAGTGACGCAATCCCAAATTCTGCACCCCTGCGGGATTTTATCTTGCTTGTAGCCATATGAAGCAAGTAATCGATACCTCCATTAACCCGGATGATCTCCACCAATCCGCCAATGAGGATGGCAATAATCGCAAGGGTCTGCATGCCGGCCATTCCCTCAGCAATCATTTTCAGGAATGAAACAAACGTATAGCTGCCGTCAGCAATTCCGATCACCCCAGCAAGAAGGATGCCTCCGCTAAGCACAAGTATGACATTCAGACCAAGCAAAGCTGCTGCCAATACGCCAATATAAGGAACTACTTTTATAATGCTGTAAGCACCGCTCGTTACAGCGCTCTCCTGGCCTGCGGTTAAAATCCCAAGTATTAACGCAGTAAGCAGTGCAGCTGGCAGAACGATTAGGAAATTTACACGGAATTTATCAGTCATTTTCGTTCCTTGTGTTCTGACAGCTGCAATGGTTGTATCAGAAATAACTGAGAGATTATCCCCGAACATGGCACCGCCAATAATCGCTGCCATGGCCAATGCTACAGAAATATCTGTCTCCGCTGAAAGGGCTATACCAATTGGAGCAAGAGCTACTACTGTCCCCATGGATGTTCCCATTGATAATGAAATAAAGCATGCAATAATAAAAATTCCGACCATAAGCAGATTCTGCGGGATAAAAGAGAGTGCAAGGTTTACTGTCGCATCAACTGCCCCCATTCCCTTAGCCGTACCAGAAAAGGCCCCTGCAAGGATAAAAATGATGGCCATTAAGATAATATCAGGATGGCCGGCCCCTTTCGTGAATATCTCTACTTTTTCCATGAATGGCTTTTTTCTGTTCATTGCCAGTGCTATTCCGGCTGTAGCGGATACAATGACAATGATTGGAATGCTATTGAAATCTCCTGTTGCTATGCCGCTTCCAATAAAAATTAGAAGGAAAGCCAAAAGCGGCAATAATGCCCAGGGATTGCCTTTGTTTTTCATTAAAAATCTCCTCTCTGAATAGATTTCCAGCAAAATAAAAAGACCTCTTCAAGCAAGAAGAGATCCTAACAAATCAATCGTTCTCTTCTTATCTGCCAAGCATCTATGCTTGCTGGATTTGGCACAGCGCTCTATAGAGCCCGCTGCCGAGACATCTTCGGGCCAGTCCCTCAGTCTCTCTTGATAAGCGATTCATATGAAATTATTCTGAAATAACTCACGTTTGAACATTATACAGGAAACTCGCGAAACTTCAAGCACTTTTTTATTGTGAATTATGAGTTGAATAATACTTTAAAGGGGAATAATGGGGATTGAAAGTAAAAGAAGCCGCAATGCGGCAATAAACTAGTGAAGATCTTTGGAATTTGGCGGGGTATGCCCCTTTTCCAGCTCCTGAAAAATATCATCTGATGCTTGAGGTGCAGGCTGAACGGGCGACTGCAAAATCACTTCTCCCATAAGCCTTTTAAACTCTCCAACAGTTAAAGGCTTCGCATCATTCATTAACTCATACCCAAGCTGTCCATTCGGTTCAAGAGTAGCCATTTTGACATCTGAAATTTTTGTGATTCCGCTGGTTCTGAGCCTCATTTCCAGCTGATCAGCTGTAAAGCGCAATTTTCTCATATTTGCTGTTTTAAGTTCCCCATTCTCAATCACAATTTTAGATTTACCTGTAATAAATTTTTCAACAAAGTTAAATCTCACCTGCAAGTATTCCATCAAAATTAATGATCCAACAAAAATACCTGCAGCCACGATGGTTTTCCATACACTTGTCTCGATAATTGGCTGAATGATGATAGAACCAATGGAAATCATAACTACCGTTTGTGCCAGTGTCATTTGTGAAATAGATTTCCTGCCGGCAACTCGTAATAGCAAAACACCAGCGAAAACCAGAATCACTGATTGCCAGGCAAAATTCATCTGGGATCACCTTCCTTTTTCTAATAGGGTGCGGATTTGATGGAGGAATATTCAATATGGCAAAAAATAAAACAGCCTGACCGTATGGCCAGGCTGTTTTTGTATGGGTGTGTCGATTATAGTTTAGTTACGTTAGCTGCTTGCGGTCCGCGTGCACCTTCAACAACTTCGAAAGAAACTTCTTGGCCTTCTTCTAAAGATTTGAAACCTTCAGATTGGATAGCAGAGTAATGTACAAATACGTCGTTTCCGTCTTCACCTTCGATGAATCCGAAACCTTTTTCAGCATTGAACCATTTTACTTTACCGTTTTTCATGAAAAAAATCCTCCTATTGGCTAGAAAAAGCCATGTGTAAATTCACCATATACACGATTGTTACTTTACGTTCATTACTCATCCAGACCATTCCCTAACGGTTGAAAAAGCAGCTAGCAAAAAATAACACGATGCATTACGGCTGATTCAAATTTAGCACTTATAGGAATGAAAGTCAACTATTCTGCGAGTCTCCAATAGGTTTTATCAAACTATTCCGTCTTTTTTAAAATTAATGTTTCCGAGTCTATTCACGCATTACCTTCTATTTTATAGACCAGCAAACAAGCAACTGATAAGAGACTTTCATAAGCTATATTAAAAATGATCGGGAGGTGAGTTTTTGAACTTACTTGATTTTTTAAACGAGAATTACTATATGATGGTTCCGGCTTTGTGGGTGATTGGGTATGCCTTGAAACAGACACCTAATGTTCCTGATTGGTCTATCATATGGATTCTTGTGATTATTTCCGTATTCTCAGGCAGCATAGCATTTGGTCTTTCTTTAGAGGGGGTTGTTAATGGAATTGTTGCAGCAGGTGTCGCAGTTCTCGGACATCAAATGATAAAACAGACAATAAAAGGTGCATACAGCACCAAAAAGAAATAGCTAAATAAAAAGTTCATGCCTCTTATGGCAGAACTTTTTGGGTACCCTATCATTTTAAGACTGCCAGGATTTTTTCAATGTTCTCTTCAGTCATT
The DNA here is from genome assembly GCF_059758675.1 of Cytobacillus sp. GQ23. Taxonomy (NCBI): domain Bacteria; kingdom Bacillati; phylum Bacillota; class Bacilli; order Caryophanales; family Bacillaceae; genus Cytobacillus; species Cytobacillus sp. GQ23. The sequence goes on from NZ_JCAXER010000026.1 coordinate 35,211, forward strand.
TCCTGTGCTTTTGCAAAGCTGTACACATGATTCGATGCCCAGTAATCATAAAGCCTGGCAAGGTCATTTCGGTCATATACTTTATTGCCAAATGCGCTGAAAAAATAAACTATCAGGACATTTACGACATTATACGGCAGCTGTTTTCTGTTTGCGAGTGTAGCCAATGCGATTTTTTCAAGTCCTCTTATTTTTCCTCCTGTTAAATGTTCAACCATTTCATGCGGGGAAGCAGTTTCACACATTTTCACAATTTCAGGGTCATTCAATAAGTTTATCATAGGTCTCTCCCCTCTATTATTTCTATTTATACACCTTTGGAGGAGATCAATGAACCCTTTTGGGTATTTTGCATCAAAAATGATATAAATAGCTTTAATTTGTTAAGTAAATGTCACTTGCTTTTGTTAACTTCGAATGAACCCTCCCTCCGAATGAATCACCTGACCTGTTATCCACTTTGATTCATCACTTGCCAGAAATGCTGCCAGGTTTGCCGCGTCCTCCGGCTGACCTATTCTTCCTGCCGGAAACTTAGGCAAAAGATGGTTTCTAATGTCTTCATTCATCCATGTAGTGTCCGTAGGGCCGGGGTTGATTGCATTGACAGTTATGCCTAAATGAGCAATTTCTGTTGACAAAGATCTGGTAAATGCAGTAATGGCTGCTTTAGTAGAGGCATATGCTAATTCTCCCGGCATCACTCCCAAATCTTGGCCGGAGGTCATATTAATGATTCGTCCGTAGGGTAAATTCCATTCTGGAAACCTTTTAGCGAATTCTGTACACAGAATAAATACAGCTCTCATATTAACTGCATAGTGTGCGTCCAAAATATTTGAATCAAAATTAAGATAGCCATCACTTGTCGAATGAGCTGCATTATTTACAAGTATCATTGGTTCTCCAACTTCCATTACTGCTAATTCCAGCACCTTTTCTGCGGATTGAACATTAGATAAGTCAATTTCGAGTCCTTTGCATGCTACACCGGATTCTGATATTTTCTTGCTGAATTCTGTTTCCCAATGGGGGACAGCATCAAAATAAGTAAAACATATATTAAAGTTCTGCCTGGCTAATTTTCGGCAAATAGCAGCACCGATTCCATTTGGGCTGCTGACACCTGTAACTATTGCGGTTTTAGTCTGCTGGTTGATCATTCAGCTTTCCCTCCATTTAGGGCTTACCGTGACCGGCTTTTAGTTTAGATTCAAATAAAAAGGCAGATACACAACAAGGTATCTGCGAATTATAGGTTTGAAAAACCATAGTAGGCAATTCTAGTTATAACCATTTTTTAAAATTAGCATCTCCTCAACATAGAGGGCGATGTTCTTTTTTTAAATGATTACAAGTTATGCTACATGTCAGATTTCAATTCCCCGTCGTATATCACCTAGTTTGAGCATATCTTCAAAACCATTAAAAAGCAACTTAATTTTTCTGACACTTTTAAGTTTCCTTCATTTCTCATTTTATAGGGGAATGATCAGTTTACTTTGTTTAAAGTGAACTTTCTAGTCTTCAAAATCCGGAAAAATCGAAAATGGTTCTTAACGGTAATAGGGAAAGAGTAAAAACTTATAATTTGAATTTCGAGACCGCTACCCGTAATTCTTCTGCATGTTTCGCCAGTGAGCCCGCTGATGATGAAACTTCTTCCATGGTTGCGAGCTGCTCTTCTGTTGCGGCAGAAGATTCCTGGGAAGCTGCTGCGTTTTTTTCTGAAATGTCCTGCACATTTGACATGACTTCAATAACCTGAGTGGTCAAGGCTTTCATTTCTTCCACTGAAGAAGAGACTTCTTCGACTTTAAATGTTACATCACAAATTGAATGAGCAATTTCAGTAAAAGCTGCACTTGCTTCCATCGTATCTTCAAGACCATCCTTTACCTGTTCATTCCCTTTACCCATTGCCATAACTGCCTGCTTTGTTTCTTCCTGTATAATCCCTATCATTTGCTGAATCTAAATGGCAGATTGCTTGGAACCCTCTGCCAGTTTTCTGACCTCGTCAGCAACAACCGAAAAGCTTCTGCCATGGTCACCTGCCCTTACAGCTTCAATAGCGGCATTCAGTGCCAGTAAATTTGTCTGCTCTGCTATATTGGTGATGAACTCCACAATATCGCTGATTTCATATGATCGAGATTCCAGCTTATAAATATGCTGAGAAGCACTGCCTTCAGAAGTTTTTATTTTATTCATTTGACTTACAACATTATCGACCGAGTTAGTGCCTTGTTTAGTTAACAATTCAGCCTTTTCCGCTGCTTTAAGCATCAGCTCGCTGCTTGAAGCAATTTGCTCCATTCCGGATGAAATCTCTTGCATTGAAGAAGTTACCTCTCTGAAACGGTGAAGCTGCTGTTCAATGCCAAGAGCATTTTTCTGAGAAATACCTGCTACCTGCCCTGAAGCCAAAGAACTTTCTTCTGCACTTGCAGCAAATTGTTCACTGCTTGATGCAACTTGTTCTGATGTACTTCTTACCTGGCTGACTACAGATCTCAGGTCTTGAGCCATCTTATTTAATGAGGAAATAAACACTCCTATTTCATCCCGGTTTTTTCCTTTTATTGAGGTTTGACTTAAGTCTCCTCCTGCCACTTTGTCTATCGTTGCTGCAGCCATATTAATCGGCCTGGATATCATTCTGCTAATAACATAAGCTATAAGCATGGCAGCAAAAATGGCTGTAATGGTAATTAATAATGTAATTGTCTGAGAACAATTTAACGCCAGCAACAGTTTCATTTATCCCGTCTTCTAATTGCGTTTCATAAAATTTTACAAGCTCGTCCGCTTTTTTGTTAAAATCCTGGCTAACCTGTTTTTCGGAGGTTTCAACTAATGATATGTAAGCATTATTCTTCTCCAGCTTAAACTTAATTTCTTTGTCAATAATGCTCTGGTAGCGTTTTTGAAGCACTTCCAGTTCTCTCGCCAATCCCTTTTCGTTTTTACTGCCAGTTAATTCATTCAGTTTATTAATATGATGTTCCATTCTCTTGCGGGAACTTTCATAGTCACTTAGATATGCATAATCGCCTGTCAGGAGATAGCCGCGGATTCCCCCTGCTTCATTCATCAGCTCCGCCTTCAGTGTTTTCACAAGCATCACTTCTGTGACATTTTCATCTATTAAGCTTTGATAATCCCGGTTTACATTACCGAGTTCATAATTAGAGAAAACGGCTGCAAAACCAAATAATAAAATGACAGACAAAAAGCCGAAGAACAGTTTTTTTGCCACAGATAATTTCATAATCTCCCTCATTTCCAGATAAAATAGGATATCATACTTATAATTTATCATGAACAACCTGGCAATTTAGGTACTTTTTTCCTGGGGTGGCATATTAACAGAAAGTTCTCTTTCTTTCCCCCTATAAAAAAAATGCCGCTAATCCGGCTGGCAGATTAGCGGCAACTATGCAGACCAAAGATCCTTAGGGAGGAGATCTTCTATATCATTGTATTAAAAGCTGCAAGAAAGGTGTGGACAAACCCCTCCGCTATTTGCTTATTTTTAACTAATTGTTATTTCTTGCGTTATAAGTCCTACAACCAGGACAGTCGGCACCTATACTCGAATCATGAAAAAGGTGCCGCCCGCCTTATACGGCTTTCTTCAGTATACCTTCATATTTTTTTGCGGTTCTAATTTCAATTGTTAGAACTCCATTTCCGAAGTGTGCTTTTACAAGCAGGGGAATCCCGGTTGTATTCTCAAACCTGAAATCTTTACCCCCGTAGGATACTGTTGCATCCCTGCCCTTAGGGACATACCCCACCGTCACGGAATGGTGATGTTTTTCCACATAGCTTACTCCAACTTTATCGATTGCATTGAAGAGGGTGGAGGATGTTTGGCAAATACCGCCCCCAATACCCATCACCAGCTTTCCATTAATGGCTTCTTCTGCGGGCTGATATCCATGCGCTTCATCACTGGGTCCCACTGTTGTATTAAATGAAAAATGATCCCCATTGCCAAGAATAATATTATTGATGGCTTCTGCTGAGAGTTCAATGTTTTTGGTCCTGCCTGCCACACCGTTGTTGAAATAAGTGGTATAGGATGCAACGACTACTTCCCCCAAATGTGGAACATCAGCTGGATCATAACCGCTTTCCGACACATAGAGCGGCAATTCAACTTCTCCGCCGCTTACAGAAGCAGCAAAAATTTTATCCACTAATTCGCTTTCTTCCAGTATAATTTCTGGCTGCCCTTTAATAATATTGCCATCAGGACCAAGTTTATCAAGGGTCATCCTTTGGTCATACCCTTTCTTTTCATCTGTTCCTCGCGCTATTTCTTTGGCCCACTGGGCAAGATCTGCCCTATATTTTTCATCGTTATCTCCAAATCCCATTTCAGCAGGACTGAAGGTCTTGAGAACTGCATTTGAATTGGGATCAATGACATTAACCACGACTGGTTTTACTTCTTCCTTTTTTTCTTCCTTTTTGTCCTGCTCCCCTGCCGTCGCCTCCTCTTTAGGCTGTTCTTCTTTAGACTTTTCTACCGCCGCCTTTTTCTCAGGCTCATTGGTGGCGACTTTCCCCGAACAGCCTGCTAATCCCATGAAACAGATAATCAGCAAAATTGAAATTCCCCAGTTTCGCTTGCTCATTTTTCCCCCAGCTTATAGAATATTTTCTTCCTCTCTCTATTTAAGAAGCTGTTGCCATTTTCTATTTGTATTCAATGACGAATTAAGGTATTCCTGCCCTGCGCTAAGTTATAGTTGTACCTTTTTCCTATTTAAAAAACGCCGCATTTAGCAGACGTTTTATCAGCTTATAATCCTCCGCAGCTTGAGGGGTTTTTTTCCTGCTGTTTTCCCTTTGAATAATCTTCCCTTTTCGCAACGGATTCTAAATCATAACCAGTTGAGCTGATTTTCAGCACTTCTTCTGGCGCTTCACCAAATGGTTTTTCATTTCTGCTTTTGTCTCTCTTCATGCTAATCCTCCCTGTTTCACCCTTTTATACCATGAAGCCATTCACTATAACATTCCTTGCAGAGTGTTTCTTCCCGTTCATTATCTGCCATATCAAACGAAATCAGATGCTTTTGTCTGTCCACTATCTCCGCCGCACAATAAAAACACTTTTCATTCATGAAGCAGCCTCCTTATTTGAAAGTGTTTTTATTTTGAGGCCACAGGGTATTTTTTATTCGTGATCTTGGGGTTCATAGAGAGCAGCTTATTTACTTATTGTTCATAATTGACCATGAAAGAAAAGACTTAATTCCTACTTGACTAATCGGATAAATATGAATTAAAATATATTTAACAAAAGGAGGGTTTAATACATGCCATTAAACAGGGAAACATTAATCAGCAAATTATTATCATTATCTAAATTCCAGCAAAATCATAGCTTGTTCAATTTAAGTGACCGGAAGCTGGAAGCTCTGTATTTGGATCATATTTTATTTTCACCTCACCCTCACAGCGGACATCAATCAATCAAATTAGTTGGGAAAAATAGATAATTAGAAAGCCTGCAGATGCTCAGTAAGCATTGCAGGCTTTTTTCATTCAAAAAACTCCATATGTCCTTTTTCTGTTCTATAATAATCCAATCTATCCTTTAATGTTCCTGTATGAAATTCAAATTTATGTCCGTCCGGATCTGTGAAATAAATCGATTTCTTATCCCTTGTGTCCCTGGCACGGCCAGGCAGGATATGCACCTTCAGCTCTTCTAGTTTATTGCACATTTTTTCAAAATCTGTTTCATCGACTGTAAAAGCAACATGTGTATAGGAATGAGCAATTTCATTCCTTGGTATGTTCCGTTCTTCATTCAGGGCAATCCAGATCCCAGCCATATCAAAATATGCAGTCGTTTTGCCCTTTACCAGGAGCTTCGCATTAAATGCCTCTTGATAAAATTGTATCGATCTCTCCAAATCCGAAACTGAATATAAGAAATGATTTATACCCCTAACCGCCATATGTTCTGCCTCCCATATCAGTACTTAAGTAAAATTCTTGCATACCTATTAGACGCCTGGCGGTCCATGTATGTTTCATATCCAATCCAAGCATAAAAAAAGGGAAATCCTCGATTTCCCTTTGCGACTAATTCTTAGCCAATTTTGGTACCATATTTTCCTGCTTTACTTCTTCAACAGGGTCTTCCATAGGAGTTGCACGTTTAATAAAGAAGGCCAGAACAAGTGCAGCTGCAGCAATAAAGGTTGCTACGAAGAAAGCATCGTTAATCCCTTCAAGCATGGCTTTCATTAGAACCTGCTGCTGCATTTCCGCCACTGCAGCTTCCGTCATTTGGCCGCCATTAGCCATAGCCCCGCCTTTCATTGCTTCTTTCGCAATTTCTGCAGCATGTGTTTCTGTTCTTGTTGACATAACTGTTACTAATAAGGCTGTACCTATTGCACCTGCAACCTGGTTCAATGTATTGTTCATAGCAGTTCCATGAGGGTATAAACGTCTTGGCAGCTGGTTTAAACCATTAGTCGAAACAGGCATCATAACCATGGACATCCCAAACATTCTTATAGAATTCAGGATGATTAACTGTGTGTAAGTCGTTTCCAGGGTTAATCTGCTGAAAATATAGGTGGTTGCAACTATTATGGCCAAACCTGTAATCGCTAAAATCCGGCCGCCGATTTTATCGAATAGCTTTCCTGTTAATGGAGACATAACAGCCATCACAATAGCACCTGGAAGCATCATTAATCCTGCATCCAGCGGTGAAATGCCACGAAGTGTCTGAACATAAATCGGAATTAGAATCATTCCGGAGAACAGTGCCATATTAACCGTCATGGCGATGGCAGAAGACAGTGCAAACATAGGATATTTATAAACGCCAAAGTTTAGCATCGGGCGGTCACTTTTAGTCTGCCTTAAGATAAACCATATTAAAGAAATAACACCAATCACAATCGTTAAATAGACATGCGGACTATCCCATCCCTTATTTCCTGCAGAGCTGAAGCCATAAAGAATTCCGCCAAATCCTGCACTTGAAAGAATGAGCGAAAATACGTCCATACGGATATTTACTTTTTCCTTCTTATCTTTAAGTAACACAGCTCCCAGCACCAGAATAACTCCCGCTAGTGGAGATAGAAAGTGGAAAAGCATTCTCCAATCATAATGTTCGACAATCCACCCTGACAGAGTCGGGCCAATTGCAGGGGCAAACATTAAGATTAAACCAAATACACCCATAGCAGCCCCGCGCTTTTCAACCGGGAAACTGATCAGCATGACATTCATTAACAGCGGCATCATGATGGCAGACCCTGAAGCCTGCAGCATTCTGCCACCCAGCAGAATTGGGAATTCATGCGCAACCCCTGCGACAAGCGTACCAAGTGTAAATAAGCCCATTGCCACAATAAATAACCTGCGGACTGTATATTTTTCAATTAAAAAGGCAGTAGCCGGGATCAAGATACCATTAACCAGCATAAAACCGGTAGTCAGCCACTGCACTGTTGCCGCTTCTATTTCTAAATCTGTCATAATAGATGGCAATGCAATATTAAGCAATGTATTATTCAAAAAGGCAATGAATGCCCCGATCATTAAAACAGCAAGTATTCCATAAGGAGCCCGGTCTGTTTTATTATTTATTGCTTGTTCCATTATTTTTCCTCCTGTACACTCAGTTCATTCTTTTATACTCGTGTTACACACAAATCATATAATATACTATGAGTTCAATTTTTGCAACAAAAAAATCCTTGTAAAATAGAGGGTTTGTGTAAATTAATTCATTGAGGTACTATTAAGTTATACACATAGTTCAAATAAAATGACAGGTGATTATATATGAATAACAGGAAAATGCATGTTATACAAAAAGCACATCACTTATTCCTGGAAAAAGGTTTTCAGGCAACATCCATTCAGGATATTTTAGATTACAGCGGGATTTCTAAGGGCACTTTCTATAACTATTTTTCTTCAAAAAACGAACTGCTTATTTCCATTTTTAAAACATTGCATGAAAAAATGGAATCAGAACGCAATAAACTTCTTATTGGCCAGAGCCCAAGCAGCTTGGAGGTATTCACTCAGCAGATTGAACTGCAAATGAATATGAATCGGACCAATAAGCTGGTTGCCCTTTTTGAAGAAGTCCTTGTTTCAAATGACCCTGAACTCAAGCAGTTTATTAAAGAAGGACAGCTTAGAATGGTGGATTGGATTTTTGGACGGTTTATCGAAATTTTTGGGGAAGATAAGAAGCCATATCTACTGGATTGTGCCGTTATGTTCCTTGGCATCCTCCATCATAACGTAAAATACTATACTAAATTCTTTGAATTCTCTTCAAGCATTAATCCGGTGGTCCGCTATAGTGTAGAAAGGATAAGGAAGGTCGTTGAAGAGGTAAGTTCAGCCGGTGACTATCTGCTGAAGCCTGAGCTTATTGAAAACAGATTTCGAAATAAAGATCATGGTAATTTGTATATTCTCTGCAAATCCATATTGACCTTAAAGAAGTCCATCAAGCAGAAAGAACAGAACGATTGCATGGAGCTTCTGGACTTTATTCAGGAAGAGATGGTTCATTCGAAAAAACCAAGGAAATTCCTCATAGAGAGCGCACTTCACTCTTTGAGCATGTGTATCGCATTTATGGATGCCAAAGAATTTGAGAATCTTGAAAAGCTGGTTTCTTCCTGCTTTATGCCTCGGGAGGAAGAACCGGTATAAAACCCAAGCCTGCCCCAATGGAGCAGGCTTTTTTGCTATTTCCCCTGTTCATTCATAATCTTTCCAAAAACGGAAACACTACACTTAAAGCCGAAACAAACTGGTGATTGCGGAATGGAAAAAATGTTAAAAAAGAAGAGACCTGTGTCTGAAGTCGAACTTGAGGAGCTTGAAAAGTCGCTTTCACGGTCTCATGATTTTCAAAAAGTACATTATAGCAATAGACAAACTGGGCTCTGTTTTTCCTTTACTTATTACAAAACACTGACTGACCAAAAGATGATCACCAAAAGTTTGCTCCCTCAGCTTCTTCAGGGTAATTTCAACAAAATAGATAATTTGAAGAGGCTTTTGCCATCTGCAAGCATTCAAATTTGCGAAGATCTTTCAAATGCTGAATATTTGCTATTAAATGGCTATGTGATGATTACAACCAAAACTGAGAATAATAAAGCAGCTTTTATGGCTGCTAAATGTTCTTATGTAAGGGAGCTGACACACCCTGAAGTCGAGCAAACCGTTATTGGAGCAAAGGAGGCCTTTGTCGAGTCACTGCAGAATAATCTGAATTTAATCCGCAAAAGGTTGCCCACCTCTGAACTGATCATTGAGGAATATTTTATCGGCAGCATTTCCAGAACAGTTGTGGCGGTTCTCTATATAGAGGGAATCACGAATGCAGATTATGTCAGCAAGGTTAAAGAAAGAATCGACAATATCGATTTTGATGAAATTACTGACAGTTCCCATATTGCACAGTTTATTTCAGATAATAAGAACTCTCCTTTCCCGCAGGTGCTGGATACAGAAAGACCAGACAGGGCAGCTGCTGTCCTTGCTGAAGGAAAAGTCGTGATCGCCGTAGACGGGTCACCGCATGTGCTGATTACCCCTACAACGTTTTCTGAATTCTTCAGTTCCTTTGAAGATTATTTTATAAATTGGACTATCGCTTCTTTCGCAAGAATATTGCGGGCCTTTTCTGTTATTTTTTCAATACAGATTACGTCCATATATGTTGCAACGCTGACTTATCATATGGAGCTTATCCCCACGGATTTGTTAGGAACACTAGTGACTTCAAGACAGCATATTCCTATGCCGCCTTTCTATGAAGCCTTAATTCTCGAACTGGTAATAGAGCTTTTAAGAGAAGCTGGAGCCAGATTGCCCACAAAAGTAGGCCAGACAATCGGTATCGTGGGCGGGATTGTCATTGGGACAGCATCTGTGCAGGCAGGGCTGACAAGTAATGTCCTGTTAATCATTATCGCACTGGCAGCTCTTGCCTCTTTTACAACACCAGTTTACAAAATGAATAATTCGATCCGATTTCTAAGATTCCCGTTTTTATTTTTTGCCACATTATGGGGTTTTGTAGGAGTGCTTTTCTGTTCCTGTATTTTGTTAACTCATATGATCAGGCTAACATCACTCGACAGACCTTTTTTGGAGCCGTTTTATCCACCCAGGTATCGGGACTTGAAAGACTCATTTATCAGATTTCCGTTTCAGCCATTAAGGCCAGTTTATTTAAGAACGCAAAATCCGCATAGGTTTCAGCCTCAGAAAAAATCAAAAGTAAAGAAAGATATTGATGAGTAACAACGAAAGCCTGGCTACATATGCCAGGCTTTCATTATGCCTTAGTTGATTTATCCTCCCATGGTTCAAAGGAAAAAGGGATTCCGATCATTTTTGCTGTGAGTTCATTATAAGATACAAGATCTTTCCTGGATAATTCTTTTAATGACTTTTTCCCCATGGCTCTAAGCGCCAGTTTGATTTCCTCAGTGCTTGCGGTCAAGAACTTTTCCGCCGACTTAGCACCATCTTCTGTTTTGAATACATCTGTGAACTTCCCCTCGTTCCATACAGCCTGTGTTGGAGGTTCAAAAGGAAGTGCATTCAGGGTTTGTGTATGAGACACAGTAAACAGCATAACAGATCCCAGATATACCGCATCTGCTCCAAGTGCCAGAACTTTTAAAAAATGTCCGGGGGTAAAAAGTCCGCCAGAAACAATTAAGCTGATATCCCCCTTCTTTTTTCTTTTTTCAAGATGGTTCGAGGCACGCGTGATAGCATGAAGGGTTGGTATACCAAAATCATCTGCCAATAAGGGAGGTGCACCAACAGATGCGCCCTGTCCGCCATCAACTGCAATAAAATCTACACCTATTTCGATTAAATGATCAATGTCTTCTTCTATCTTACCCCCTGCCCCTATTTTTGCACCGATTGGAACACCTCCTGACATTTTTCGTAGCTCATCCACCAGTTCCTTTAAATCCTTCAATGTCTGTTTTTCAAAAAAGTGTTCCATTATATGGGCAGTTTCATCTTCCTTTAACCCCATGACTTCTCTTGCACGACCTGTTAAATTTTCTGGGGAGATGTTTCCGCCCATTCCCAATGTAGCTCCCTGACCCAGCTTAATTTCAATCATGTCCGCCCTTTTAATAGTCTTCTCTTCCTTGCCCCACTCCGTCTTAGAAAATTGGAGAATGTATTTCCCGGCACTTTCAAGCTCCTCGGGCAGAATTCCGCCTTCACCGGAATTTATGGCCGTTCCAGTATTCTTGGCAGCTGTTGCTAATGCGATTTTTACTTGCTCACTAAGAGCAATTCCATAGGCCATACCACTGATCATCAGTGGAATTTTAATCTTCATCGGTTTTTTCGCTTTTGGACCAATTGTCACTTTCACATCAACGTCTTCGTCACCATCAATGGGAAAAGGTGAAGTTTGTGCTGGGATAAATGTAATTTCATCAAGGTGCGGCCATTTTTTCGATGAGCCAAATGGGCGATGCAGCACATCTCCAGTTTCCGCACGCAGGTTATTTTCAAGCGCATTTTGAATGCCCAAATGCCTGAAACCTGGAATCAGCTCAATAATGTTTTCCTGATAGCTGTCTGTCATTATGATCTTTCCAGCCTGCTTTACTGCCCGCTTCATGAACCAGCGCCAGCCGTAAATTAACATAAATAGTAAAAAAATATACATTAAGGAAATCAGTGCCAGTATTGCAAATATTAATATTTTAGTCATTGGTTTTCTCCATAGATCTTTTAAATTCCATTATTTCCATTGCAAGGGAATTTAACCTTTGACTTTCCGGTTTTCGGAATAATAACCATGCGGGAGGCAAATTCTATGTAAAAATATAAAATGAGGTGAATTGATGGACAGTCGTGAGAATGATCGACCGTATAATATTGATAAAGAAAAACAAGTTAATGGAAGTCTGCTTGAATCTATGATGGAGCCTATGGACCAGCTTTCCAAGGTTCCTCCCGAAAAAACAGACCCCAGAACCAGTGCTGGAGAGAAGAATTAAAAATGAAGAAAGCCGGCTTTTCAAATGCCGGCTTTTATTTTTATATGGAGTATCAGACCTGATTCACTTACCTTCTTAATTCAGCTGCTTATTATGTCTTTGAATCTCATAAATTCTCGCTTCATGCGGGAGCATTATTTCTTGATTCTCTACCGTGTCCCTTCTGTAATTTGCGAGAATCAGTTCCCGATTTGGAAAGCCATCAAAGTTGAACGTCTGCTCCTCGTCACAATGGTTTAAAACAATCAGCCAGGTTATATCATTATAGGAGCGTGTAAATACATATAAATGTTCATCATCTGGCAATAGATCCTTATAATCCCCGTATACCATAACCTCGTTTTGTTTTCTTAATTCAATCAGCTTTTTGTAGAAATAAAAGATAGAGTTTGGATCACTCAGAGCTGCTTCAGCGTTAATCTCCTTATAATTCGGATTCACTTTGATCCATGGTTCTCCAGCAGAAAAGCCAGCGTTAATGCTGTCATTCCACTGCATCGGTGTCCTAGAATTATCGCGGCTCAAAAGCAATAGACTTTCAAAGACTTCCTTTGGATCCCGCCCTTTAGAAACTTCTTCATGATATTTGTTCTTCATGGCAATGTCATTGTAGTCTTCAATCGAATCAAATTTCACACCTGTCATGCCAAATTCTTCGCCCTGATAGATATAAGGAGTCCCAGGTAATGTATGAATCATTGCCGCTAGAAGCTTTGCAGATTGGTCTCGAAACTGGCCATCATTTCCATAGCGGGTTACCTGTCTTGTGTGATCATGGTTGTTGAGGAATTGCGAATTCCAACCCTTATGCTTAAGGCCCTCATACCAGCTTGTTTGGATTTCCTTAAATCTGAGCATGTCCCATACCGGCATTTCATCTGCTACCTGAAAGTGGAACAGTGTGTTTAATTCATTCCGGCTTTCATTCACATAGAGCAATCCCTCTTCCGGTGAAACAAACGGAATCTCGCCGACAGTCATCACATCATAATGCTGAAGAACTTCCTGGTTCATTTCCTGAAGATAATCATGGATACCCGGATTATTGGCGAGATAGCTAATATCATAAGGATTCTCTGCATTAGATAAATCTTCTTTTTTGGCTAGTAAATTAATCACATCCATTCGAAACCCGTCGATGCCTTTATCCAGCCAGAAGCGCATCATTTTGTAGATTTCCTGGCGCAATTCGGGATTTTCCCAATTTAGATCAGGCTGCTCGACTGCAAAGGAATGATAATAGTACTGTCCTGTTGCTTTGTCCCATTCCCAGCAGGAAGGAGCAAAATAGGATCGCCAGTTATTTGGCTCCCTGCCATCCTTTGGATCCTTCCAAATATACCAATCTCTTTTCGGATTATCCTTTGAGGAAAGTGATTCCAAAAACCAGGGATGCTGGTCAGAAGTATGGTTCACAACCAGGTCCATAATGACCTTCATTCCGCGCTGGTGAATTTCATGAATTAGATCATCAAAGGCAGCCATATCACCGGCTTTTTCCATAATTCCATAATAATTTGAAATATCATAGCCATTATCCCGGTCTGGTGACTGATAAAAAGGATTCAGCCAAATCACATCAATGCCAAGGTTCTTGATATAATCAAGCTTTTCGATTATTCCTCTTAAATCACCATAGCCGTCACCATTGGAATCATTAAAGCTTCTCCAGTAAATTTGATAAACAACAGCTTCTTTCCACCACTTTTTATTCACAGAGACCACCTCATTATTATCAATTCTTGTAAAAAAGGGCCCCAAAACAGGCCCTATCTTTATTATTTCTTTAAGCGATACACTCTAGCTTCATACGGCTTAAGTGTCAGGCTATCAATTTCTTCATTTTCATCTGCGGTCAGGTTTGATACCAGAAGTTCCTTAGACGAATAATGGATATGTTCCGGAAGCTTAAAGTCAGGTGTTCCTTCACTGAAGTTGCAGATCACAAGCAGCTGATCATCACCCAGAGTTCGTGTGAAAGCAAAAATCTGCTCATCCTCTTCCATTATTAAATCAAATGTTCCATAAACAATTACTTCATTTTGCTTCCTAAGCTGAATCAGCTTCTTATAAAAATGGAAGATTGAGTCTTCATCTTCTAAAACTGCTTCTGCGTTAATTCTTTTATAATTAGGATTTACGCTGATCCAAGGGGTTCCTTCTGAGAAGCCTGCATTCGGGCTGGCATCCCACTGAACAGGCGTTCTCGCATTGTCCCGGCCTCTCTCATGAATGCCTTTAAAAATTTCATCATGTGTTAAGGAATCCGGTGTAAGATCACGGTATGCATTCAGCGTTTCTATATCACGGTAATCATTGATATCATTGAACTTTACGTTTGTCATGCCGATTTCCTCGCCCTGGTAAATATAAGGCGTCCCCTGCATCATATGAAGGCATGCAGCAATCATTTTACCGGAAATTACGCGGTATTCTTCTGAATCATTTCCCCATCTGGAGATGGCACGGGGCTGGTCATGATTACTCCAATACAAACTGTTCCAGCCATCTTCTTCAAGACCCTTTTGCCACTTGTTGAAAATCTTTTTCAGATCAGTCAATTTCCAGGGGCGTGGATCCCATTTGCCATATTGCCCATCCCCAAGACCCACATGTTCAAAATGAAACACCATATTTAATTCATTTCTGTCCCGGCCAGTGTAGAGCTTGCCTTCATCAACTGTTACACCAGGCATTTCGCCAACCGTAATAGTATCATACGGGCTAAGGGCCTCTTTGTTCATTTCCTGCAGGAACTCATGAATTCTCGGACCATTCATATAATACTTGCTGCCATCCCCATATTTATGGCCTTCCCGGATCTCTCCCTGAGGATAGCTGGTATCTTTTGAAATGAAATTTACGACATCCATGCGGAATCCATCAATGCCTTTATCCAGCCAAAAGCGCATCATTTCATACACTTCATTTCTAAGGACAGGGTTTTCCCAATTTAAGTCAGGCTGTTTTTTGCTGAACAGATGCAGGTAATATTCTCCGGTTTGTTCATCATATTCCCATACACTGCCGCCAAACGCTGCTCCCCAATTAGTAGGAGGTTCGCCATTATCCGTCTTTTTCCAGATATAATAATCCCGATAGGGGTTGTCTTTTGATTTTCTCGATTCTTTAAACCACTGGTGTTCATCGCTTGAGTGGTTAACAACGAGGTCCATCATAATTTTAATGCCGTATTCATGCGCTTTTGCCAGCATGCCGTCAAAGTCTTCCATGGTTCCGAACTCATCCATAATATTACGGTAATCTGAGATATCATAGCCATTGTCATCATTAGGAGATTTGTAAACGGGGGATAGCCAGATGACATCGATCCCCAATTCCCCTAAATATGGAATTTTTTCAGTGATTCCGTTGATATCGCCAATCCCGTCACCATTTGAATCATTAAAGCTTCTTGGGTAGATTTGATAAATAACGCTTTCTTTCCACCAGGTTTTGTTCAATTCATACAACTCCCATCAAAAAAGTATTCTCTATTATTTGATTGAACCCTTCATCACACCGCTTATAATCCATTTTTGGGCAAAGATGTACACAATTATCATTGGAGCAAGTGCCATTAAATAGGAGGCAAATGCCAAATTATAATCTGTGCTGAATTGGCCCTGGAAAATATATTGAACAAGCGGCAAAGTAGCCATTTCTCGGTCGCTCAGCAGAACAAGCGGAAGCATGAAATCATTCCATGCACCAAGACTCGTAATAATTGCAACTGTTGCATTCATAGGTGCCAGCAGCGGGAAAATGACCTTCCAGAAGACACCCCATGTGGTTGCTCCGTCCATAATAGCCGCTTCTTCCAATTCAACTGGAATGGCACGAATGTAGCCGATATAGATAAACACATTAAAAGAAAGATTGAAAACAATATACAAAATGATTAATCCAACCAGATTATCCATTCCCCATGCACTGGTCTGTTTGACAAGAGGCAGCATGATGATGGGAAAAGGAATAAACATCGCACTTAAAAAATAGAAGTATAGGAACTTATAAAACTTCTTATGAAGGTTTCTCGCGATGGCATAAGATACCAGTGAGTTCGTTAGCACTGTAAAAATGACAACAAATATTGTAACAAATGCACTATTTTTAAACGCATTAAAGAAATTAGTCATTTCGATTGCCTGTGCAAAGTTGTCAAACGACCATGATTTTGGTAGAGCGAGCAAATTCCCTGCCATTTCAGGCGGTGTTTTAAACGCAATGGTAATGGTTAAATACAGTGGAAAAAGAATGAGCAATGAACCTAAGATTAATAGAGTAGTGACTAGCCAGCTCGTTTTTTTGCGATTCATTAGTTTTCCACCTCTCTTTTATTTAAGAATTTCAGCTGAATAACAGAAAAGACGATGATGACGATAAAGTATATAACCGCATTGGCTGATTGATAGGCAAACTCTCCGCCTTCAAATCCTCCCCGGTAAATAAGCAGGGAGATCGATTCGGTTGACTTTCCCGGGCCCCCGCCAGTAAGGGCAACAATCTGATCAAATACCATCAGAAAGTTCTTCAAAGACAGAACCATATTAATGGTGAAAAAAGGTGCTATCAGCGGAAACGTAATTTTCCAGAACTTTGTCCAGACACCTGCACCATCAATGCTTGCCGCCTCATACAAATCCTCTGAAATTGTAACCAGCCCCGCAAGATACAAAATAGTATTAAATGACACAGCCTGCCAAACGGCTACAATAACAATCCCGATCCATGCAAGGTCCGGATTTCCAAGAATATTTCGAGTAAGAAATTCCCATCCGAATGCATCGCCAATCTGCGGCAGGAAATGAGCAAATATAAAATTAAAGATAAAGCCAACAATCAAAATACTCAGAATGTAAGGCAAGAAGTAGACTGCCCGAAGCGTTCTGTGAAACTTAATCTTGGAGTTTAGCCCGATGGCCACAAGAAGGCTAATAATATTGACCAAAATGGTCGCAACAATGGCAAATTTAAAAGTAAATAAGTAAGCATCTCCTGCACGTTCATCTTTAAAAACGTTAAGGTAGTTTTTTAATCCTACAAAATTCCAATCTCCATATCCTTTCCAATCCGTAAAGCTGTAAAAAATCCCCTGCAAAGCGGGAAAGCTGTGGAAAATGAAGAAAAGAAGGAAAGCGGGTATCGTGATGATGAGAAACACACTGTTTTTCTTTTTCATATTGACAACTCCTTTTTAGAAAGCCAGGAAATCTCAAGAGATTCCCTGGCCTGTGCCATTAACGGTTTTGAACTTTTTCCCACTCGCTGTCCATTTTCTTCAGGAACTTTTCTTTATCTTTCTTGATCAGAAATTCCTGAACAAGGTTTTCAGCTCCCATGCCTGCAGGATAATAATGATCAGGGAAGCTTGTAATTGTTCCATTTTCAAAGTTGGCTTTGATTCCTTCAAAGACTGGATCTTCCTGGTAAACTCCTTCAATGGCAGAGAAAGCTTTCTGCTCGTCAATGTAGGTTTTAGCAGTGTCTTTATTCATCATAAATTCAACAAACTTCATCGCTTCTTCTTTATGCTCAGTTTCATTGCTGACTGCTAAAAGAACATCTACACCTGAAACAAGTTTGTTTTGTGCAGGTTCGTTAGTAACAGGCATTGGGAATACTCCAAGTTCCATATCTGGATTTGCTTTAAGTATTTCAGGGATTGCCCAGTTGCCTTGCAGATAGAAAACAGACTTGCCGGCCGCAAATGCATTGTTTCCATCCCCATATGCAACACCCATATTGTCTTTGTGGCCATATTGGACTAATGCAGCCATCTTGTCTGCAACTTCATCATACTTTTCTTTGAATGATGTTTCACCGGCATCTTTCTTTTCGGCAAAGTCTTCTCCAGCAACATTAGCACCAAGAGAGTTCCACGCGATCATGCCAGTCCAGGCATCTTTCAGCGTAAAGTAGATCGGTATGTCACCAGCAGCTTTCACCTTTTCAAGACTGGCGATGAATTCATCCCAGGTTGTCGGGACTTCAAGGCCATGTTCTTCAAACTTTGCTTTGTTATAAATTACGGCATTAGCATTTGTGGCATACGGAAGACCGAAAGTGCCTTCTTCTTCAGGTCCAACCAGGCGATTGATCATATCGATATAGGATGGCTGAACTGTTTTAGCTAAATCTGTTCCTGAAAAATCCTCAAGAACGCCTGCACGGCCAAGCTCGCCGTAGGTAGCATTACCAGCGATAGACATGATGTCAGGAAGATCGTTTTTAGTCAGGCGTGTTTTCAAAACCGTTTCTGCTTCCGGAGGTGCATCCAATTTAATCTTAATATCAGGATTTTCCGCTTCGAATTCTTTAATCAATCCTTTGTATGTTTCGATGCTTTCTGATTTATTAGAGAACAGCTCAAGCGTTACTTTACCATCGTCACTGCCATCAGATGAACATCCAGCCAGTAAAGATGCTCCTAAAGTTAATGCCATCACACCTGCAGTCATTTTTTTAAACATGGTATATCCCCCTATGTGGTTTTTGTATAATAGCTCAGTTACGTAAACGTTTACGTAACTGAGCTGAGAAAAAGAGAGCTATTATTTTCTCTCTTTCACACTCATTCTTTCTATGATTTTGTGCTGCATTATCCGGCTTTCCGGAGTTTCGCCTGTTTCTAGGATTGAAAAAAGCATTTCTGCTGCAGCTTCACCCATTTTTGCCAGAGGCTGTCCTACTGTCGTAAGTGGAGGGGTGGACATTTCAGCAAGTTTCAAGTTGTCATACCCTATCACTGAAATTTCGTCTGGGACTCTTATTCCCATTTGATATGCGGCTGATAATGCACCTATTGCTATTTCATCACTTGCTGCAAATATTGCCGTTACATCTGGAAACTGTTCGATAAGACTTTTAAAACCCTCAACACCATAAGGGAAGGTAAATCCCCTGCCGAAGACAATATTATCAGAACCCAGAGGTATATTATGATCTGACAGAGCCTTTTTAAAGCCCTCAATCCTCGGAATCCCCGCGATGATATCATCCTTGTTACCGCTTATCATTCCAATTCTGGTATGACCCTTATCGATTAAATGCTTAGCTGCTGCATATGCTGCATGAAAATCATTGACCTTTACGAAAGGCAAAGGGTAAGCATAGGACTCTGTCGAAAGCAGAACCATCGGCATCCTGGTTTTGATCACAAATTTATAATATTCCTCTTTTAATATTTCGCTGGCAAATATAATTCCGTCTACCCTTTTCTCGGTAAGCAGCTGGAGATATTTCATCGTTTTTTCGCCATTTGATTCTGTATGACAGACAATCACGCTGGAACCGTTATCATTTGCGGCCTTTTCAATTCCATCCAGCAGATCGGTAACCAGTGAGCTCGAAAGCTTTGGGAAAAGCACCCCTATTGTATGGGTTCTCTTATTAATTAATCCCCTTGCCACTGCATTAGGCTGATAGCCCAGTTCTTCAATTACTTTTAGAACCTTGCTTTTTGTTTTTTCTGAATAACCTCCCTGGCCATTTAAGATCCTGGATACTGTTGCAATAGAGACATTTGCCTTTTTAGCAACATCTTTGATGGTATAGGACATATCCCACCTGCTTTAAGAAACTGATTTTTGTTACGAAAACGTTTACGTTGTAATATTATCACGATGTGTAAGCCTTTTCAATATTTTTTTATGACTTTTTTGAAATTTGTATATACAAGAATACAATAAAAGGAGCCTAAAAGGCCCCTTATAAAATAATCAGTGCTTTATTAGCATATTCGTTTAATAACTTTAACAACTTAGCCCTTAAGTACCTTCTTCACTGCTAAAATAACGGGCAAGTTCAATCACGGAACTCCCTATCCTTTCGACTTCAGGAAAAATAACTCGTGAAATCCCCTCCTCAAATAAAGCCTGAGCAGTTACTTTCCCAACCGACAATGCTACAGTCCGTCCTGAAAAACAGACTTTCAATTGTTCTTTAGCATTTCTCTCCCGTGCGAAGCTGAATAGATTCCGTACTTGAGGTGTACTTGTGAAAAAAACAGAATCGAGCTCTCCATCAAGGAGCTCTGACAGCAGCTGACTCATCACTTTTTCCTCTGGAGGAATATGGATATAAGGTAGAATATCTTCGTAGTCCGCCTGATTTTCTTCCAGCCATTGTTTTAGTTGCGGTGCCGGGTCCCCGTGAAGCTGCAGAGCTACTTTCGAGCCTTTCAATGGATATGCTGAGAGCTCCCGCATTAACCCTGCCATACTTCCGTCATCATCCCGCACTGCAGGTAAGATTTCAAGCCTTTTCAGAGAGTTGGCGGTTTTGTATCCCCTTGCTGCAATTTTTGTTTTTTGCAGGCTGCTGATCAGCGCATCACTCCTATTCATGTCAAAAGAAGTTTGATAAATGGTTTCGACACCTATGCCTGTTGTAAAGATAACCCAATCGAAGCTGCCCTCAATCAGCATTTCTACATGATCCTTAAGTTTATCATCCTTCAGCAAGGCGGTTCCCTGTGCAGGCCTGCTGACTGCAACCCCACCCTGATTCTGTACTAACTTGCTGATTTCATCTATTTTCCGTGAACCTAAAAGCGCAATTTTTTTGCCGGCAAGCTTTTTCATTTTTTACTCCCCCTCGGTATGAATCTCTTTATGTATCATTATAGAATATGTAATTCCATAAAACAGCGTTTAGCACATTAAGTAGAGCATCTTTTATATTTTTTCCAGGGTATACAAGTTTTGTCCACTATGTAACTTCATTAATAAAGGCTCTTTACGTATAAATTTGTGTTTTTCGCTTATCAATGTTGTCCGTTGATTGCAGCGAAGGGATGCTCAAGCGTTCTGCAGAGCGGGCGCCTAACCCTCCCCGATGCTGTGCGTCTGCGGGGTATCACCTGTCCCGCTACTCCCGCAGGACGTTGAATAAGCTTCTTTGAGTACACACCGCACGAAGAAAATGCGCATGCTTTTCGAGGATCTCGCACCTTCCGCTCCAATCAACTCTGTAGATATAATCCAAATAGCAACATACTTTACGAAAACTGCCTTAACAAAAAACTGCCTGCAGGATCTCCCGCAGGCAGTCATTATTATTTATCAGCCGGTTCAGTTACAGGCGTTTTTTCAGTGTTTTCGTTCTTTTTGGTTACTCCATTGTTCTCTGCTTTGTAATCATACTTGGAACGATCAACCGGTTCGAAGTTTTCCGGTTTGTAGAAGCGGAGCAGGTCTCCGTTTACTACTTTATCAGATAGCGCCAATTTCTGCTCAGTACTTTCCTGAAGCTTCTCTGCTTCTTCAAAACGGCTTTCATCCAGCAGTTCACCAGTTGTGGAGTCATAGAACTTACCGTCAACAGATGAAATGGTTGGGCTCATGAAATCACCGTTACGGAAAGGAACAAGATCATCATGATTTTCTGAGAATAAGTCTGTGCCGAACTGCAGATACTGCTTAGTATCAATACCAAGCAAGTGCATCAATGTTGGCATTAGGTCTATCTGACCGCCAAACTCATGGTTTACTCCACCTTCCATGCCAGGTACACGGATGAATAGCGGAACTCGCTGCAATCCTGCACTATCGAAAGCTGTAATTTCCTTGCCAAGCACTTTTTCCATTGCTTTATTATGGTTTTTGGATATTCCATAATGGTCGCCATACATGACAATTACTGAGTTCTCATACAGGCCGGAAGCCTTTAGCTGTTCAAAGAACTGTTTAAGCGCTTCGTCAGCATAACGGGCAGTCTGGAAGTAATTATCAACTGATTTGTCCCCTGTAGTATGAGGCTCAATAGTCGCCTTTTCCTGATCCATATGATATGGATAGTGATGGGAAACAGTAATGAATTTAGAATAGAACGGCTGCTTCAGGGATTTAAGGTATGGCATGGATTGTTCAAAGAACGGCTTATCCATTAGGCCGTAGTCAGCCATGTTTTCAGGTTTTAAATCATAGTAATCTGCATCAAAAAAGTTATCATATCCAAATGATTTATAAATCTCGTTACGGTTCCAGAAGCTTCCGGAGTTACCGTGGAAGACTGCAGAAGTATATCCTTTATCCTTCAGAATTGCCGGAGCTGCATTATACGTATTCATGCCTTTTGTTGTAAAGGCAGAACCCTGCGGCAGCCCATATAGGGAGTTCTCAAGAATAAACTCTGCATCTGCTGTTTTACCTTGTGCAGTCTGATGGAAGAAATTATCAAAGTAAGTTGTATTTTCTTCTTCAATCAGCGAGTTCAGGAATGGTGTTACTTCTTCTCCATGCAATTCATAATTCATTAAGAATGTCTGAATAGATTCAAGGTGAAGGTAAATTACATTCATGCCTTCAGCTTTTCCAAAATACTTTGAATTCGGCTCTGCATAATTCGATTTCGTAAAGTTTATGACTTCAGTTGTATCACTGCTATCAGCCATAACTCTTTGTGCAGATGCCTTCGTGCTTTGCACTGCATCATAGATCGTATAATTGTACATGCCTAAATATTTAACAATATAGTTACGGTCAAATCCTCTTGTCAAAAGCTCCGGGCGGTCTGTTTCAGCCAAGCCCAGATTAGCAAAGGAAATGGCAAGTGACGCATAAATTAATGCTGCAGTTCTTCGGCGCGTCCAATCCTTTGTTTCAATTTTAACGGCTTTAAAAACAAGCAAGCCTGCAAGCAAGATGAAATCAATGAAGAAAAGGATATCAGTTGGTTTTAATAGTGAACTGATGCTTCCGCTAACGTCACCGAAATTCTGTGTCTGCGTCAAGGTCGGCAATGTAATAAAATCATTAAAGAAGCGGTAGTACACTGCATTTGCAAACAGCAGGAACGATAGCAGGAAATACATAAACATCAAGGCGATATATTTTTTCCTGCCTTTAAAAAAGAATGCAAATCCTAAAAACAGCAATGAAGAACCAAGCGGGTTAATGAATAACAGGAATTGCTGCAAGGCACTTTCAATGCCTAAATTAAATTGTGTCATTTGAGTAATATACGTTTTCATCCAGAGCAGAAATACTGCTAAAAAGAAAAAGCCAATATATTTATTTAATATATCCTGACTTTTATGAAGTAAAGTATTCAAAATCATACACCTGCCTTCTAGCACATTATTGTAACATATTTCGCTAGTTATTTAAAATTCTAAAGTTGGCAATCAGCCTAATTATTAGTTTACCTGATAAATATTAATAATCTATGAACAGGCAAAAAAGCACTTCACAGGAATATAACTATACTCGCATTTAAAAAAATGTCAAGCATGTCCAGATAAACCGCTCTGTAACAATGATATTTATGGTCAAATGCCTTTTCACAGCCAATAGACTGACTATCGCCCATTTAAATTGCTGCACGTCTATATAGACGAATGAAATGCCATTTGGTTTCACTTTTTCTGCAAAAACTTATGAAACTATTTTTTCCAGGGAAGGAGAAAAATCATACAACAGCCAATATATATGAAGATTAATATTCAAATATACATGAAAAGGGAAATTTTCGTGGACACAAAGCAATTACCACGATGGATGTTTACTTACCTAATATAAAGATAAAATAATTCTGTAACAGGGTATGGGCTTTCCAGCTATCCATATGCCAAACAAAACACGCTGATGACCCAATTTCGTAACCACACATTCACGAAATTATTACTCTGGCTGCTGCAACATTGCTTCTGCATCAAAACTCTGTTAATCGTTAAATTTTAATGCGTAAATTATAATTATCATGTCAAATACGAAGTGGCCAACCACTATGATTATGCCACTCTTCATGCGATGATGTTTTCACTTTCTCTTTCGAATACTGGGAGAAATAGGTGTCGCCCCCTCCAGTCAGAACTGTCTGTTAATTGGATTAAAATTAGATTACTACAAACTTGCCGGTTTAGAATAATACAGTAATACAGGAGATCTCCTCCTGAGGACATCATGAATTTCAATTTCACCCTATGAACAATTCCTTCTAAAGAATAGTTTTAAACCACTTTAATAAAAAAAGGCAGGCATTGATGTTGGCCAGGGTCATTCGGTCGGGAAATAGGTTATTAAAGAAGAATATGTAGATATGTACATTCCACAGAAAAATAAGGGCTGTAAAGCACTACTGAGGATTTTTAGAAGCGGACGAATAATGAGAGAGCCAGACCTCCAGATATTCTCAGCGCACAATGAAGGAGAAAGCCATAGCTGGTTTATCAGCGATCATTGGAGACAGTGATGCGTTCCCATAATATTAATGGGATTTGGTTAAATTACACTCACTCCACCGGAGTAAATTTGTGGGAATCTATCCCAGTCCATATAAATTCTGTATCCTGGAAGGGTTGCACACTCGAATTATTCCTTCCCTGGTGAGGGTTCTGATTGGTGAATACAAATCCAATGAGCTTTATTGTGCAGTTAGTGTGAAAACAATTACTTGTTTGTGTCCTGAACTAAAGCTCATGTCAAAACAGATTATATATAAATGAAAGTTATATTTAAAATTTAAAAATTCATGCCTCATGTTAAAGATATAAATGCAAACCGCACTTCTTTTTGAAGCGCGGTTTTTAGTTACCATATTAATATTATGTTTGTTTTATCGAACTGTCACAATTTTTTGGGGAATTATTTTCGATTTTTGCAGAATGGAATGATATAAACGTTTTTTTGAACTACTTTGAATTTCGATTTTTCTTGATATCCTCTAATTCAGATTTTGTTGCTCCACCAATACCCCAGTGTGTTAGTGGTATATCCTGTATAACCACCCTGACTTGATTACTTTCTACATTTAATGAATTCACAGCTGCTTCTGTCAAACTGCTGATTAGTTCTTTTAACTGTACGTCCGTTCTTCCTTCTAATATCTGGACTTGTATAATTGGCAAAATAAAACCTCCCCGTCTTTTTCCTAAAATCCGAACCATGCAGGAATTAACAAAGTAGTTTGTTCCCAATACGTTATGATTAGCAACATGGCAATTCCTAGGGCTAACATTGGCATAACAGATTTTACTAGTCTTTCAAACTTTACCTCTGCTATTGAGGATACGATAAATAGGCCAGTCCCTACCGGAGGCGTCAGTAGTCCAATAGTTAGGTTAATACAAATGATAATCCCAAAATGAATAGGATCAATTTGAAATCCTGTAATTAATGGCATCAACACCGGCACTAAGATAACAAGAGCTGCTATTCCGTCAAGGAACATCCCAACTAACAAAAGGAAAAGGTTCACTAGAATAAGGAAGACGAATGGATTGTCAGAGATTGATAACATAGCATCTGCGATTAATTGGGGAACCTGTTCAAATGCAATGACCCAACCGAAAATATTCGCCATTGCAATAAGAAATGTCACTGTAGCTGTTCCAATCACAGTATTTACAAACACTACAGGCATGCTTTTTAATTTTAGTTCTTTATAAAAGAATTTCCCTACAATGAATGCGACTACACTCGCGATGGCTGCAGATTCTGTAGCAGTAAATACACCGCTTAATATCCCTAGTGTAATGATTGCCGGGATAAACAAAGCTGGCAATACATCTTTAAAAGCTGCCCAGATTTGTTTTAAATTAGCCCTTTCACTTCTGGGAAAATTCTGTTTATATCCTATGTAAGCTACAAGTGAGATAAAACCCAGTCCATAGATTAGTCCTGGAATGATTCCAGCCATGAATAATGCGCCAATTGAAGTTCCCGATAATGTTCCATAAATAATAAAAATCATGCTAGGGGGAATAATAGGGGCAACTATGGAAGAGGCCAGTGTCAAAGCAGAAGAAAACTCTCGATTGTATCCTTCCTTTTCCATTTCAGGAACCATTACTTTGCTCATCATCGCTGCCTGGGCATTGGCAGATCCTAGTATAGAGGCTAAGAACATATTAGCAATAACCGTAACGTAGGCTAATCCGCCTCTTACATGTCCCACCATTACTCTTGCAAAACTAACTAAACGATTCGTAATTCCACCGGTATTCATTAACTCCCCTGTTAACATAAACAAAGGTATCGCTAATAAACCAAAATTCTCCATACCTGAATATAATCTTTGAGGAGTCGATTCCAGCAGAACATAGTTACCAGTCACTAAAAAATATACAATGGTTGTCATTCCCAGAACTAAAGAAATTGGAATACCAATAAGCAAAAATACAAAAAATGCAATTATTACAAGAAACATCATTTTACTTCACTTCCTTTTGTTACATCCAGAAGATTACTTACTAAATGGATGCTTGCAAATAATAATCCGATCGGCAATATAGAGTAAGGAATCCACATTGGAAGTAAAATTGCACTCGATTTTTGAATAGCTACTCCAGGAGAACTAATCCAACTGAAGCAATAAAATAGGAGAATAGCCATAAAAGCTAGCATTAATATATGTGCAAGAATTGTAACCCCTTTGTTAATACTTCCTGGAAGCAGGTCTGTTAACAGTGTGACAGCTGCTTGTGTTTTGTATTTAAGTCCTAAGCTTCCGCCTATGAAAGTAATGTAAATCAATAGAAAGATAGAAATTTCTCCGGCCCAAAATAATGGTGCATTTGCAGAGCGAAAAATCACTGCTGAAAAAACAATTACCGCCATTGCAAACATGAGAATAATAGCCAGTTTCTTCTCAAAACCAGCTATCATATTACTTAGTTTTTTCACAAATATCCTCCTAATAAATTACTTGCGGAAAGTGTCAAGGAATTCCTGAATGAGCGGATCTCCCTTCCTGTATTTTTTATCAAATTTATCAATATATGGTTTAAACACTTCTGCTTCTAACTCATAAACTTTCATTCCTTCATTGCTTAAAATCTTTTGGAATTCTTTCTCTTGTGCAGAACGAGTGCTAGCTGAATAATCTGCAGCCGCTTTTATCGCTTCATCAATGATATTCTGGTCCCCTTCAGGCATTTTGTCATAAGAAGCCTTGTTAATCATTGCTACAGCAGGCCAAACCATATGATTTGTAACCGCTCCATACTCTACTACTTCATGATATTTATTCGTAATCGCTGCATCTAGATCCATATCCATGCCATCGATTACACCTGTTTGGATCGCGGCATATACTTCAGGAAGAGGCAGTGATTCTGGTGAAGCACCCAAAGATTTATAAAACTCCTGTAATGGAGGACTAGGTGTTACACGCAATTTTAATCCGGTCATATCTTCAGGTTTTTTTACTTCTTTGTCTTTAAATAACATAACCCGGTTGCCTGCGAATAAGTAATCCAGGCCCTTAATACCCTGATCATCCATGGTTGCGAGTATTTTTTTTGCAATCTCTGTGTCGCGTGCATCATTTGCTTCTTCTATATCTTTAAAAGCATAAGGAGCAAACCAAGCAGTGAATGCTTCAGCTCTTGAGCTTAAATACGCAGCAGTAATAAATCCAAAATCTATAGATCCTGCGGAGATTTGCTGAACCATATCAGCTTCAGTACCAAGCTGGCTGGCCGGATAGATTTCCAGTTTCATTCTTCCTTCGGATCGGGTTTCAAGCTCATCTTTGAACTTTTCAGCTGCTTTATGCCACATATGATCAGTTGGGGTAATATGAGCAAGCTTGAAATGATAGGTTGCTCCCTTTTCTGATTTTGAAGCAGTCTTAGAAGATACATTTCCGCTGCATGCTGCAGTGGCAAAAACGATTAAACTTATGACCAGTAGTAGCACTAATAGTAGCACTAAACTTTTTATCTTCTTCATTAACGGGCACCCCTCAGAGATTAATGGAAACGAAAATAATAATAGCTGCCATTTTAATGACCTGCACTGATTACTTGGTTGATCAGCGAATTTTTCCATACGAATGGAAGCTTTATCACTTTTTTTCAGAACCAATATGCTAGTGACAAGATATTTTAACTACGATGAGATAATCAAAATATTCTGAAATATTAAACCATCTAGAAACCATCATACTAAATAGAATGGCCGCAGATATTTATTATTGGAAGTAATGGATAACCTAGCACTCTTCCGGGAAGCTTACCGCCAGCAGATTTTTCCCCTTTCTCCTGATAAACAGGTTGAAGACGAAACCCATCAACCAGGTGAATATGGCAGCCAGACATCCCATAAGAGCGTACAATAAATCCACCTTTGGCCCTGTGGTACTTATGGCAAGTCCGCTGCCAAGAAAAAGCTCGCTCCCGATTGCACCCCCATGGCAATCAAGGTCAGCTGATTTGTTTTTAGTTCTCTTTTTAAGCCTGAGATATGATGAATTGATTGATTACGATTCTTACCCAAACCCATCATCCTTTGCTTTGCCAAAATCTCCTTGGAATCAGCAAAGGATACGGTAAGTAACACTGATTGTATCTTCTGCTGAAATCCAACGGACTAAATATTCCTTTTTCCTATATCTTTTCCAAAACATCTGGTTTACAGGAAAGAGAGACTAAACCCAATTCCGCAAACTGAACAGTTACGGAATCACCAGGTTTAAAGGAAATTGCTTCAGATAATGCTCCGCTTAAAATAATATCCCCTTTCTTAATTCCCCTTCCGGATTCTCCAAGTTTATTTATAGCCCATGCAACAGAGGCTGCAGGATGTCCTAACACAGCAGCACTTGTTCCTGTTTGAGCAACGAGCCCGTTCTTGGACATCACCATTCCAAGCTGTGCTAAATCAACTGTTTCCGGTTTCATCCATTTACTGCCGAGAACAAATCGTGAGGAAGAGCAGTTATCTGCAATCACGTCCGCTAGTGTAAACTTAAAGTTCAAATACCTGCTGTCAATAATTTCGATGGCAGGGGCCACATATTTTGTTACATTTAATACATTCTCTGCAGTAACATTCGTGCCTTGCAGATCTTCACCTATCATAAAAGCAATTTCAGGTTCTGCCTTTGGATGAATGAATTGATTGAAATTGATTGGTTCCCATTCCAAGGCAAGCATATCATCCGTCAAGTAGCCATAAACTGCTTCATGTACACCCATCATTTGCTGCTTTGCCTTGCTAGTTAAACCTAACTTTATGCCGACGCGCCTCGCTCCATCTTTTTCTCTGAGTTCAATCAGCTTCTCCTGAATAAAGTAAGCATCTTCAAAGCTTAAGTCAGGTATCTGATCCGTAATTTTAACTATTTCTCGCTGTTCTTTTTCAGCGGAATATAAATAATTCACAATTTCCATACCAGCCCCACTTGCTAAATTCATACTCTACACCTCCAAGACCCTGGCTTCTGCAAGCTCAGAAGCAACATCAAGAATCATATCTTCCTGGCCGCCCACCACTTTTCGTTTTCCTAACTCTATTAAAATATCTCTGGGATCCAAGCCAAACCGCTTCCCCGCCCTTTCTGCATGCAGCAGAAAACTAGAATATACCCCAGCGTAGCCTAATACTAGGCTGCCCTTATTAATCTCCTGAGGTTTGGGAACTAACGGTCCGACCGTGTTTTCTGCGATATCCATCATCTTGTAAAGGTCAATTCCAACACCCATTCCCATTTTGTCCATAACAGATAGCAGTACTTCCGTTTGTGCATTGCCCGCGCCTGCTCCAAGACAGCGGACACTTCCATCAATCCTGGTAGCTCCTTCTTCAATGGCGACAATTGTATTCGCTACTGCAACAGATAAATTATTATGTCCATGAAATCCTACTTCAATAGTTAAGGAGTCCCTAAGTGCTGCAATTCTTTCACGAACTTGATGAGGTAAAAGGGCACCTGCCGAATCGGTTACATATACCGCTTGGGCTCCGTAACTTTCCATTAGCTTGGCCTGTTCAACTAATTTCTCAACTGGTGCCATATGAGCCATCATCAGAAAACCTAGAGTTTCCATGCCAATCTCTCGCGCTGAGCTAATATGCTGTGCAGATACATCAGCTTCCGTTACATGTGTGGCCACTCTCACTAGTTCTGCACCTAAAGTATGCGCTTCCTTTAATTCATGGCAGGTTCCAATCCCTGGTATAAGGAGCACAGCAATTTTTGACTGTTTGCATTCACCGGCTGCAGCTTCAATGAGTTT
Source organism: Cytobacillus sp. GQ23 (assembly GCF_059758675.1). Lineage (NCBI taxonomy): Bacteria > Bacillati > Bacillota > Bacilli > Caryophanales > Bacillaceae > Cytobacillus > Cytobacillus sp. GQ23. Next base: position 65,250 of record NZ_JCAXER010000026.1, read on the forward strand.
CATTTCATTGACACGTGACCTTCCATACTGAAGGGAAGAGCCTCCTAAACCATCTCCATGACTGACTTCGATATAGTGCATCCCAGCACTGTCCAATTTTTTTACAACCTGGCGGATTTGTTCTTCTGTATACTGATGTGCAACGACATGACTTCCATCTCGAAGACACACTTCTGTTATTTTTATAGGCTTGTCACTTTTTCGAATCAACCTGTGTCACCTTGCCTTTCAATCAAACACTATTTAGGTTCTGTATCAGTAAATCCCTTGCAAAATTTTCTCCTACACGAGTTGCGGAAGCCGTCATAATATCCAGATTACCAGCGTAAATAGGAAAATAATCGCCAGCTCCCTCAACTTCTATAAAAACGGTTACCCTATCTTCATCAAATAATGGCTTTTGCTTTAAACGATATCCAGGTACATATTCCTTTACCGTCTCGACTATTTCATATATCGATTTAAGAATTGCATCCTGATCCATATTTTTAACTTCACAGTAAATGGTATCTCGCATCAGGATGGGTGGTTCCGCTGGATTTAGAATGATGATAGCTTTTCCCTCATCAGCCCCTCCAACTTCCTCAATACCTTTTTTGGTTGTGATGGTAAATTCATCGATATTTGCCCGTGTGCCAGGTCCCGCACTTTTGCTGGAGATCGTTGCAATGATTTCGGCATAAGATACATCTGCAACATAATTTATCGCATGCACAATTGGAATGGCAGCTTGCCCTCCGCACGTTATCAGGTTTACATTAAGAGCTTCCTTATTACTATGTGTTTGTACAGCAGGGCTGACAAATGGGCCTTTCGCAGCCGGAGTCAAATCAATCACAAGTTTTCCTAATTCTCGCAATACTTTTGCATGTTTAACATGAGCTTTCGCTGAAGTTGCATCAAAAACGATATCAGCTAACTCCGGATTTTCTTTCAAGGCTTGAATGCCATTTGAAAAAGTTTGATAACCCAGATCTTTTGCACGTTTTAATCCCTCTGATTCCGGATCAATACCGACCATTGCTGTGAGTTCAATTACCTCACTTCTTTTAAGCTTATACATTAGATCAGTGCCTATATTGCCTGAACCAATAATTGCAGCTTTCATTTTAGCCAAAGAATTCACCCCTCTTACTCAAATGTGACTGAAACAGACCCCAAGCGTCCGAAATGAGCGGACACAGTATCACCTTCTTTTGCGGTTATCGCTCCGCTAAGCGCACCTGGAAGGATGAGTTCCCCGGCTTTTAAGGGGATGTCAAACTCATAGAGCTTATTGGCAAGCCATGCAATGGCGTGAGCTGGATGGCCAAGTGCTGCGGCACCTGATCCAGTAGAGATCAACTCGCCATTTTTATATAAGGTCATTCCGATACTTCGCAAATCCATTCCATTGATTTCGGTTAATTGTTCCCCGATTACGAATTTTGCTGAGGAGCCATTGTCTGCCACCGTATCAATAAGCTGAATGTTCCAATCGGCTATTCGGGTATCAATTATTTCAAGTGTTGGAGTTAAGTATTTTGTAGCCATCAGAACATCCACCCAAGTTACTTTAGGCCCCTTTAAGTCTTCACCGAGTATAAAGCCGATTTCTGCCTCCACTTTTGGACTAAGCAAATCATTTACCTTAACATTACCGCCACTGCTTACCTTCATATCATCTAGCAAATGTCCATAATCAGGTTCATCTACACCCAGCATTTGCTGCATAGATATACTTGTAAGTCCGACCTTTTTGCCAACGACCTTTCGGCCCGATTTAATTTTTTTATTTATCACACCCAGTTGGATATGATACGCATCCCTTACATCCAGGTTTGAATATTTCTGAGTTAGCGGAGTCAATGCCTGTTTCTTTAATTCAGCTTCCAGTAACTCTTCTACAATTTGATTTAATAGCAGATTCATATACTCACTCTCTCTTATAATCGTTAATTAAGGTAAAGACGAGTGCGGAGTAAGCACTCTTTTATAGTTTCATTGTGATAGTTTTTGCTTCTGTATAAAATTCGAAGCTATGGCGTCCACCCTCCCGTCCTATGCCACTTGCCTTAGACCCTCCAAAAGGTGTTCTTAAATCTCTGTAATACCAGCAATTAATCCAAAATAACCCTGAATTTATACTGGATGCTACCCTATGAGCACGGCGGAGATCATTCGTCCAAACAACACCTGCAAGCCCATAGATAGAATCATTTGCAATTTGAACTGCTTCTTCTTCCGTTTTAAATGGAATGACAGATAGAACTGGACCAAATATTTCTTCCTGGGCCACCTTCATTTTGTTATCCACATCATATAGGACGGTTGGTTCATAGAAGTTTCCTTCACCAAGTGAGGTGATTTTATTACCGCCCAAGGCAAGCTTTGCACCCTCAGCTATCCCAGACTGTACATACTCATCCACGGTTTCAAGATGTCCTTTTGAAACCAACGCACCCATATCAGTATCTTCACTAAGCGGGTCTCCCACCTTAATTTTTTTTACGGCATGAACAAACTTGTCGAGGAAAAGATCATATATACTCTCTTGAACTAGCAAACGGGATCCTGCTAAACAAATTTCACCCTGATTTCTAAAAATAGCATCAATAGATCCTTCGATAGCTTCATCAAGGTTAGCATCCTCAAACACAATATTTGCGGACTTTCCTCCCAGCTCCAGCGAAACTGGAATTAACTGTGAGGCAGCATTTTGCATGACTGTTCTTCCGGTTATGCTATCACCGACAAAAGAAATGCGCCTAACCGAAGGATGTTTAGTCATAGCTGTGCCGGCTGTCCCTCCTGGACCTGTAATAATGTTAAGCACTCCGGGAGGAAGTCCTGCATCATTAGCAATTTCCCCGAGCATGACTGCACTTAAGGGGGTCAAGGAGGCTGGTTTTACAACGACTGTATTTCCTGCAGCCATTGCTGCTGATGCTTTCCATGTCACTTGCATAAAAGGAAGGTTCCAAGGAATAATTAAACTTGTTACACCCGCTGGGGCATACTTGGAGTAAGACATATATTTTGCCTGATCATAATGCTCGTGGTGAATATAGTTTGCCATTTCAGCAAAGAATCGTAAGTTTGCTGCCGCTCTCGGAATATCAAACCCTCGGCTTTCCTTGATCGGTTTGCCCACATCCAAGGTTTCGACACGAGCTATTTCGTCTGCACGGTCCAAAACAATGTCAGACATCCTGCATAGAATATCAGACCTTTCAGCTACTGGCATTTTACTCCAGATTCCTCTTTCGAAGGTACGCCGTGCTGCATCAACAGCATGATTGACATCTGCCTCATTTGCTTTTGCGACAGATGCAAGCTTATTGTTTGTGGCAGGATCAATAGTGTCAAAGCTCTCCCCTGAAACTGAGTCACGGTATTCACCATTTACAAAGAGCTTTGCGTCTTTAATAACCTGCTGTTTTAATTGACTCATTATTACATCGCCTCCTGCCCCTCTATTTCCAGCACCATCTCGACTTCCACTGCATTATTGTTTGGCAGTTGAGCCATCCCGACAGCTGATCTACCATGCTGGCCTTTTTCTCCAAAAATTTGTACAAGTAAATCTGAAGCGCCGTTCATTACTTTTGGCTGTTCGGTAAAATCTGCGTCACTATTCACAAAACCAAGTATTTTTACAATTCTTTTTACTTTATTAAGATCGCCAATCTCTTGTTTTACAACGGCCAATAGATTTAACATACATTGTCTCGCCGCTTCATAACCAAGCTCGATCGGCATGTCTTCTCCTAAACGCCCCCGATATTCATCTGTCCCTTGGCCAGATGTAAACAAAAGGTTTCCTGTTCGGACACAGCTGACATAGTTTCCTGCTGATGTACGAACTGGCGGCAGCATGATTCCTAACTCCTCTAATTTTTGTTCAGGACTAACCGTTCTTACCACATTTTCACCCCCCAACCTTAATAGGCGCATTTAAAAATCGAAGAGCATTATTGCCAAGGATAGCTTCGGTTTGTTCAGCTGTAAGATTAAGAGTTTCATCGATTACTTTTCCAGGACGTATCTCCCTTAATAGGAAAGGATAATCAGACCCCATAATAATCTGTTCATGCCCAAAGTTTTGAAGCAAATAGTGTAGATTGATAGGATCATTTACAAGAGAATCATAATAGAATTTCTTCGCGTAGTAACTAGGCGGTTTCTCCAATAACCTTAAGTGCGGCCATACCTCCCAGCCTTTATCGAGACGAGGAAGGAGATATGGCAGAGAACCGCCTCCATGTGCAAAGCAAACTTTTAGATTAGGGAATCTTTCGATTACTCCTCCTAAAATTAAACTCGCACCAGCTACAGCCGTTTCACTTGGCATCCCAACTGTGTACATCAGATTATGTCTTGGCATACGCTCTCTACCCAATGTTTCCCAAGGGTGTATAAAAAGAGGAACCTCCCACTTCTCTGCCATTTCAAAGAATTCGATTAAAGATGGGTCATCCAGATTGCTGCCGTTAACATTCGTACCTATTTCAATTCCCCTTAGGCCTATTTCATGTATGCACCGATCCATTTCCCGGATCGCAGCCTGCACATCCTGTAATGGAACTGTACCTAATCCGATAAACTTGGAAGGATTTTGACTTACAGTCTCTGCAATAAAATCATTCTGGATCCGAGCAAGAATGGACGCTTCTTCAGCAGGTGCCCAATAAGAAAAGGTTACTGGAATAGGAGAGAGCACTTGAATATCCACTTGTTCTCTATTCATGTCATGTAATCTCTTTTCAGGGCTCCATACCTGATCTGTCACTTCACGAAACACCTTGCCAGCCACCATAATATTTGCACCGCAGGCACATGTACGCTCTAGTGTCGGCCATTTATCCCCCATTAAATTCTTTGTTAATTCAGAGAAATTCTCAGGGATTATATGTGTATGAAAGTCTACTCGCATTTCCATTCACTCGCTTCCGGAGGCATGACATGCCCGCAGTTTTCACACCTTCTCAAGTCCATACTGCTATTAAATTCGGAAATTGCTTCTTTAACCTGCACCTCAATATTCGTTAACTGAATTCTGACTCTATGCATTTCATGGTCACATTCTTCACAGAACCAAACGAAATCCTCCAGCTCACCTTCAGCACGATTCCTTTCAATAACTAATCCGATTGTATCGGCTACACGGTGAGGGGAATGCGGAACATTTGCAGGAAGCAGGAACATCTCCCCTTCTTTTACTTCAACTACTTGGCGTTTGCCTTCATCATTAATGACCTCTACATAACAGCTGCCTTTTATTTGATAAAAAACTTCCTCTGATGGATCCACATGAAAATCACGTCTTTTATTCGGCCCTCCCAAAAGCATGACCATTAATTCAGCATCCTTCCAAATAACCTTATTATTGACTGGCGGCTTTAATTGGTCCTTATTCTCTTCAATAAATTGCATTAAATTGATCGGCATAAATTTGCTTTTCACTTTCATGTTCATTGGCTCCCCTCATCTATTATTCACTTATTTCAGCAAACTCTTTTTTTAAGTTTTTTTGCATACGGACAACTTCATCAGCTAAATGTGAAATTCTTTTCAGTAAATCAGGATCGCTAATTTCATTCATTTCATTAAAATGATCTCTATTTGCATAAACATAGCTTGGGGCAACAAAAGCACGGAAAAAACCTGCTATTGGCTTAAGCTGATTCTCAATTACAAGGTAATGCTGATAAGTCCCTCCATTTGCAGCAAACCCCATAACTTTGTTCCTAAAATCCTTCGGGTTAATTAAATCAAAGAGGTTTTTTAAGACACCTGGAATCGAACCCTGAAAAATTGGTGTCCCAATAATGTAAAAATCAGCAGAAGAAACCTTATCAATGACCTTTTTTGTATCTTCTGAATAGGCGCTAGGGTCGCGGCCATCACAAAATTGGACTTCAAAATCCATCATATCCAGGTATTCAACTTCAATTTCAGGGTATTTCTTTTCCACCTCATCCAAGATCTTTTTTACAACTATTCCTGTTTTTGCACCAATAATTGTTCCGGATATCCCTAATAATTTCACTTGATGCTCTCCTTTCTAATCTCCCGCTGGCCAGCCGAGAAGCGAGTTGGAAACCTGTACTTCACCCTTGGACAGCAGATGCCGAATCCTTGATGAAGAAATGCGATTCCCTTTTGAACAACAGACAGGGTCAATCTCCCGTACAGTAAAATGCATTTTTAAATAATTCGAATCTCCCTCACGGTTTTTCCCAAACCGAAAATCATCCCCTACAATAATTTCGACCGGATTTAATCTTGAAAGAACTTCTATAAATTTTTCTGGGCCAGCTCCTGCGTACATCCGATTAAAGCGTGCAAACACTGCATGGCTTACACCAAGCTTTTCTAACTTGGACACTTTTTCTTGGATGGAAGACAGCATATGTGCACCTTGAAAAAAGACACGGGGCGGCGGGTCGAAAGTATAGACAAGGCTAGGTGCATTCAACAGCTTCCCTCTCTTAACGGCATACTCGATGACTGCTTGGTGGCCACGATGAACACCGTCAAACGCACCTATTGCAATGACAGAACAAGGCAATGTTAATGAGGTATAAATATGTGTTTCCACTTTGCCTTTCTCCCTTCATTATCTGATTAATTTAATTGGCTGCAACTTCCTCATCCAGAGTGCAGACTTTTAATGCTTCATCTACCATTTCATGTTTATGTTTACGCTTATAATTATTAAAGAAGATTCCTCTTTTCCGGATTGGATCACCCGTATAATATCTTTCATATTGGAGAAGCCTTTGGCCAAATGCCTCACCACACAAATCCCATGCAAGCTTAAAAATACTCACTCTTTCTAATGAAGAAACGCCTGCTCTACCGACATAATAATTTTCAATATCTTCTCTTATGGCGCTCACAAAGTCTGCTTCAGTCGGAGACATGAGCAGGCCGCCCGCACCAACAATCTGCATTACTTCAATTGCTCTCGGATACATTTTAGGCAATAGTCCTCTTATCGTTTCCAGAGGAACATAATCGGGCATAGCCTCCCCATTTTCTGTAATGGAGTAGTTATATTCTGCAACATCAAGCAAAGCTCTAATGGATTCAACCGATTGGATAAGCTCAGCCAAATCATTTTGAACATTTAAATAGCCATCAACACCTATTGCATCTGCTAACTTCATGGCTACCTCTGTCGCAAATTGCAATTTCACAAGGCCTCTTACACCTGTTTGATGAGCTGGCTGCTGTCCTGCACCTGTCAGAGGGTACAATTTGTTTGCGGCTTCAATATTGTTATATAAAAACACCCGGTCCCAAGGGACGACTACGTCATCAAAAACAAGAAGTGCATCCATCTCTTCAAACCGGGAAGCAAGCGGATGATCAAATACAGAACGCGTTCCATCTTGCATTGCTTCGCGGCAAATGATGCGAAGACCTGGAGTATCAAGTGGCAGAGCAAAAGCTAATGCATATTTTTCGTCTCCTGGGCTAAAACCAGGGAAAGAGTAAATGATGACTTCTTCTGTAATCGGGGCAAGTGTCGCAAGCATTTTAGCTCCTCTTACCACTAAGCCTTCTTTAGTTTCCTTAACAGCTCCCAGGTGGGTATATGTGTCTCGCTGTTCATGAGATGTTTTACTTCGATCATTTTGAGGATTGATAATTGCATGGGTCAAAAACAAATCATTGTCACGAACGTATCTATAATAATTCCGAACATTCTCAGCCCAGGATTTATCAAACTTCTCAAAAAACCAGTCATTATGGTAAAACGATGTTAAGACAACATTTAAAAAATCTGGAGTTCTGCCCATTAATCCGAAGGTAGCTTTGGCAAAAGCTTCAAAAATAGCTCTCCTTTTCTTTAAATCTTCTAAGCTTTTCGGAACCATAAAAGCATTATTTACTCTCTCACCGGTTTCTTCACAAATATGGGTAATCTTATCCCTATACTCGGGTTCATGCTGCATGTCATATAATTTGGCAATTTCAAGGATTGGCTGTCTAAAAACAGGCTCCGCAAACACATCTTCTACTTTTTTTCCACCCATCCAAACCTCAGGTTTACGCTTTTTTATTGCTTCGATATATTGAGCACCAGTTCTGATTCCCATATCTTACCTCCAACTTTTTGTTATTTTCAGTTTGAATTGTAATATTAATTTTTTTTAGCAACTGTAGTCTATTTAACATAAATTTAATTTAAATTTTCTAAAAAATTTAAATAATCAAATATCCTATAGTTTTTTTCTACAATTTCTCCTATGATAATAGTAATTTCATAGAGAAGATTTTCTCTAAGAATTATTACGACACATTTTCATAAGGAGGCAATAACTTGGTTACTGTCTATGAACATGTTTTTCAATGGGAAAATTACTTAAAGCTTGGTAAAAGGATGTTTATCCGAAGGAAAGAACATATTTATACGCAGG
>NZ_JCAXER010000027.1:0-65556 GCF_059758675.1 Cytobacillus sp. GQ23
ATTGTTCGTTCAGTTTTCAAAGATCAATCCGCCGCCCAGAAGCGACTTTATTAATATATCACGTGTCAACTTTGACGTCAACAACTTTTTTTAAGTTGTTTTCATTAATGCTTTCCGTCATCAGCGACGTTTATTAATATACCAAGATACCAAGAAGAAGTCAACATCCTTTTTGCCATTTTTTCTTCAGCACAAAAAATATTACCCCTTCTTTTCATGATGCTGGCTGGAACGCATATATTTAAGGCAATCTGCTGGTGTTGCCATGCGCTGAAATAATGAAAATAAAATTTTATATCGTTCCTCCATGGCTCTTTTGACAATGTGGTCGATTCTGTCATCTTTTAAATCGAATAATATTTCGTCCATTTCCCGCTTGATCAGATACTCCATTTCTTTTAGCTCTTTTTGGCTTAAAAGCATTCCAATCATTAAATTGCCTCCATTATATTCTTTAATTTGTTTATTGTAGTATTTTTCCAATTGATAATTTTTATGAATAAATTTTTTATACATGGAAGAGACAAGTTCAGCATAGGTATGAGACTAGGAAGGTATCGGACGAGGTGAACAAATATGAACTTTTTTTTCGTGTTGAATGGTAAGTCTTTAAAACAAATTTCGCTGATTGTCATTGCAGCATTTTTCACTGCCTGGTTCCTCTACATGCAAAGTATTGTCCAATTGCCTGCTTTTTCAGCTAAAGACGGGCCTAAGGCGATATACAAAGGGGAAAAGGATTTAGCCCTCACTTTTAATATAGGATGGGGGGATGTCAAAGCAGAGCCCATATTGGATATTCTTAAAAAAGAAAATGTAAAATCTGCGACCTTTTTTCTGGCCGGTTCCTGGGCCGAACGCCATCCGGATTTAGTGTCAAGGATCGCGAAAGAAGGCTATGAAATCGGAATTCTGGGCTATGGTTATGAAGATTATACAGAGCTTGAAGAGGATAAAATCAGGAGGGACCTTGCAAGGGCGCAGGAGGCATTTAGAAAGCTGAATATTAAAGACATTAAGCTTGTACGCGCGCCAACAGGGCATTTTGATCAGAAAACCTTAAAGATTGCTGACAGGATGGGTTTTACCGTTGTTCACTGGAGCGTCGATTCAAAGGATTGGACGAATCCGGGTGTCAATCGGATAACAGAGAATGTATCAAAGGCCAAAAAAGGTGATATCGTCCTTTTGCATGCATCCGATTCTGCTAAACAAACGGCTAAAGCTCTTCCGCTCATTTTAAATGATATAAAATCCAGGGGGCTTAGCTTTGTTTCCGTCTCAGAAATGATTGCTAATGCCGAGACAAAAACGAATGAAATAAAATGAAGCTTTGATCCATGGGGGCCATCTTTATCCACCACTGATTATTACTTGAGGCCCGCAGGAAGCGGGCCTCAAAGACGTTGAACAGGAATCTGATACTTATTAGTCATTATTCCTCTTTTCGGGCCTTTACGAGCAGTTTGCCCCTCACTTATCCTCCTTTGATTGCGCTGAGTCTTAAAGTGGGTGCACTTCATGCCCGTTGGACTTCGATAAAACAACAAAAGCCATCCGTTATTTGGATGGCTTTTTAGCTATATTGTTTCTCTGTTTTTGTGAATCTTCATTCAGCTTATGCAGAATTAGCAGCTGATAGGTGTTGCATACTAATAATGGGATCAGCATCAGATATAGCCAGCTTTCTTCGTTTACCCTTAATACCGGTACCCACTCAATGGCGGTTACGACCACCATGAAGAACACTGCAGGAATAAACGCATGCTGGTTGGTCTGTTTGGTTTTTAATGCTGCGACCACAAGAGCGACTATAAGAAGAAATGCTGCAACGCCAATATACGGCAGCATGCTATCTCCTTCACCCGCAAAAGCCTTATATCGGAAATAAACCAGGTCAAATAGAGCAAATAAAATAAGGACAATTTGAATAGGATTCCATAACCCTTTAAAAATCCCCAATCCAAAGCGGTGTACAGTCAAATAAGCAAAAAAGCCCATTTGGCTAATAATACTGAAGATTAATCCTACACCGATAAGCCAGAACAATACTGACAGAATTTGCAGGAAATCGAAGTCAATAAAAATAGGCGCAAATTCATCCCAGCGCACAATAAACCCAACAACTCCTGTAGTTAATCCACCGACTAAAAGAGTTGTTATAAACAGTTTTACCCAATTACGGCTAGTCAATTTATTTTTCCCCCATAATAAATAAATTCATTCTTATTGATTGTACCAACCAAAGTTTGAAAAATCTAGGCATTGTATTTCCAGCGCATAATATTTGCTAAAAATCTTCATTCTAAAGGTAAGGACACCTCTGAAAGGAGCTTCACCATGAAAACAAAATTCCGTTTGCTCCTTCCATTAGCGCTAGTGTTTTTCATTTCAGGCTGCGGCCAAGGTGAATCGGGCGCCAGCCAAATGGATTATGAGCAAACTAAAAAAATGGTTGTAGATATATTAAAGACAGATGAAGGAAAAAAAGCACTTGAAGAATTGATGGCTGATGAAAAAATGCAGCAAAAGATGGTCATGGACCAAAAGGTTGTAAGTGAAACCATTGAAAAGACCTTAACTTCTGATAAAGGCACAGAGTTTTGGAAAAAGTCTTTTGACGATCCAAAGTTTGCCGAGAGCATGGCCAAAAGCATGCAAAAGGAAAATGAAAAGCTTTTAAAAGACCTTATGAAAGACCCTGAATACCGGGGAATGATGATTGAAGTACTTAAAGATCCCGAGCTTGAAAAAGAAGTGACAAATGTCCTTAAAAGCAAGGAATATCGGGAGCACATTCAGAAAGTAATGACTGAGACATTTGAAAGCCCGCTTTTTAAAGCAAAAATTCAGGATATCCTTCTAAAGGCAGCTGAGGAAACAAAAAGCGGAGGTCAAGAAGGTGGTCAAGAAGGCGGGGGTGAAGGCGGCGGCCAAGGTGAAAGCCAAGGCGGCGGTAGCGGCGGCGGCGGATCTTAACCCTTAAGAATAAAACCTCTTCCATCGGAAGAGGTTTTATCTTTTTATTTACTTTCAATCGTTTGGATTACTTTACGGGCAATGTCTGTATAGATTTGACCAAGCTTATGTTCTTCGTCATAAATAGACGGTGCAAAATCTTCTTCATTCCAATCAGGCTGCTGAAGAGGAAGCTGGCCCAGCACTTCTGTACGCAGTTCTTCAGCGAGCTTCATACCCCCGCCTTGACCAAACACGTGCTCTCTTTCTCCAGTCAATTGACTCTCAAAATAAGCCATGTTCTCAATAACACCCAGGATTTCATGCTCTGTGCGAAGCGCCATTGCACCAGCTCTGGCCGCAACGAATGCTGCTGTAGGGTGCGGAGTTGTAACGACAATTTCCTTACAGGAAGGAAGCATGGTGTGAACATCCAGTGCAACATCTCCTGTCCCAGGAGGCAAATCAAGAAGAAGGTAATCTAATTCTCCCCACTCTACCTCATTGAAAAAGCTGTTCAGCATTTTGCCAAGCATCGGACCTCTCCAGATAATCGGCGCATTATCTTCTACAAAGAATCCCATTGAAATTACTTTTACGCCAAAGCGTTCAACCGGCAGAATACGTTCTCCCCTAACCACAGGACGCTTCGTTATGCCCATCATGTCCGGAACGCTGAATCCATAAATATCGGCATCAATCAATCCGACCCTTTTGCCCAGTCTTGCCAGCGATACAGCCAGGTTTACCGAAACGGTTGATTTGCCGACACCTCCTTTTCCGCTGGCAATAGCGATGAATTCCGTCTTATTACCAGGAGAAAGCAGGCCTTTGTCTTCTTCAGCCGCTGCCTCTCTAAATTGTGAAAGCACTTCATCAGGAAGCTCGCTGAAGCGGATGCCAACGGTCGCAGCCCCTGCTTCTTTTAAAAGATTGACGATTTCCGTCTGAAGCTGAAGCTGTTCAGCAGTACCTGTCTTGGCAACCTGAATCTTAACACTGACATGGTTCTTTTCTTCTTTGATTTTAATTTCTTCAATGGCGTTAAGTTCGCCCAATGTTCTATGTATAAATGGTTCCTTCAAGCCGCTTAAAGCTTCTCTGACTTTCTGTTCAGTTAACATACATTGCACCCGCCTTTTGAATTCGTTTCCATTTTAGTATAACATATTGAAAATTCTATACAGTTAATTCTATCACACCGGAAAAACATTCAAAAAAGAAAAGGCACTTTCTCAGCACCTTTTCATTCCCATGTTTCAGTCAATTCTTTTTCGTTGGTATAGTAGCGCATTATTCCATTATAGATAGAGGCAGCTATTTTATCCTGATATTCATCAGTTTTCAGATTAGCCCGCTCCCCCGGGTTTGATAAGAATCCCACTTCTACTAAGACACCCGGTTTTTTGGCGTATTTTAAGATGAATACATTGTTCAGAGGCTTGGAGTTCCGCTTTGTATTTTCCAAGTTGCGGCGAAGTTCGTCCTGTATAAATTTTGCGGCTTTGGCATTCTCCTTAATCCCGGGTGCATAGAAGGTCTGTGCTCCGCTCCATTGGGGAGAGGGAATCGAATTTAAATGGATGCTGACATAAAAGTCAGAGTTAGACGTATTTATCATTTCAAGCCGTTTCTTCAGGTCTTCTACTTTTCTCCGGCTGTATCCCTTGGTTGCCTCGGGTGCAAGGTCCCTGTCATCCTCCCTCGTCATGAGCACAAGTGCTCCCTGCTCCTGGAGGTAATCCCTTACCTTTAATGATACATCCAGCGCAATATCTTTCTCGAGTGCCCCTTCGTCACCTGCTCCGCCATCCGGGCCGCCATGGCCGGGATCAAGCAAGATGATCTTCCCGGTTAAAGGCAGATTCCACGATTCCCAGGAATCATCATCCGTAAAGTCATATTGTAAAATAAGAAAAAGGACGATAAGCCCGATTGCAAACCCGCCTATTTTTAATTTTTTCTTCATACGCCCTAATCAGTCCCCTCCTGCTTATCCTCACTTCAATATATGGGACAAGATGGAGATCTAGAACTTCGATCAGGAGACAGCGCTTTAACCAAATTCTTTAGTGGAGACGCAATTTATGCCTTCTCTCCCCTTTGTTAAACCCTTCTGACCACCAGCTGTTTACATATTGCTCGCACATATAATAAAGGGATTCACTCATAGCCGCTTCCGAGCCATGGCCCCAATACAGGAAAAAGTTATAGAGCGTATCCACTAAGTGCTTATATTCTTTTTCACATCTGTGGCGAACCTGATCCAGCGATTCGCCATAGCGCCCAAAACGGCTATAATTGGCCCCCAGCAAATAGGCTTCAATCGCTACATCATAGCAGGCCTCTTCAATTCCGGCATTCATGATCAGGCCAGAGACAAATCTGGAAGATCCAAAAAATTGCTGTACTTTTTCTTTTAAAGCTTTTATCGAAATTTCCCGAAGGACTGATTTTTCATATTTGATCTGCTTTTCTCTTTTTTTCTCTTTGAACGTTGTTATGACAGTCACGCTTTCTCACCCCTTACAGATAGTCTTTATCTGCAGCGGGAGAGAAATGCAAAAAGCAGCCGCTAATCGGGCTGCCAATTTTTTAAGGTGTAGTTAAAAAAAGCACCAGCCGGAGCTGATGCTTATAAAAACACTTTATCTGATCTGCCCATTCCCTGACATGAGATATTTGCGGGTTGTTAGTGCTGGCAGCCCCATCGGTCCTCTCGCATGGAGCTTCTGTGTGGAAATACCGATTTCAGCCCCAAAGCCCAGAGCGCCGCCATCCGTAAACCTGGTCGAAGCATTATGGTACAGCGCAGCTGCATCTGTCAGCTGCATAAACTTTTTAGCTGTGTCCCCATTTTCGGTAATAATCGCCTCTGAATGCTTAGTGCCGTATTGATCAATATGGTCAATGGCCTGTTCAAGGCTATTAACGGTTTTCACAGCTAAATCCATGCTTAAATATTCATTGGCCCAGTCGCTCTTGCCTGCAGGCACAACATCGGGCAAGACTTTTGCCGCAGCTTCATCTCCATGCACAGTAATGCCATGTTCCTTTAGAGCTTTTGCAAGCAATTCTTTATGCTGATTCAGCCATGCTTTATGGACAATCAGTGTTTCTGCCGCATTACAGACTGCGGGACGGTCGGTTTTGGCATTAATCAGGATATTGATCGCTTTATCCGGATCTGCATCCTTATCTACATAGATATGGCAGTTTCCGACTCCTGTCTCAAGAACAGGCACCGTCGCATTCTCGACCACTGCTTTAATGAGGGATGCGCCGCCTCTCGGAATTAACACATCAATATGCTCCTTCATGGTGAACAGCTGCTTTGTCGCTTCCCTGTCCGATGAGGCAATGAATTGGACAGCTTCTTTAGGTATCTTCGTGTTTTCCAGAGCCTCATGAATAATCTCTACTATAGCCTGATTCGAATTCAGTGCTGATGATCCGCCTTTTAAAACAATAGCATTTCCTGATTTTAATGCAAGACCCGCCGCATCGGCTGTAACATTAGGTCTTGCTTCATAAATCATTCCGATGACACCAAGCGGAACACGGACCTCTTCCACCTTCAGCCCATTATCCAAGGTCCAGCCTGACATAACATCTCCAATCGGATCGGGAAGTTCAGCTACCTGGCGAAGGCCGTCTGCAAATTCATAAACCCGCTCCTTCGATAATGACAGCCGATCCATATACGCCTCTTCGAACCCTTTCTCCCTACCGCTTTTAAGATCGGCCATATTAGCTGCAAGAATCGATTCATATCCAGTCTCCAACGCATCTGCAACTGTATGGAGTGCTTCGTTCTTTTCTTCAGTATTTAAAATACTTAAGGTTTTGGCAGCCTTCTTTGCCTTTATTGCCTGTTCTTCTACATTATTTAATACTGCTGATGCAGTAGTCATTGAATCCCTCCTAAAAAAGTTCAAACCAATGCCGGCAGCTTAAAGTCGCGGGAGCATACAAACGTTTCCTGCGCTATGGCCGGTTCAAGCTCTTCATCTCCTGTATTGCCGGTTAACTGTTCGTTTGAATAATTAATGCGGCCGAGGCCAATTTCCTGTCCTTCTTCATCCAGGATGCGGACAACTGCTCCATCCTTAAATCTCCCTTTGACTTCCTGAATATCAGAGCAGTACAAGTTTTCCTGATGATCCACAATCGCTTCTATCCCATGGGAATTGATGGTCACCTTTCCTTCAGGACCCGAGTGGAATGCTATCCACTGCTTTTCATTATCCAGATTGAATGCATCCGGCTCTGGCGTGAAGTAAGTGCCTCTTGCTCTGTTTTCCACAGCTTCCATTAAAATGTTTTCCGTTCCTGCTTTTCCTAAAAAGGAGTCAATTCCTGCAGCCATCGCAATTTTCACTGCCTGGATTTTTGACTTCATGCCGCCTGTTCCTACAGCACTGCCAGATCCTCCTGCAGCAGCTTCAATTTCAGGTGTTATGCAGTGAACCCTCTCGAGAAGACTTGCGTGAGGATTATCATTTGGATTGCTGTCATAGAGGCCGTCTATGTCTGATAAAATAATCAGGAAATCCGCATCAATCAGACCAGCCACTTTTGCAGCCAGAGTATCATTGTCCCCGAAGCGCAAACGATCGACTGTAACCGTATCATTTTCATTAATGATCGGGATGATGCCTCGCTCCAGCAGCACATTCATGGTGTTATGCATATTTCCATAACGCTTTTCATCAGAGAAATCGCTTCTGGTAATCAAGATTTGTGAAGCTACATAGCCATGAGATAAAAAGAGTTCTGAGTAAGATTCCATTAATAGCCCCTGGCCAATCGAAGCTGCAGCCTGTTTTTCCGGAAGAGAAGATGGTCTGTTAAGGCAGCCAAGCTTCCTATATCCTGCTGCTACAGCACCTGATGACACAACGGCTGTTTCATAGCCGGCATCCTTCAGCTCGACAATTTGCTCAGCAAACTTTTCAAGCTTTCTGCGGCTAATCTCCCCGTGCATGCTTGTTAATGAGCTGCTCCCAATCTTAATAACAACTCTTTTTATCTGCTTTTCGTTAATCAACATCCAATACCTCCTGTAAACTTGTAAATCCTTTTCCCTTAGGAAGTGACAAGGGCGTCTTCCAGCTCTTTGCTGATTTCCTTCGAACGTTTGGCGGCATGCTCAACTGCCTGTGTGATGGCTTCGCCTCCGTTGTATCTCCTTAAGGCTTCGAGTCCTGAGGCGGTCGTGCCATTTGGAGAGGTCACTTTCTCTCTTAGAGAAGTTGGCGCTTCTTCTTTTTCAAGCACCATCTTCGCTGCTCCAAAAATCGTCTGGGCAACAATTTTGCGGACAGTCTTTTCATCCATTCCATTTTGTACCCCTACCTGCTCCATGTTTTCCATCAGATAATAGAAGTAAGCAGGCCCGCTTCCGGCTAATCCCGTAAAAACATCCATTTGGTCTTCATCGATGATATAAACTTCCCCCATGCATTCCAGCAATTCCTTAACCATTTCCACATTGGCCATGCTCGTATTCTTTCCTGCGACAACAGCAGTAGCAGATTCCTGAATCATGCTTGAAGTATTCGGCATCACACGCACTACCTGCTGTCCGGGATTTAAATGCTCTTCCATGAACTCTGTTGTTATGCCTGCCAAAACAGAAAGAATCACCTGACCGGGATATAATTTGTCTTTAATCGAAAGAAGGGCTTCTTCTGCCCCTTTTGGCTTCATAGCTAAAATAAATAAATCAATTTCCTCAAAGGGGATTTCGTTTTGCGGCATGGCACTTACACCATACAAGTCTTGAATCTCTTCCAATCTGTCTGCATTGCTTCTGTTCGTTACAAAAACCCGATCAGGTGACATTTTTTCAGCTGTAATGACTCCTGAAATCATTGATTCCGCCATTGACCCTGCTCCTAAAAATGCGATTGTTTTATTGGCTAACATGGACATCCTCCTTTAAATGAAAAACTGTTCGTATAACCGTTCGTATTTTATCAACGGTATCTATCGTAACATGCTCAAATACAGATTCAAGGGTATTAGGGAAAGACGGGAGGATATAGGCGAGATAGTGAATGAAAACGCTAACATATACAGTCTGAGCTCCGCTGATGCTCTCTCAGCGTGAATAATCCTCTCTCAGCCCGATATTTGCAATAATATAATTTCCAATTTTTTCGCTGATACAGGAATTAGCCCCGCCAGCCGGCTGAGCTAAAGTTGACGGTGCTTGTAAACAGCAGATCAGACGTTAGTAAACACCTGCTGGCGTCAGGCCACCTGTATTTATTGTCAGCCCATATCGTGGAAGCGAACCGGTTCCTGCTCTTTCCTGTCTGCGGAGATGTCAGTTTGTCGTATACCCCTCCCTATCCCCTATCATCCGTAGTCACAATAAATAACCCTTACCCCATTTAGGGAAGGGCCTTAATTAAGAATACCTTGTTTGTATTAATATCTTGTTTGAATTTGTATTCTACAATTTATTCCTGTACTTTTCGATACTTATCATCTGTTGTTAACTTACCACCGTTTTTATAATTACTTCAGCTAGTTAAACGATTTGTGCACAAATAACAAAACCGGATAGTGTGAACTGTTGAGCACCTTGACCTTCTGCTCGAAAAATCCATTGATTAGGGGGAGTGCCAACCGGCTGCATTTGAGTTATTCTAACTTGATTACCTCCAGCTATAGAAAATCCAGCAGATATCGCAATATTATTAAGTGGACAAGTAATAGTAAGGGTCGCGACTCCAGCTGTCGAAGTGATAGATTGTGTCACTATTTGAAAGCCAGTTAATCCGGGTCCTGGAGGTCCTGGTGGTCCCTGTATCCCCTGTGGTCCTTCTGGCCCTTCTGGTCCCTGTATCCCCTGTGGTCCTTCCGGCCCTTCTGGACCTTGTATCCCCTGTGGTCCTTCTGGCCCTTCTGGTCCTTGTACCCCCTGTGGTCCTTCTGGTCCTTGTACCCCCTGTGGTCCTTCTGGTCCTTGTACCCCCTGTGGTCCTTCTGGTCCTTCTGGACCTTGTATCCCCTGTGGTCCTTCTGGTCCTGGCGGTCCCTGCGGTCCAGGTGGACAATCACATGTTTGGCTAGGCGGTTTTAGAATACAGCATCCCGTTGAAATAGAATTTGGCCAAGAAGGAGGGACGATATAATGTTTCATCTTATCATCCTTTCTAAATTGTTTATAAATGATATTCAAAAATATTTAAATTGCTTGTACAGTTTGATGAAATAGAAATAAATTTCTAAAGAGGGAACCCATGTCTCCTTATTTGCACAGAAACGAGCACATGGTTGGGGAATTGGGGATATGAACCAGAAACAATACTCAGGATAAATCCTCATAAATGATATGAGTTGCTTTCCTTCCAGGATGATTCCAGGTCAATCAGATATTGACAATGAATATCCGCTCACATGTAACGAATACTAGAGCTATGATTGGTGGGCAAATTTGTTTGAAAGTATATTTTAAACAAAAAAAAGACCCTTTCCACAGAAGTGAAAAGAGTCTTTGAAACGCTGATAATTAACGCTTTGAGAACTGAGGAGCACGACGAGCACCTTTAAGACCGTATTTCTTACGCTCTTTCATACGTGCGTCACGAGTTAATAGTCCTGCGCGCTTTAATGTTGGACGGAATTCAGGATCAGCTTGAAGCAATGCACGAGCGATGCCGTGGCGGATTGCGCCAGCTTGACCAGTGTATCCACCGCCGTTTACATTTACAAGAATGTCGTAGCTGTTAACTGTTTCAGTAGCTACAAGCGGCTGTTTTACAACTTCACGTAAAGCTGCAAAAGGAATGTAATCTGTGATTTCACGACCATTGATGATGATTTTACCGTCGCCTGGAACTAAACGAACACGTGCAACGGAGCTCTTACGACGACCAGTACCAATATATTGAACCTGTGCCAAGTTAATAACCTCCCTAAAAATTATCCACGAAGTTCGTAAACTTCAGGTTGTTGTGCTTGGTGCTTATGTTCGCTACCAGCATATACGTGTAATTTCTTGAACATTTGACGGCCAAGAGAGTTCTTTGGAAGCATGCCTTTGATAGCAAGCTCAAGCATTCTCTCAGGGTAGTTTGTACGCATTTCAAGAGCAGTTCTTGATTTTAGACCGCCTGGGTGCATGCTGTGACGGTAGTAGATCTTGTCAGTAAGCTTTTTCCCAGTAAGTTCGATTTTTGAAGCGTTGATAAGAATTACATGATCACCAGTATCAACATGTGGTGTATAAGTTGGTTTATGTTTACCACGTAGGATTGACGCTACTTCACTAGCAAGACGACCAAGAGTTTTGCCTTCAGCATCAATCACGTACCATTTACGTTCGATATTGTTTGAATTCGCCATAAACGTTGTACGCATCAGTTTCCCTCCTAATAGTTCCATTCATAATCATTTTTGGTTTATCTATTCGACACAATAAGTTCCGGGGCTTATCGTGGTTTTAATAATAATACCATATGCTATAATATAACTTTGACAGTCTAATGTCAAGCGAATGTTACACCTGGTTTAGTTGTTTTAAAATCTTTTTTCAAACGAGTTTGGCTTTACAACGCGCCCCCGCGGTTCCTCAAATGTTTTTTCCAAAATTTTAATAAAAAACTTTCCACAAATATAAACCTTGGGGAGGTGCTGTTTTTCCTGCAGCTGACCTGTTTTTTTCCTTTAGGGCTGCTGGCATGGATCCGGGGTCTCTTTCCCCTGAGCCGACTTCCAAAAGGGTGCCGGTCAGAATCCGGACCATATTATATAAGAATCCAGTGCCTCTAAATCGGAAGATGAGCATATCCCCTTCTTCACGCACATCTATCTCCTGAAGTTCCCTGACTTTATCTGCCACTTCCGTCTTAGCGGAGCAGAAGCTTGTAAAATCATGTGTCCCTATTAAATCCGCCGCTGCCTGTCTGATAGCATCCATATTTAAGGCATAGGGGTATTGATAGGCATAATGGCGTTTAAACGGATCTCTCCTGGTTGATCGGTGCACGAAGTACCGATACTCCTTCCCATTCGCATCAAACCGGGCATGGAAGTCGTTAGGCACTGTCTCCGTCCCGATGATGGCCACATCATCCGGCAGCAGGGAATTAAGGGCAATATCCCATTTTTCAATCGGAATGTTCAAAGGGGAATCGAAGTGAATCACCTGCCCCCTTGCATGGACACCTGCATCGGTTCTTCCTGAAGCAGTCACCCTAATGTCTTTTCCTTTATGAAGCTTCTTTAAGGTCCGTTCCAGCTCTCCCTGCACAGTCCGCTTCCCAGGCTGCACCTGGTAGCCTGCAAAAAGGGTTCCGTCATATGTCACAATACATTTAAATCTTTGCATAAGGCCACCCCGTTTATGATCTCAGCAGGATTAACACCAGGGTGAGAGCTGCAAGCATGGCGAGCATCGATGTATCCTTCAGACCCCAGTTAAGCTGCCTGTATTTCGTTCTGCCTTCCCCGCCTCTATAGCCCCGTGATTCCATCGCCACAGCAAGCTCTTCTGCCCGTTTGAACGAACTGACAAACAAAGGAATTAAAAGAGGAATAATGGCTTTAACACGGTCTTTAATCGGACCGCTTGTAAAATCGGCCCCTCTGGCTGTCTGGGCCTTCATAATTTTATCGGTTTCCTGCATGAGTGTCGGAATGAAGCGGAGAGAAATCGACATCATCAAAGCCAGTTCATGCACCGGAAACTTGAATTTATTTAATGGATTGAGCAGACTTTCCAGACCATCCGTAATTTCAATAGGAGTCGTGGTCAAAGTCAGAATAGAAGTCATCAGAATGAGCAGAAAAAAACGCAGAGAGATGAAAATCCCCTGTCTCAGACCTTCTTCATAGATCGTAATCCATCCAAACTGGAAGAGAACATCCCCCTCTTTTGTCAAAAACAAATGAAGAAATAAAGTAAAAATAACAAGCAGCAGGACCGGCTTTAATCCTGTATAGATAAACCGGATCGGCACTTTAGATAAAGCAATCATAAAAAAGGTATAAATCGTCAGCAATCCATATGTCAGCAAATTATTTGCCAGAAAGACAATGCACACGAATAAGAAAATAAGGACAAGCTTTGAACGAGGGTCCATCCTATGGATGACAGACTCAGCCGGAACATAGCGCCCAAAAATCATTTTGTCCATCATGCATCTGTCCCCCTCTTCATCACAGCAGCAATCTCATCCGTCAGCTCATCCATAGTCAGGCACGTCTTAGAAAGACGGATGTTAAGCGATTTTTCCATTTTCAGCTGAAAGCGGACAACCTCCGGAACATCGAGTCCAAGCTTAAGCAAGCCTTCCGGAGAAGAAAAAATTTCTTTGGGTGTCCCTTTTTTGTACACTTCACCGTTATGCATGATGACAATCTGATCAGCATAGCGAGAAGCATCCTCCATGCTATGTGTCACAAGTACTGTCGAAAGTCCCCTTGTCTCATGCAGGCTGTAGAACATATCCATGATTTCCTTCCGGCCACGTGGATCAAGTCCCGCAGTAGGCTCGTCCAGGACAATGACATCAGGCTCCATTGCCAGCACTCCTGCTATGGCTACACGTCGCATTTGACCGCCTGACAGGTCAAATGGGGACTTGCTTAAAATTTCTTCCGGCAGGCCCACCTGGGCTAGAGCTGCTCTGGCTCTTTTTTTGGCTTCCTCTTCTGACACTCCAAAGTTGATCGGTCCAAAGCAAATATCTTTCTCAACTGTTTCCTCAAACAGCTGATGTTCAGGAAATTGAAATACGATGCCGACCCTTTGGCGGATTTCCTTCAGGTTCTTTTGTTTCTTTTCCGGTGTGATCGACCGCTCCCCGATCACTACCTGGCCATCTGTCGGCTTAAGCAGGGCATTTAAATGCTGAAGGACGGTCGATTTGCCTGAACCGGTATGACCAATGATCGCGAGAAATGTGCCTGATGGAATATCGATGGAGACATCCTTTATGGCGAGACGTTCAAATGGCGTATTAACCTGATAACGGTATTCTACATTTTGGAGTGAGATGTCCATAATTCTTCCACCAACTCTTCTTCAGATAAATAATGCCTGGATAACGGCAGCCCTTTTTCTCTTAATTCCTTGCTCAGCTTCACAGGGAAAGGAATATCCAGGCCCAGCTTTACAAGCTCCTCATCCATTTGAAAAATTTCCTCTGGCGTGCCTTCCCGATATAACTTGCCTTTATTCATGACTATGATGCGATCAGCCTTTGCCGCCTCCTCCAGATCATGAGTGATGGAGATGACCGTCATATGATAATCCCGCTTGAGCTCTCTGACGGTCTCCAACACCTCTTCACGCCCTCTTGGGTCCAGCATAGAGGTTGACTCGTCGAGAATAATAATATCCGGCCTTAAGGCGATAACGCCGGCTATGGCTACCCTTTGCTTCTGGCCGCCGGAAAGATGGTGCGGCTCTTGATTAAGAAATGATGTCATTTTGACCTTTTCCAATGATTGGGCAACACGCTGAACCATGTCATGTCTTTCAATTCCATGGTTTTCTAAACCAAAAGCCACATCATCCCTTACAGTCGTTCCAACAAACTGGTTATCCGGATTTTGAAAAACCATACCAATCTTCTTTCTCGTTTCCCAAACCGTATCTTCGCTCAATGAAATGCCGCCTACTCTAATGCTGCCTTGCAGAGGAAAGTGCAGGCCATTAAGCAATTTAGCAAGTGTTGATTTTCCGGAACCATTATGCCCAACTATTGCAAGCCATTCCCCTTTAAAGATATTAAAAGAGATATTGTCCAGCGCATATGAAGCTTCTGCATCATATTTAAACGAAACATTTTTCAATTCTACCAGCGGCTCGTTCAAGTGAAGTCCTCCTCTCAGCTCTGCTTCTCTATTTCAGCTCTGCTCTTATAATGAAAAAACCCGCCATTTTTGGCGAGCTTTAAATAGTTCGATAATAGGTTATGTTACCGGATAGCAAGCGTTGAATGATACCATTCTCCCACACTTGTAATAATACACAAGAAAATCTGGATTTCTGCTATCTAAGCTTATTGGATGCCTATTATGCCTCCCTATTAAAAGCTCATACTGACGCAGTATGGTCGTTGGTTCTTGCTATTGTATAAATATGTTCAGAGACCCCGGTTTTCTTCTGGTTATGAACATACTAAATTTAAAAAAGCCTGCACCTCTTTCCGTCAGGCAGGAAACTGCCGGGCGCATTTCTTATTTCCGGAAGAGGTGCATGAGCTAGACGAGTCATATACCAGGCAATGGGGAATCTATTGCTCATCCATTCCTGTTTACTTGCTGTACATGCTCATCGTAACGCTCGTTATTGGCCTGATTTCGGCGCTCCATACAAATTAAGGAAACAGCCGCTTTTATAGAAAAAGGGCAAAGAACAAGTTCATTGAAACCGTCCCGCGCCCTTTCCTAAAAAAATTATACTAACTCGATGATTACCATTGGCGCACCGTCTCCACGACGAGGTCCAAGTTTCATAATACGAGTGTATCCGCCTTGACGCTCTTCATAACGAGTTGCGATGTCGCTGAATAATTTTTGAACAGCATCCTGGTCAGTTTCAGCGTTAGCTACCTCGTTGCGAACAAATGCAGCTGCTTGACGGCGTGCATGCAAGTCGCCGCGCTTTCCAAGAGTGATCATTTTCTCAACAACTGAACGAAGTTCTTTCGCACGAGCTTCAGTTGTTTCGATGCGCTCATTGATGATTAGATCTGTTGCTAAGTCACGCAGCATAGCTTTACGTTGTGAGCTAGTGCGTCCTAACTTTCTGTATCCCATGAAAGTTTCCCTCCTTTGTTGAAGTCATTCGATCTGCTGAAAGCAAACATATAGATTATCAATTAATTAATCAATCGTCTTTGCGTAAGCCCAGTCCAAGATCTTCTAATTTATGTTTTACTTCCTCAAGTGACTTTCTGCCAAGGTTGCGGACCTTCATCATATCCTCTTCAGTCTTATTAGCTAATTCCTGAACAGTATTGATGCCAGCGCGCTTTAAGCAGTTGTAAGAACGTACAGACAAGTCAAGTTCTTCAATTGTCATCTCAAGTACTTTCTCTTTTTGGTCTTCTTCTTTTTCAACCATGATTTCTGCATTTTGAGCTTCATCCGTTAAACCGACAAAGATATTCAAATGCTCAGTTAAGATCTTCGCTCCAAGTGCAACCGCATCTTGAGGACCTGTACTGCCGTCAGTCCAAACATCGAATGTTAACTTATCATAGTTAGTCATTTGACCCACACGTGTATTCTCTACCTGGTAGGAAATACGGGCTACTGGAGTGTAGATAGAATCGATCGGAATCACACCAATTGGCTGATCTTCTCTCTTGTTTTGGTCAGCTGGTGTATAGCCTCGTCCGCGTTTTGCAGTTAAACGCATGCGCAGATGGGCATTCGAACCAAGAGTAGCAATATGAAGATCCGGATTTAGGATTTCAACATCGCTGTCATGTGTTACGTCAGCTGCCTTCACTACACCTTCACCCTGAACATCGATTTCCAATGTTTTTTCTTCATCAGAGTAGATTTTAAGTGCTAGTTTTTTAATGTTTAAAATGATAGATGTTACATCTTCTACGACGCCTTCAATTGTTGAGAACTCATGAAGTACCCCATCAATTTGGATCGATGTGACAGCGGCACCTGGGAGTGAGGATAAAAGGATACGACGTAAGGAGTTACCCAAAGTTGTACCATATCCACGCTCAAGTGGCTCGACGACGAACTTGCCGTACTTGGCATCATCGCTGATCTCAACCGTTTCGATTTTTGGTTTTTCTATTTCGATCATCAAAATATACCCTCCTTCAAAACGTCGAAACCCCGGCTAGCAATCTCTAACCGAAATTCCCCCATGTATACGTTCCCGTTTTGTGCACAACAACTGGAATAATTGTTCTGTATAACTAAAAATTAGTATCATATCCCATTATAGACAAGGATACAAATTCTATACAGAAAAATTATACACGGCGGCGTTTTGGTGGACGACATCCGTTATGAGGAACTGGAGTTACGTCTCTGATAGCAGTAACTTCTAGACCAGCAGCTTGAAGAGCACGGATAGCAGCTTCACGTCCTGCACCAGGTCCTTTAACAGTTACTTCAAGGGATTTCATACCGTGTTCCTGGGAAGTTTTAGCTGCAGTTTCAGCTGCCATTTGTGCTGCGAATGGAGTAGATTTACGAGAACCTCTAAATCCAAGAGCTCCAGCACTTGACCATGAAATAGCATTTCCATGAACATCAGTGATAGTTACGATTGTGTTGTTGAAAGTAGAACGGATATGTGCAATACCCTGTTCAATATTCTTTTTCACACGACGCTTACGTGTATTAGTTTTACGAGCCATTTAAAGTTACCTCCTTTACCGATTATTTCTTCTTGTTCGCTACAGTCTTACGAGGACCTTTGCGTGTACGAGCGTTGTTTTTTGTGTTTTGTCCGCGAACCGGTAAACCACGGCGATGACGTAGACCGCGATAGCTTCCGATCTCCATTAGACGTTTGATGTTTAGAGAAACCTCACGGCGAAGGTCACCTTCAACTTTCAATTTGTCGATGATGTCACGGATTTTGTTAAGTTCGTCTTCTGTAAGATCACGAACACGAGTGTCTTCAGAAACACCAGCTTCAGCCAAAACTTTCTGAGCTGTAGATTTACCAATACCAAAGATATAAGTTAATGAGATTACTACACGTTTTTCACGTGGAACATCTACACCAGCAATACGTGCCATTGTATAAGCGCACCTCCTTCAAATTAACCTTGTTTTTGTTTATGTTTAGGGTTTTCACAGATAACCATTACTTTTCCACGTCTGCGGATAACTTTACACTTTTCGCAGATTGGTTTAACTGATGGTCTTACTTTCATTATCCTAACCTCCTTAATAGTACGGAGTGCAATGATTATTTAAAACGATATGTGATTCTACCGCGTGTTAAATCATATGGAGACAGCTCAACTGTTACTTTATCTCCAGGTAAAATACGGATGAAGTGCATGCGGATCTTACCGGATACATGAGCTAGCACTGTATGACCATTTTCTAATTCTACCTTAAACATTGCATTTGGCAAAGTATCAACAACTGTGCCTTCTATTTCGATTACATCGTCTTTCGCCATTGAACTTTATTCTCCCTTCTTCATGTCATATACGAATTCATTTACATACTTTGCAAGCGCAAAGCGCAACTTTCCGTTTGTTACACGGCCGGTCTCCTCGAGACTGGTCTGAACTTCTGGAGAGATATAATTAAACAATTGCAGATGCTGAACGTTCTTTTTCTTCGGGCGGTCGAATTTCTTCTTGCCGCCGTCAGCAAGTATAACATATCTTTCATCCAACAACCTTATAATTATAGCATATTGACCAGCATCTCGCCCACTTTTGATCAAAACAATTTGACCAGGCTGCGGATTCGTATCAGAACCAACCAATGGAATCACCTGCACCTTAGGCTTTTGTCAGTATTTCATAACCGGATTCAGTGATCGCTATAGTATGCTCAAAATGCGCACACCTTTTACCGTCAACTGTGACAACTGTCCAGTTATCGGCTAAGGTTTTAACATAACGACTTCCTGCATTCACCATAGGTTCAATTGCAAGTACCATTCCCGGCTTTAAGCGCGGCCCTCTGTTAGGCGGTCCATAATGAGGAATTTGAGGATCCTCATGTAAGTCTTGCCCTACTCCGTGGCCGACATACTCGCGTACAATGGAAAAGCCATTAGATTCCGCATACGTTTGGATAGCATGGGAGATGTTCGACAAGCGCTCACCCGGTTTAGCTTCTTCAAGGCCCTTATATAATGATTCTTCTGTCACATCCATCAGACGCTCGGCTTCCTCATCAATTTGGCCAACAGCATATGTCCAGGCTGAGTCACCATGATAACCGTTATATTTAGCACCGATATCAATGCTGATTATATCACCGTCATTTAAAACTCGATCACCAGGAATGCCATGAACAAGTTCATCGTTAACTGAAGCACAGATGCTGCCGCGGAAACCATTATACCCTTTGAACGATGGGATTGCATCGTATTTACGGATAAACCGGTCAGCAATATCATCCAGTTCGCGGGTTGTGATTCCGGGTGCAATATGTTTTTTCAGTTCCTGATGTGTAAGTGCTACGATTCTGCCGGCCTCACGCATTATTTCAAGCTCACGCGGGGTTTTGCAAATGATCATTGTAAACCCCCGAGCAATGCATCAAGATCAGAAAATACTTTATTAATATCCTGCTGACCGTCAATATTGCGCAGATAACCTTTCGTTTCGTAGAAATCAAGCAACGGTTTTGTTTGTTTAATATTAACGTCAAGTCGATTCTGGACAGTCGCTTCATTATCATCAGCACGCTGATAAAGCTCACCGCCGCAGCGATCGCACACTCCGTCTTTCGCTGGCGGATTGAATACTAGATGATAAGTAGCTCCGCAGTCTTTACAGATGCGGCGTCCTGTAAGACGCTCCATTAGGATACTCTGATCGACATCAATATTAATAACATAATCAATTTTCTTGTCTAAATCAGAAAGGATGTTTTCAAGGGCATCTGCTTGGGCAACCGTTCTTGGGAAGCCATCCAGCAAAAAGCCTTTTTCGCAATCATCCTTGCTTAATCGTTCACGCACAATGCCGATTGTTACCTCATCAGGAACAAGCTCGCCTTTATCCATGAATGATTTTGCTTTAAGGCCTAGGTCCGTTTCGTCTTTAATAGCCGCACGGAACATATCTCCGGTAGAGATATGAGGGATGCCGTATTTTTGGACGATCTTCTCGGCTTGTGTACCTTTACCGGCACCAGGGAGCCCCATTAAAACTAAATTCACGTCAATTTCCCCCTAGTCTCTAAATGGTATAAGGGAACATGCGTCCCCTACAACCAAATTATTTAATGAAACCTTTATAATGACGCTTAACCAGCTGTGCTTCAAGCTGCTTCATCGTTTCCAGTGCAACACCGACTACGATCAGCAGGCTTGTGCCTCCAATTTGCGCAGATTCAGGCAATCCAGCGATATTGATGAAGAAAACCGGCAGGATTGAAATCACTGTCAAGAAGAGAGCTCCAACCAAGGTTAAACGGTATAAGACGCGAGTCAGATATTCCTGCGTGTTATTTCCTGGACGGATGCCCGGGATATAACCGCCCTGCTTCTTCAGGTTTTCCGCAACTTGTTCGGGGTTCACCTGAATGAAAGCATAGAAATAAGTAAAAGCAATGATTAATGCACTATAGATGACCATTCCGATTGGAGACGTATAGTCAAATATTCTTTGAATCCATAGCGTCACATCATTCTGCTCAAAGAAACCGGCAATGGTTCTTGGCGTAATGATGAATGAAATCGCAAAGATTACTGGAATTACACCAGCTGCATTAACTTTTAACGGAAGATGAGTTGATTGTCCGCCAGCAGAATTATTTCCTGCTGTTACACGCTTAGCATATTGAATAGGAATTTTTCTTAATGCCTGTTGGATGAAGATCGTTCCTACAACAATAGCAATGACTGCAATTAATATAAGCACGACTGTCACGATGCGAAGGAATAGCTGCTCTCCAGCATTTTCAAACTGCTGAGCGTAAATCTGGTTAACCGTTGAAGGAATCCCAGCTACGATACCAGCAAAGATAAGGATGGAAATACCATTGCCAACACCTTTTGACGTAATCTGCTCACCAAGCCACATTAGAAATGCAGTTCCGGCAGTCAATACTACGGCAATCAATAGATAAGACGTGATTCCCGGATTCTCAATCAGCATTCCGCCTGCTAGGTTATTAAACCCATAAGACATACCGAGAGCCTGGATAAAACCAAGCACGATAGTAAAGTAACGGGTAAACTGAGCTAGCTTACGGCGTCCGACATCACCCTGCTTTGACCATTCCGTAAACTTAGGAACAACATCCATCTGCAGAAGCTGCACAATGATGGATGCCGTAATATACGGCATGATACCCATTGCAAGGATTGAGAAGTTCAGGAGCGCCCCGCCGCCGAATGTATTCAGAACACCGAATACATTTAGTTCATCCTGGGCTTTTAATAGCTCTGCATTTACGCCCGGTACAGGGATAAATGTACCGATGCGAAATACAATCAGCATTAAAAGGGTGAAAATAATCTTTCGTCTTATATCACCCACACGCATAAAATTGGAGATTGTCTGAAACATTAAATCACCTCAGTTTGACCGCCGGCAGCTTCAATAGCTTCCTTTGCAGCAGAGGAGAATTTATGAGCTTTTACTGTAAGCTTTTTCTCAACTTTGCCTTTTGCAAGAATCTTGATTCCTGCTTTTTCGTTGCTTACTACACCAGTTTCGATAAGAAGCTCAGGAGTTACTTCAGCTCCATCTTCGAAACGGTTTAAAGCATCAAGGTTCACAATCGCGTACTCTTTACGGTTGATGTTAGTGAAACCGCGTTTAGGCAAGCGTTGGAATAAAGGTGTTTGACCACCCTCGAATCCAGGACGGACACCGCCGCCAGAACGAGCGTTTTGACCTTTATGACCCTTACCAGCAGTTTTACCATTACCGGAACCGATACCACGGCCTTTGCGTTTGCGTTCCCCACGAGAACCTTCTGCAGGCTTTAATTCATGAAGTTTCATGTTGGCACCTCCTTATTTGTAGAAGAATAGATTTATTTTTCTTTTACCACAACAAGGTGAGCAACTTTGTTGATCATTCCGCGGATAGCAGGATTATCTTGATGCTCAACTGTTTGGTGCATTTTGCGTAAGCCAAGAGCCTTAACTGTTTCGCGCTGGTCTTGCGGGCGACCAATCACGCTGCGAGTGAGGGTTACTTCTAGTTTATTCGCCATTTGATATCCCTCCTTATCCTAACAGTTCTTCTACTGATTTACCACGTAATTTCGCTACGTCCTCAGCACGTTTTAATTGAGTTAAACCGTTCAAAGTGGCGCGAACCATGTTGATTGGTGTGTTAGTACCTAAAGATTTAGATAGGATATCACCAACACCAGCTAATTCTAGAACCGCACGAACTGGACCTCCGGCGATTACTCCAGTACCTTCAGAAGCAGGCTTAAGTAGGATTTCTCCAGCACCGAAGTGACCGATTACCTGGTGAGGAATTGTAGTTCCAACCATAGGTACTTCGACTAAGTTTTTCTTAGCATCTTCAATAGCTTTGCGGATCGCTTCAGGAACTTCCTGTGCTTTACCTGTACCAAAGCCAACGTGACCGTTTTTGTCACCTACTACTACAAGAGCAGAGAAACGAAAACGACGTCCACCTTTAACAACCTTTGCTACACGATTAACCGTAACTACGCGCTCTTCAAGTTCAAGTTTGTTTGGATCAATACGACGCATCTTTTTGTGTCCCTCCTTTGTCTATTAAAATTCTAAACCATTTTCACGTGCTGCATCAGCTAATGCCTGAACACGTCCATGATATAGATAGCCACCACGATCGAAAACGACAGCTTTTACGCCTTTTTCGATTGCGCGCTTTGCAACTAATTCTCCGACCTTAACTGCTGCATCAACGTTGCTTGTTGCATCAAGGTTCACTTCTTTATCTTGTGTAGAAGCACTTGCTACAGTAACTCCGTTTACATCATCAATAAGTTGAGCATAAATGTGCTTGTTTGAACGATACACATTTAAACGAGGACGAGCCGCAGTTCCAGAAAGTTTCGCACGCACACGAGCATGTCTTTTCTTACGAACCGCATTTTTATCAGCCTTCGTAATCATTTCGGTCACTCCTTTCGTTTACCTAAGCGGCATTACTTACCAGTTTTACCTTCTTTACGACGAACATATTCGCCTTCATAGCGGATACCTTTACCTTTGTAAGGCTCTGGAGGACGAACATCACGGATGTTGGCAGCCAATGCGCCAACGCGCTCTTTGTTAGTACCTTTAACAATGATCTTTGTGTTAGAAGGAACTTCAACTTCAATACCTTCTTCAGGTTCGATTTCAACAGGATGAGAGTAACCAACGTTTAAAACAAGCTTTTTGCCTTGTTTTTGAGCACGGTAACCGACACCGATAAGCTCTAGACCTCTTTCAAATCCTTTTGACACACCTTCAACCATGTTAGCTAGAAGTGCGCGAGTAGTTCCGTGCAATGCGCGGTGTTCTTTCGCATCAGATGGACGGGAAACGTTGATTACGTTGTCTTCCACCTTGATTTCGATATCCTGGTTGAATGAACGGGAAAGTTCACCTTTAGGACCCTTCACAGTAACAGTGTTATTGTCGTTAGTAACAGTAACACCAGTTGGAATTTCAATTGGTTTTTTACCTATACGAGACATTAAATTGCACCTCCATTCATGAAAAACTCTATTACCAAACGTATGCTAATACTTCTCCGCCGACTTGTTTAGCGCGGGCTTCTTTATCAGTGATAACGCCTTGAGAAGTAGAAACTAGTGCGATTCCAAGACCGTTAAGTACACGAGGTACTTCATCAGCCTTTGCGTATACACGAAGACCAGGCTTACTGATACGCTTTAGACCAGTGATAACGCGTTCGTTGTTTGCACCGTATTTTAGGAAAATGCGGATGATGCCTTGCTTGTTATCCTCGATAAGCTCAACATCACGTACAAAACCTTCACGCTTTAAGATCTCAGCAATTTCTTTCTTGATGTTAGAAGCAGGAACTTCTAATTTTTCGTGACGAACCATGTTCGCATTACGGATGCGAGTAAGCAAGTCTGCAATTGGATCTGTCATGACCATTGTTTTTACCTCCTTCCCATGCTTGGGTTTTACCAGCTAGCTTTTTTCACGCCAGGAATTTGTCCTTTATATGCTAATTCACGGAAACAAATACGACAAAGCTTAAATTTACGGTATACAGAATGTGGACGTCCGCAGCGTTCGCAGCGAGTGTACTCCTGTACCTTGTGTTTAGGCGTGCGTTTTTGCTTCGCAATCATTGACTTTTTAGCCACGTTTTCGCCTCCCTCTATTTAGCGATTACTTTTGGAATGGCATTCCAAATTGAGTTAAAAGTTCACGAGCTTCTTCATCAGTGTTAGCTGTAGTTACGATAACGATATCCATACCACGAACTTTGCTTACTTTATCGTAATCAATCTCAGGGAAGATCAACTGTTCTTTGACACCTAGAGTATAGTTACCACGGCCGTCAAATGACTTCTTAGAGATACCGCGGAAGTCACGTACACGTGGAAGAGATACAGATACTAACTTATCAAAGAACTCATACATGCGCTCTCCACGAAGAGTAACTTTCGCACCGATTGGCATACCTTCACGAAGACGGAAGCCAGCGATTGATTTCTTAGCACGAGTGATAACCGGCTTTTGACCAGTGATCAAAGTTAATTCCTCAACAGCTTTATCTAGTGCTTTTGCGTTTTGAACAGCGTCACCAACACCCATGTTGATAACGATTTTTTCAAGCTTAGGTACTTGCATAACTGATTTATAGCTAAACTTGCTCATTAGAGCAGGAGTAATTTCTTTTGAATGCTTTTCTTTTAGGCGGTTCATTCATTGTACCTCCCTTCTTCTTTAAACTATTTATCTAGAACTTCACCGGATTTTGTTGCAACACGTACTTTTTTGCCATCAACCGTTTTATAGCCTACACGAGTTGGTTCACCAGATTTAGGATCAACAGGCATAACGTTTGATACATGAACAGGTGCCTCTTGGCTGATGATTCCGCCTTGCGGGTTCATCTGAGAAGGCTTAGAGTGTTTCTTTACAATGTTAACTCCTTCAACAAGCACTCGGCTTTGTTTAGGGAACGCTGCAAGAATAACGCCCGTTTTGCCTTTATCCTTACCAGAGATGACCATTACTTTGTCACCTTTTTTCACATGCATCTGTGCGCACCTCCTTAAAGGCAATTTAATTTGATATTTATAGTACTTCTGGAGCTAAAGATACAATTTTCATGAAGTTGTTTTCACGTAGTTCACGGGCAACCGGTCCGAAGATACGAGTTCCGCGTGGTCCTTTGTCATCACGAATAATTACACATGCGTTTTCATCGAAACGAATGTAAGTACCGTCATTACGGCGTACACCGCTCTTAGTACGAACAACTACCGCTTTAACAACATCACCTTTTTTAACAACGCCACCTGGTGTTGCTTGTTTCACTGTACAAACGATAACATCACCGATGTTAGCAGTTTTGCGGCCAGAGCCACCAAGAACTTTGATTGTAAGTACCTCACGAGCACCAGAGTTGTCAGCAACTTTTAAACGTGATTCTTGTTGAATCATGTGTGTAACCTCCCTTCGGGATAAATCTCCCAACCGAACAATTAGATAATAACTGCTTTTTCAACTACTTCTACAAGACGGAAGCGTTTAGTCGCAGAAAGTGGACGAGTTTCCATAATACGAACGATATCGCCAGTTTTTGCTTGATTTTGCTCATCATGAGCCTTGAACTTTTTAGAGTACTTAACGCGTTTACCGTAAAGTGGATGCTTTTTGTAAGTTTCGACAAGAACCGTTACTGTCTTATCCATTTTGTCAGAAACGACGCGTCCAGTGTAAACTTTGCGTTGGTTGCGTTCACTCATTGTGCGAACCTCCTCTCAATATCACTTGCTAAAGCCGATTTCTCTTTCACGAATAACAGTTTTCATGCGGGCAATCGCTTTGCGTACTTCACGAATGCGAGCTGTATTTTCAAGTTGTCCAGTCGCCAATTGAAAGCGAAGGTTGAAAAGCTCTTCTTTTAATGATTTAACTTTTTGTTCAATTTCGGCAGTGGTAAGGTCACGAATTTCATTAGCTTTCATTTGATTCACCACCAATTTCTTCTCGTTTTACAAACTTGCACTTAACTGGAAGTTTGTGTGATGCAAGACGTAATGCTTCACGAGCGATCTCTTCAGATACACCAGCGATTTCGAACATTACTTTACCAGGCTTAACAACTGCTACCCATCCTTCAGGAGCACCTTTACCGGAACCCATGCGGACTTCTAGAGGCTTTGCAGTGTAAGGCTTGTGAGGGAAAATTTGAATCCAAACTTTACCGCCACGTTTCATGTAACGAGTCATTGCAATACGTGCAGATTCAATTTGACGGTTAGTGATCCAAGAAGCTTCTAGAGCTTGAAGGCCATATTCACCGAAGTTTACTTCAGTTCCGCCTTTTGATTGACCACGCATTTTTCCGCGGTGTACACGACGATATTTTACGCGCTTTGGCAATAACATATTATTTGCCTCCTTCCCCAGTTTTCTTCTTCGTAGGAAGGACCTCTCCACGATAGATCCATACTTTTACGCCCAATTTACCGTAAGTTGTATCAGCTTCAGCTGTAGCATAATCGATATCAGCACGAAGAGTATGAAGTGGAACTGTTCCTTCGCTGTATGATTCTGAACGAGCGATATCAGCACCGCCTAAACGACCAGATACCATTGTTTTGATACCTTTAGCGCCAGCGCGCATTGCACGTTGAATAGTTTGTTTTTGAGCACGACGGAATGATACGCGGTTTTCTAATTGACGAGCAATGTTTTCCGCAACCAATTTCGCATCGATATCAGCTCTTTTAATTTCAAGGATGTTGATGTGAACACGCTTGCCAGT
The DNA here is from genome assembly GCF_059758675.1 of Cytobacillus sp. GQ23. Taxonomy (NCBI): domain Bacteria; kingdom Bacillati; phylum Bacillota; class Bacilli; order Caryophanales; family Bacillaceae; genus Cytobacillus; species Cytobacillus sp. GQ23. The sequence goes on from NZ_JCAXER010000027.1 coordinate 26,589, forward strand.
TAATGAGTTAAGTGACTTGCGAAGTGCTTCAACCTCAGTACCACCTTTACCGATAACCATACCTGGTTTCGCAGTGTGGATAGTGATGTTCAGGCGATTAGCAGCACGTTCGATTTCTACTTTAGAAACAGAAGCATCGCTTAAGCGCTTTGTGATGTACTCACGAACCTTAAGGTCTTCGTGTAAAAGATCAGCATAGTCTTTGCCTGCGTACCATTTTGACTCCCAATCACGGATGACACCGACACGCAAACCGACTGGATTTACTTTTTGACCCACTGATTATCCCTCCTTCTTTTCTGATAAAACGATAGTAATATGGCTAGTGCGCTTGTTGATTTGGCTTGCACGGCCCATAGCGCGAGGACGGAAACGTTTTAAAGTTGGTCCTTCGTCTACGAATGCTTGAGCAACTACCAGGTTGTTAACGTCCATTTCGTAGTTGTGCTCAGCGTTAGCTAGTGCAGATTTTAAAACTTTCTCTACGATTGGAGAAGCAGCTTTAGGTGTTAGGTTTAAAATCGCTACTGCTTCGCCTACTTGCTTTCCTCGAATTAAATCTACGACTAAACGAGCTTTACGAGGAGCAATACGAACTGTTCTTGCAACAGCTTTAGCTTGCATTAGAATGCCCTCCTCTCATTAACGTCTTGTTTTCTTATCATCATTGCCATGGCCTTTGTACGCACGAGTTGGAGCAAATTCTCCAAGCTTGTGGCCTACCATGTCTTCAGTGATGTATACAGGCACATGTTTACGACCATCATAAACTGCGATTGTGTGTCCGATGAATTGTGGGAAGATCGTAGAACGGCGAGACCAAGTTTTAGTAACTTGCTTGCTATCTGTTTCATTAAGCTTTTCGATCTTTGTCATTAAATGTTCATCAACAAAAGGTCCTTTTTTTAAGCTGCGACCCATGATTGAACCTCCCTTCGTGATTGCTCTACGGTTCTTAATTGGAACCGTAGTACAATCCCGTTATTTTTTACGACGACGTACGATAAATTTATCTGATTTATTGTTCTTCTTGCGAGTCTTGTAACCAAGTGTTGGTTTGCCCCAAGGAGTCATTGGAGACTTACGTCCGATTGGCGCACGTCCTTCACCACCACCGTGAGGGTGATCGTTAGGGTTCATTACAGATCCACGTACAGTTGGGCGCTTGCCTAACCAGCGTGAACGACCTGCTTTACCAATGTTAATAAGCTCGTGCTGCTCGTTACCGACTTGACCTACAGTCGCACGGCACTCAGCAAGAATCATGCGAACTTCACCAGAGTTTAAACGAACTAATACGTACTTGCCTTCTTTGCCAAGAACTTGTGCAGAAGTACCAGCAGAACGTACTAATTGCCCGCCTTTACCAGGTTTTAATTCGATGTTGTGGATTACAGTACCCACTGGAATGTTAACTAGTGGAAGTGCATTACCCACTTTGATATCTGCTTCAGGACCAGACATTACTTCCATGCCTACCTGTAAGTTCTTAGGTGCAAGGATGTAGCGCTTTTCTCCATCTACATAGTTAATTAGTGCAATATTTGCAGAGCGGTTTGGATCATATTCGATTGTGGCAACGCGTCCTGGAATGCCATCTTTTGTACGTTTAAAATCGATGATACGATATTGACGTTTATGACCGCCGCCTTGATGACGAACTGTCAACTTACCTTGGTTGTTACGGCCGCCTTTTCTCTTTAAAGGAGCAAGTAAAGACTTTTCTGGTTGGTTAGTCGTGATTTCTGCGAAATCAGAAACCGTCATGCCGCGACGACCATTAGAGGTAGGTTTATACTTTTTAATCGCCATTTCGTTTCCCTCCTCTTCTAGTTATAGTTATTAAGCTTCAAAAAGCTCGATTTCTTGGCTTTCAGCTGTTAATTTAACGATCGCTTTACGGCGTTTGTTAGTGTAACCGCCGAATTTGCCCATACGCTTGAACTTGCCTTTGTAGTTCATGATGTTAACTTTCTCAACTTTAACGCCAAAGATTTCTTCAACAGCGTCTTTAACTTGAGTTTTGTTAGCTCGTACGTCAACTTCGAACGTATATTTTTTATCAGCCATAATATCAGTAGAACGTTCAGTGATTACGGGGCGCTTAATGATTTCGCGTGCATCCATTATGCAAGCACCTCCTCTACTTTTTCAACCGCTGCTTTCGTCATGATAAGCTTATCATGGTTTAAAACATCTAAAACAGTGATTCCAGAAGCAGATACAACTGTTACACCAGGAATATTACGAGCAGATAATGCTACGTTCTCATCTAGGTCAGCAGTTACGATAAGTGCTTTAGAATCAACAGAAAGACCAGTTAATACACCTTTAAAGTCTTTTGTTTTAGGCGCTTCGAAAGCAAGGCCTTCTAATACTAGGATGTTTTCTTCTAACACTTTAGAAGATAACGCAGATTTGATTGCCAGACGGCGAACCTTTTTAGGTAGTTTGTAGCTGTAGCTGCGTGGTACAGGACCAAATACAGTACCGCCTCCGCGCCATTGTGGTGAACGGATAGAACCTTGACGTGCACGGCCTGTGCCTTTTTGGCGCCATGGTTTACGTCCTCCGCCCGCTACTTCAGAACGAATTTTAGTTTTATGAGTCCCTTGACGTAATGAAGCTCTTTGCATTACTACTGCTTCGAATAGTACGTGCTGGTTGGGCTCGATACCAAAGATCGCATCATTAAGTTCGATATCACCAACTTTAGATCCGCTTTGGTTAAACAATGCTACTTTCGGCATTCTGTTTTCCTCCTTTCCGGTTTAATTATTATGCTTTTACCGCACTTTTGATTTTTACTAATGCTTTTCTTGCACCAGGTACATTACCTTTGATCAGAAGAAGGTTGCGTTCAACATCAACTTTTACGATTTCAAGGTTTTGTACAGTCACTTGCTCTCCGCCCATACGTCCAGGTAATAATTTACCTTTGAATACACGGTTTGGAGCTACAGGACCCATTGAACCAGGGCGACGATGGTAACGAGAACCGTGAGCCATAGGCCCGCGAGATTGTCCGTGGCGCTTGATGGCACCTTGGAAACCTTTTCCTTTTGAAATTCCTGTTACATCAACAGTATCGCCTTCTGCGAAAATATCAACTTTGACTTCTTGACCAACTTCATATTGTCCTAAATCAGCTCCGCGGAATTCGCGTACGAAGCGCTTAGGAGCAGTGTTTGCTTTAGCAACATGTCCTTTTTCAGGTTTGTTGGACAACTTTTCGCGCTTATCTTCGAATCCGATCTGGATTGCTTCATATCCATCAGTCTCAACTGATTTCTTTTGAAGAACAACGTTAGCAGCTGCCTCAACTACTGTTACCGGGATAAGATCACCGTTTTCAGCAAATACTTGAGTCATACCAATCTTTCTTCCTAAGATTCCTTTGGTCATTTCAGTCACACCTCCTAAGTTTCTTATGTTTATTTATTGATTAAAGTTTGATTTCGATATCTACACCTGACGGTAAGTCTAAACGCATTAGAGAATCAACCGTTTGTGGTGTTGGGTTAACGATGTCGATTAGACGTTTATGCGTACGCATTTCGAACTGCTCACGAGAGTCTTTATACTTGTGAACCGCACGAAGGATTGTGTAAATAGACTTTTCAGTTGGTAATGGAATCGGACCTGAAACAGCCGCACCAGAACGTTTTGCAGTCTCAACAATCTTTTCTGCTGATTGATCAAGAATTCTGTGATCATACGCTTTTAAACGAATACGAATTTTTTGTTTTGCCATTATTTTCCCTCCTTTTCGCCTATTTTAATATAGACATTCTCCGTGAAAATTTCCCACACACTCGCCATGGCAAAGCGGCCGGGTGTGTCAGCAACCTTTCACATCATCGCAGTCAAAGACCAACATTGTCTATTATACAGAAACAATAAATGAAATGCAACATATATATGTTATTTCTTTTTGTTCCGCACACTTTTACTATTATAACTGCTGTTCATGGAGTTTTCAATAGTATCGAAAGAAGTCTAACTATTTGCATTGTGGTGAGTTGAATAGAAAGAATTATAATCAATATATTATATAGAAGAAAAGCGGTTTTAATCGCCGAGGATTGATCTCTTAGCGGGAAGAACAGTTATGTCTGCAAGAATATAATTCTGATGCATTTTATATTACACCTTAATATAAATCAGCCCATCTTGTTATAACTGAAAGTAAAGCTGCATATAAAAAAACAGATGGGTTGTCACCCATCTGTTTTGATTAGTTGAAATTACTCTTGGATTGTAGCAACTACGCCAGCGCCAACAGTACGTCCACCCTCACGGATAGAGAACTTAGTACCTTCTTCGATAGCGATTGGAGCGATTAGTTCTACAGTCATTTCGATGTTATCTCCAGGCATAACCATTTCTACGCCTTCAGGAAGATTACAGATACCAGTTACATCAGTTGTACGGAAGTAGAACTGAGGACGGTAGTTAGTGAAGAATGGAGTATGACGTCCACCTTCTTCTTTTGAAAGAACGTATACTTCAGCTTTGAACTTAGTGTGTGGAGTGATTGAACCTGGCTTAGCAAGTACTTGTCCACGTTGGATTTCTTCACGTGATACACCACGAAGAAGGGCACCAATGTTATCTCCAGCTTCAGCATAATCAAGAAGCTTACGGAACATTTCAACACCAGTTACAGTAGTTGATTTTGGCTCTTCAGCAAGACCGATGATTTCGATTACGTCACCGACTTTAACTTGTCCACGCTCAACACGTCCTGTAGCAACAGTACCACGGCCAGTAATTGAGAATACATCCTCAACAGGCATCATGAATGGTCTGTCAGTGTCACGAGTTGGAGTTGGGATGTACTCGTCAACAGCTGCCATAAGTTCTTCAATTTTAGCTTCCCACTCAGCTTCTCCTTCAAGAGCTTTAAGTGCAGAACCTTTGATTACAGGAATGTCATCACCAGGGAATTCGTACTCAGAAAGAAGGTCACGAACTTCCATTTCTACTAATTCAAGTAGTTCTTCATCGTCAACCATGTCACACTTGTTCATGAATACAACAAGGTAAGGTACACCAACCTGACGAGAAAGAAGGATGTGCTCACGAGTTTGTGGCATTGGGCCGTCAGCAGCTGAAACAACTAGGATTCCGCCGTCCATTTGCGCAGCACCAGTGATCATGTTTTTAACATAGTCAGCGTGACCTGGGCAGTCAACGTGTGCATAGTGACGGTTGTCAGTTTCGTACTCAACGTGCGCAGTTGAGATTGTGATTCCACGCTCGCGCTCTTCTGGAGCCGCGTCGATTTGATCGTATCCGCGTGCTTCACCGCCGCCTTTTTTAGAAAGAACAGTTGTGATAGCTGCAGTTAAAGTAGTTTTACCATGGTCAACGTGTCCGATAGTACCGATGTTAACATGGGGTTTTGAACGGTCAAATTTAGCTTTTGCCATTTGAAAAATCCTCCTTCAGATTATAAAAGTTAAGTATTTTATGCTGTGGAGAGGTTTCCCTTCCCACAGCGCTTTTAGCCTACAATAGTAGTTATACTTTATTGAAAAGGTAAAATCAATTATTCACCTTTATTTTTTTTGATGATTTCTTCAGAAATTGATTTTGGTACTTCTTCATAGTGGTCGAAGTGCATTGAGAATGTACCGCGGCCCTGCGTGTTAGAACGCAATGAAGTTGCATAACCAAACATTTCTGATAGAGGAACCATCGCACGAACAACTTGCGCGTTACCGCGAGCTTCCATACCCTCAACGCGTCCACGGCGTGATGTAACATCACCCATGATGTCTCCCATGTATTCTTCAGGGATTACGACTTCAACCTTCATAACCGGCTCAAGAATTACAGGGTTACATTTTGACGCAGCGTTTTTAAGTGCCATTGATGCAGCAATCTTAAACGCCATTTCAGAGGAGTCAACATCATGGTAAGAACCGTCAAATAAACGTGCCTTGATGTCTACCATTGGGAATCCTGCAAGTACTCCTCTTTCTAACGAATCTTCTAGACCCGCCTGAACAGCTGGGATGTATTCACGAGGAACGACACCACCAACGATTCCGTTTTCGAATTCGAAGCCTTTACCTTCTTCGTTTGGACTGAATTCGATCCAAACGTGACCGAATTGTCCGCGTCCACCGGATTGACGTGCAAATTTACCTTCAACCTGAGCAGAACCACGGAAAGTTTCACGGTATGCAACCTGAGGTGCACCTACGTTAGCTTCCACTTTAAATTCACGTCTCATACGGTCAACAAGGATATCAAGGTGAAGCTCACCCATACCCGCGATGATAACCTGTCCAGTTTCCTGGTCAGTATGAGCGCGGAATGTAGGATCTTCCTCTTGAAGTTTTTGTAGAGCAGTTGTCATCTTATCTTGGTCAGCCTTTGACTTAGGCTCGATAGATAATGAGATAACCGGCTCTGGGAACTCCATAGATTCAAGAATAACTAGACTCTTTTCATCACATAGAGTGTCACCTGTAGTAGTGTCCTTTAGGCCTACTGCAGCTGCGATATCTCCAGCGTGTACAACTGAGATCTCTTCACGGGAATTCGCATGCATTTGCAGGATACGGCCTACACGCTCACGCTTTCCTTTAGTAGAGTTCTGTACATATGAACCAGAGTTCAATGTACCTGAATATACACGGAAGAATGTAAGTTTACCAACGTAAGGGTCGGTCATAACTTTGAACGCAAGAGCTGAGAATGGTGCATCATCGCTTGAAGGACGAGTAACCTCTTCTTCTGTATCCGGAGTTGTACCTTTGATAGCAGGTACATCAAGTGGAGATGGAAGGTAGTCGATTACTGCATCAAGCATTTTTTGAACACCTTTGTTTTTGAACGCAGAACCACAGATAACTGGGTAGAATTCAACGTTAACAGTACCTTTACGAATAGCAGCTTTTAGCTCTTCGTTAGTGATTTCCTCACCGCCAAGGTATTTCTCCATTAATTCTTCATCAAGTTCAGCTACCGCTTCAATTAGCTTCTCACGGTATTCTTCAGCTTGATCCTTGTATTCTTCTGGGATTTCACGGTCTTCGATATCAGTACCCAAATCGTTTCCGTAGAATGTAGCTTTCATTTCAATTAAATCGATGATGCCTTCGAATTGATCTTCAGCACCAATCGGTAATTGAATTGCAGCTGCATTCGCTTGAAGGCGATCATGAAGAGTCTTCAATGAGTACAAGAAGTCTGCACCGATTTTATCCATTTTGTTTACGAATACCACACGTGGTACTCCGTAAGTAGTAGCCTGACGCCAAACTGTTTCAGTTTGCGGCTCAACACCTGACTGTGCGTCAAGTACAGCTACCGCACCATCAAGAACACGAAGTGAACGTTCAACTTCAACTGTGAAGTCTACGTGTCCAGGAGTGTCAATGATGTTAACGCGGTGGCCTTTCCACTGTGCAGTTGTCGCAGCAGAAGTGATTGTGATTCCACGCTCCTGCTCCTGCTCCATCCAGTCCATCTGTGATGCACCCTCGTGCGTTTCACCGATTTTGTGGATACGGCCAGTGTAGTAAAGTACACGCTCAGTAGTTGTTGTTTTACCGGCATCGATGTGAGCCATGATACCGATATTGCGAGTATTTTCTAAGGAGAACTCTCTAGCCATTGGGTCTTTCTCCTTCCTAGTATGAGTGTTATTTTAGTTAAGCGGTATATCTTACCAGCGGTAGTGGGCAAACGCTTTGTTCGCTTCCGCCATTTTGTGTGTATCTTCACGCTTCTTAACAGATGCACCAGTGTTGTTAGCTGCATCAAGAATTTCGTTAGCTAAACGCTCTTCCATTGTCTTTTCACCGCGAAGACGCGCATAGTTTACTAACCAGCGAAGACCAAGAGTTGTACGACGGTCAGGGCGCACCTCAACTGGTACTTGGTAGTTTGCACCACCTACACGGCGTGCTCTAACTTCAAGTACAGGCATGATGTTTTTAAGCGCCTGATCGAAAACTTCCATTGGTTCTTTGCCAGTGCGTTCGCTGATGATATCGAACGCAGAGTAAAGAATTGCTTGAGATTTACCTCTCTTACCATCGATCATCATTTTGTTGATCAGACGGCTAACTAGCTTTGAGTTGTAAATCGGATCCGGCAATACGTCTCTTTTTGCTACAGGACCTTTACGTGGCATGGATTGTTCCTCCTTTCAAAGATGGTTGTTTATTTAGTAGAATTATTTTTTAGCTGCTTTTGGACGCTTAGCACCGTATTTAGAACGGCCTTGCATACGGTTGTTAACACCAGCAGTATCTAAAGCGCCGCGCACGATGTGGTAACGCACACCCGGTAAGTCTTTTACACGTCCTCCACGGATAAGAACAACACTGTGCTCTTGAAGGTTGTGCCCGATACCAGGGATGTAAGCATTAACCTCGATGCCATTTGTTAAACGAACACGAGCATATTTACGTAATGCAGAGTTCGGCTTCTTTGGAGTCATTGTACCAACACGAGTACATACACCACGCTTTTGAGGTGAAGCTACATTTGTTTGAGCTTTTTTGAAGCTGTTGTAGCCTTTGTTAAGAGCAGGTGAGTTTGACTTCTCAGACTTAGTTTGACGAGGCTTGCGCACTAATTGATTAATAGTAGGCATTTGATTTTTCCTCCCTTCGAATTTGTTTAAGCCCACACATCCAGGTGGTTCATTTTGATGCAAAAACAAAGTTCTTGCAGATACCAATCTACAAAAACAGTTTTTAAATAGATATGGCAACAGCTGCTGCCCCAACCTCGATTCCGCATGCTTTTCCGAGTTTTTTCATCGAATCGACATACACAATCGGAACGTTCAATTCATTCGCTGTACTAACCACTTTAGCTGTAATCCTAGGATCAGCATCACTGGCGACTACGATTTCATCAATGGTTCCCAGTTTGAGAGCTTTAACTGTTTGCTTTGTTCCTACAATAATACTTCTTGCCTGCAATACTTTATCATAAGACATTTACGACATCCTCCAAAGTATCCGGTGAATAGGAGCACCTTTGCTATAGTAACACCTTCATATTTCAATGTCAACAAGCAAAACGATTTTTATTTCTTTTATTCACTATAAAATGCGGTACTTGCTGTTAAATAAGCAAGCACCGCAATGATTACATTATTCTACAGTAACAGTATCTTCAGCAGCTTCCTCGTTTGTATAAGGCTCTGCTCTTCTGTACCGCTGCATTCCTGTTCCAGCAGGGACAAGCTTACCAATAATTACATTCTCTTTCAGGCCAAGAAGCTCATCGCGCTTGCCTTTAATCGCTGCATCGGTAAGAACTCTTGTTGTCTCCTGGAAGGATGCTGCTGATAAGAATGAATCTGTTTCAAGAGATGCTTTTGTGATTCCCAGCAGAACTGGACGTCCTGTTGCAGGCATTTTACCTGCAAGGAGGGCTTTTTCGTTGGCATCTGTAAATTGATGGATATCAAGCAGTGTACCTGGAAGCACATCTGTTTCTGCCGCATCAATTACACGCACTTTACGAAGCATCTGACGGACCATTACCTCGATGTGCTTATCGCCGATTTCAACACCCTGCATGCGGTATACCTTCTGAACTTCACGCAGCAAGTATTCTTGAACAGCTGTTACATCTTTTACTTTAATTAACTCTTTAGGGTCAATAGAACCTTCAGTTAGTTCCTGTCCACGTACTACCTGGTCGTTAACAGCTACTTTTAAGCGGGCTGTATAAGGTGCTGTGTAGGTCTTGGATTCGACTTCACCCTGAACTACAATCTCCTGCTGACGGTCGCGGCCTTCATTAATGCCGACTACAACACCATCGATCTCTGAAATAACTGCCTGACCTTTAGGATTACGCGCTTCGAATATTTCCTGGATACGCGGTAAACCTTGAGTGATATCGTCTCCTGCTACCCCACCGGTATGGAAAGTACGCATCGTTAACTGTGTACCTGGTTCACCGATGGACTGGGCAGCGATAATACCTACTGCTTCACCAACTTCAACCTCTTGGCCGGTAGCCAAGTTACGGCCGTAGCACTTCTTACATACACCATGGCGAGTGTTGCAAGTAAATGCAGAACGAATCCATACTTTTTCAATGCCGGCTGAAACAATTTCGACTGCAATATCTTCAGTGATTAAGCCATTTTCAGGCACAATCACTTCATTTGTCTCAGGATGCTTAATATTTCTTCTTGCATAACGGCCAACCAGACGCTCTTCAAGCGCTTCAATGACTTCAGTACCATCTTTAAGGGATGCGATAAGCAAGCCGCGGTCAGTTCCGCAATCGTCGTCACGGACAATGACATCCTGCGCAACATCAACAAGACGGCGAGTAAGGTAACCTGAGTCAGCTGTTTTAAGGGCTGTATCAGCAAGACCTTTACGCGCACCGTGTGTGGAAATGAAGTACTCGAGTACTGTTAATCCTTCACGGAAACTTGATTTGATCGGTAATTCAATGATACGTCCAGCCGGGTTGGCCATCAGTCCGCGCATACCGGCTAACTGAGTGAAGTTGGACGCGTTACCACGGGCACCAGAGTCACTCATCATGAAGATTGGGTTGGATTTATCCAATGACTTCATTAATTTTGCCTGGATATTATCTTTCGCTGCACTCCAGATTGAAATAACACGGTCATAACGCTCGTCTTCAGTAATAAGACCGCGTCTGAACTGTTTCAGCACATTATCAACCTTGCTCTGTGCTTCCTGGATAATTTCCTGCTTCTCCTTTAATACCACGATATCAGCAACACCAACTGTGATACCGGCTTTTGTGGAGTGCCTGAATCCAAGGTTTTTCATGCGGTCAAGCATTTTAGACGTTTCCGTAATTTTGAAGCGTTTAAAGACTTCCGCAATGATGTTTCCAAGGATTTTTTTCTTAAACGGATCTACCAGCGGCATTTCCTTGATAGCGGCAGCTACATCAGTAGCAGGCTCTACAAAATATTTCGCAGGAGTTTCAATCTCAAGGTTTTCTTTTGTAGGCTCGTTAATATAAGGGAATGTCTCAGGTAAAATCTCGTTAAAAATAAGCTTACCAACAGTGGTTAATAAAAGCTTTTTATTTTGTTCTTCAGTGAAAGTCTGATTATTTAAGGACCCGGCATGGACAGCTACTCTTGTATGCAAGTGCACATAACCGTTCTGATAAGCAAGCAGCGCTTCGCTTGTATCTTTAAAAATCATACCTTCCCCAACAGCGCCAGCTCTTTCAAGTGTCAGGTAGTAGTTACCTAATACCATATCCTGTGAAGGAGTAACAACTGGCTTACCGTCTTTTGGATTCAGGATGTTCTGTGCTGCAAGCATTAGCAAGCGGGCTTCTGCCTGTGCTTCAGCTGAAAGCGGCACGTGAACTGCCATTTGGTCACCGTCAAAGTCTGCGTTGTAAGCAGTACATACAAGCGGATGAAGACGAATAGCGCGTCCTTCCACTAATGTCGGTTCGAATGCCTGAATACCAAGTCTGTGAAGAGTTGGAGCACGGTTAAGCAATACAGGGTGCTCTTTAATCACACTTTCAAGAACATCCCAAACTTCCGGCTGCACTCTTTCAATTTTGCGTTTTGCAGATTTGATGTTGTGGGCTAAGCCCTTTTCCACCAATTCCTTCATAACGAATGGCTTGAATAATTCCAATGCCATTTCTTTTGGAAGTCCGCATTGGTACATTTTCAAGTTTGGTCCTACGACGATAACCGAACGTCCGGAATAGTCAACACGCTTACCAAGCAAGTTTTGACGGAAACGTCCTTGTTTCCCTTTTAGCATATGAGACAGGGATTTTAATGGACGGTTTCCTGGTCCAGTTACCGGTCTTCCGCGGCGGCCGTTATCAATTAGCGCATCTACAGCTTCCTGAAGCATACGCTTTTCGTTCTGAACGATAATGCTTGGGGCACCAAGGTCCAATAAACGCTTTAAACGGTTGTTGCGGTTGATTACACGGCGGTACAAATCATTCAGGTCAGAAGTGGCAAAACGTCCGCCATCGAGCTGTACCATCGGACGAAGCTCCGGAGGAATTACCGGAAGAACGTCTAGGATCATCCAGGACGGTTCATTTCCAGAACCGCGGAATGCTTCAAGAACTTCCAGGCGCTTGATTGCACGAGTGCGTCGCTGACCCTGGGCAGTTTTCAGTTCCTCTTTAAGGATATCTACTTCTTTGTTGAGGTCTATGTCAGAAAGAAGCTTTTTAATGGATTCAGCACCCATGGATGCCTGGAACTTGTTTCCGTACTTTTCACGGTATGCACGGTATTCCTTTTCAGAAAGCAGCTGCTTCTTTTCAAGAGCCGTATCACCAGGATCGGTTACAACATAAGAAGCAAAGTAAATAACTTCTTCCAGTGCACGCGGAGACATGTCCAGCACAAGACCCATACGGCTTGGGATGCCTTTGAAATACCAAATGTGGGATACAGGGGCTGCAAGTTCAATATGGCCCATTCTTTCACGGCGGACTTTCGCACGTGTGACTTCAACGCCGCATCGATCACAGACTACGCCTTTGTATCGAACACGCTTATACTTTCCACAGTGACATTCCCAGTCTTTTGTCGGTCCGAAAATGCGTTCGCAAAATAGACCGTCTTTTTCTGGTTTTAATGTACGATAGTTGATCGTTTCAGGCTTCTTAACTTCACCATGTGACCAAGAACGTATCTTATCCGGTGAAGCAAGACCTATTTTCATATACTCGAAATGGTTTACATCTAGCAAGGGGCCTACCTCCCTTTTGATCTCCGGGTTTTACCCTTATTGCTCAAACAGCAGCAAAGTGCCAATAATATCCCCAGCGGCATCCGCCATGCGAGGCGGAGCGCCCAGGGATTAGATATTTATATGAAATTATTCTTTCGTAACTGCTTGCTCTTCGTTTTGCGTTTCCGGAGCGATGGTCAATGATTCAGCCTGCTGAACTTCATCTTCATCTTCCAGGTCGCGCATTTCAATTTCTTCTTCATCGCCGGACAGGATCTTAACATCCATACCTAAACTTTGAAGTTCTTTGATCAGTACCTTGAATGATTCCGGAACTCCTGGTTCAGGAACATTCTCGCCTTTGACGATTGATTCGTATGTCTTAACACGTCCAACCACGTCATCTGACTTAACTGTTAAGATTTCCTGAAGTGTATAAGCAGCACCGTATGCTTCAAGTGCCCAAACCTCCATCTCACCGAAACGCTGTCCGCCGAATTGAGCTTTACCGCCCAATGGCTGCTGCGTAACAAGAGAGTAAGGTCCTGTTGAACGGGCATGCAGCTTATCGTCAACCATGTGCGCCAGTTTAATCATATACATGACACCGACAGATACACGGTTATCGAACGGCTCGCCTGAACGTCCATCATAAAGGACAGTCTTTGCATCACGCGCCATGCCTGCTTCTTCGATCGTTGACCAGACATCTTCCTCACGGGCACCATCGAATACAGGAGATGCTACATGGATGCCAAGAGCTCTGGCAGCCATACCAAGGTGAAGCTCAAGCACCTGTCCGATATTCATACGCGATGGAACCCCCAGAGGGTTTAACATGATGTCTACTGGAGTGCCATCCGGCAGGTAAGGCATATCTTCTTCCGGTAAAATACGGGAGATAACACCCTTGTTACCATGGCGTCCGGCCATCTTGTCACCTTCAGAGATTTTACGCTTCTGAACGATATATACACGTACAAGCTGGTTAACACCTGGAGGAAGCTCGTCTCCGTCTTCCCTGTTAAACACTTTAACATCCAGTACAATACCGCCCCCGCCATGTGGCACACGAAGGGATGTATCACGGACTTCACGTGCTTTTTCACCAAAGATTGCGTGCAGCAGTCTTTCTTCAGCAGTCAGTTCCGTTACCCCTTTAGGAGTTACTTTACCAACAAGAAGATCGCCATCTTTTACTTCCGCACCTGTGCGGATAATTCCGCGTTCGTCCAGGTTGCGCAGTGCATCTTCCCCAACGTTAGGGATATCTCTTGTGATTTCTTCAGGTCCAAGCTTTGTATCGCGTGATTCTGATTCATATTCTTCGATATGGATGGATGTATAAACATCATCTTTTACAAGGCGCTCACTCATGATGATCGCATCCTCGTAGTTATAACCATCCCATGTCATGAACGCTACAAGAACATTGCGTCCAAGAGCTAATTCACCAAGTTCCATGGAAGGACCGTCAGCAAGGATTTCTCCCTTTGTTACACGGTTGCCAACAGCGACGATAGGACGCTGGTTGTAGCATGTTCCCTGGTTGGAACGGATGAATTTAAGCATTCTGTATTTATCAAGATCGCCTTTAACTTCCTGGCCATCTACATTTTTAATACGGCGGACCCAAACTTCACGGGCTTCAACATGTTCAACAATTCCCTCATGCTTACAGATAACTGCAGCACCTGAGTCTTTTCCTGATACGTATTCCATACCCGTACCTACTCTTGGCGCTTCCGGCTGCATCAATGGCACAGCCTGACGCTGCATGTTCGCTCCCATCAGGGCACGGTTGGAGTCATCATTTTCAAGGAACGGGATACATGCTGTCGCAGCAGATACAACCTGTTTCGGCGATACATCCATGTAGTCAACACGGTCGCGTTTGACAACTGTGTTTTCCCCTTTGAAACGGGCAACTACTTCTTCGTCAAGGAATGAACCATCGTCACCAAGAAGTGCATTCGCCTGAGCCACTACATAGTTATCTTCTTCATCAGCTGTCAGATAATCAATGCGGGACGTAACTTTTCCGGTCTCAGGGTCAATTCGGCGATACGGTGTTTCGATAAAGCCGAAGCGGTTCACCTTCGCAAATGAAGATAAGGAGTTGATCAAACCGATGTTTGGTCCCTCCGGCGTTTCAATCGGACACATACGGCCATAGTGAGAGTAGTGAACGTCACGTACTTCGAATCCGGCACGTTCACGCGTCAGACCACCAGGTCCTAATGCAGAAAGACGGCGTTTATGTGTCAGTTCAGCAAGCGGATTTGTCTGGTCCATGAACTGGGACAATTGAGAGCTTCCGAAGAACTCTTTAATTGACGCAATAACAGGACGGATATTAATCAGCTGCTGAGGTGTAATCGTATTTGTATCCTGGATGGACATTCTTTCGCGCACCACACGCTCCATACGGGATAAACCGATGCGGAACTGGTTCTGCAATAATTCTCCGACTGAACGAAGACGTCTGTTTCCAAGATGGTCAATATCATCTGTATCTCCCACAGAGTGCAGAAGGTTAAAGAAATAGCTGATTGATGCAATGATGTCAGAAGGTGAAATGTTTTTCACAGCTTCTTCCACATACGCATTGCCGATAACATTAATGACCTTTTCGCCATCTTCATTAGGCGCATATATCTTAATAGACTGAAGCAATACTTCATCATCTACTACTCCGCCTAACAGGCTTACCGTTTTAAAGCCGATATCCTTCTCAAGGTTAGGAATAATGCGGTCTAATGTACGGCGGTCAAGTGTAACGCCTTTTTCCGCAATGATTTCGCCAGTTTCTGGATCCACAAGCGTTTCAGCCAGTTTTTGGCCAAACAGGCGGTTTTTAATATGAAGCTTCTTATTGATCTTGTAGCGTCCAACATTCGCAAGGTCATAACGCTTTGGATCAAAGAATCTTGAGACAAGCAAGCTTTTCGCATTTTCGACCGTTGGCGGCTCGCCTGGACGAAGACGCTCATAAATTTCAAGGAGCGCTTTCTCTGTGCTCTCAGTATTATCTTTTTCAAGCGTGTTGCGAATGTACTCGTTGTCTCCAATCAAATCGATGATCTCTTGATCAGAGCCGAACCCAAGTGCACGCAAAAGAACCGTAACGGGCAGTTTCCGAGTACGATCTATTCTGACGTATACGACGTCTTTGGCATCTGTTTCATACTCAAGCCATGCGCCGCGGTTCGGGATTACGGTTGCTGTAAAGCCTTTTTTCCCGTTTTTATCAAGCTTTCCACTGAAGTATACGCTCGGAGAACGCACTAACTGGGATACAATGACACGTTCCGCTCCATTAATAACGAACGTACCTGTCTCTGTCATAAGCGGGAAGTCACCCATAAAGACATCCTGGTCTTTAACTTCGCCTGTTTCTTTGTTTACAAGACGCACTTTCACACGTAAAGGTGCAGAATATGTAACATCTCGTTCTTTCGATTCCTCAACGGAATATTTTGGTTCGCCAAGGCTGTAATCAATAAATTCAAGCGACAAATTACCAGTAAAGTCTTCAATCGGAGAAATATCATGGAACATTTCTCGTAAACCCTCATCAAGAAACCATTGATAAGAAGAGGTTTGGATTTCGATTAGATTTGGTAATTCTAAAACTTCACTGATTCGTGCGTAACTTCTACGTTGGCGGTGTCGTCCATACTGAACTAGTTGACCTGTCAACTGATTCACCCCTCAAATCAAGCGTTATTGTTGCTAATAGCAATTTATATCATCCCATAAGAAAAGCGATGAGCGCCTGCCTATCGGCGCAGGTTTTAGTACCCGGAACCGATGGCGCACGAAGCCGGCCAGCAAACTGGCCCAGAAGCCGGGCTTTCCCCCATTCAAGCACAGGGATATAAGCCAAACCTCCATTCTTATAAGACAAAAAGAAAAAGGGTTTTCACTTCAAAAACCACATTTTCACAATACGACTATTATTTTGTTAGCTTTCCCATTAAAACCAAATTTATACAACTATTAGATAAATTTAGTTATAAATAGAAATATAATATGTTGGCATTTTACAATACTATCATAGCAAAAAAGTCAAGTCAATCTTTTTTTGCTCTTAAAATAAAATAGCCTTTTTTCTTTTCTACTGTCTCCACTTCACCGAATAACTCTGTCAGCTTATCGATTGCAGAAGGCGCACCCTGTTTTTTCTGGATGACAACCCACAGCTCTCCGCCCGATAATAGAGCCTCAAAGCTTTGTTCAAAAATATCATGCACTATCTTTTTCCCGGCGCGGATCGGCGGGTTTGTCAGAATAGCTGAAAACTTATTGCCTTTTGTATTTTCGAGGCGGTCACTTTCATAGATTTGGACATTTTTTATGTCATTTAATTCAGCATTTTCCTTTGCAAGTCCAAGCGCCCTCTCATTTACATCCACCATATGAACAGTCCGTTCCGGCATCAGCTTCGCCGCTGTCAATCCGATTGGCCCATATCCGCAGCCGACATCGAGAATGTTCCCATCCACTTCCGGCTGTTCAAATGTCTCGATTAATAGTTTAGATCCAAAATCCACTTCACCCTTTGAAAAAACACCGTTGTCTGTTTTAAAGCGGAATGGGAATTCCTTTAGAGTATAGGTCCAAGATTTAGGGCTGCTATCAACTTGCTGTGTTTTGGAATAGTAGTGTTCAGACATGAAATCACCTCCAGGAGTATATATAAGAAGATTAAAGGAGAATCAACAATTAAGTGGTTTCGAAGGAATTATATAGGATTGGCCCTTAAAAAGCAAAAAGTTAAAACAAATGCTCAAGCCCTTCGTCCATGACGGACTCAGACTATGATGGTTATATTCCCCAGCCTGTACGCAAAGTTAAACCTTCCGCAATTTTATAATTGCCCAAAACAAAAAGCCCGCTTAAACAGCGGACTTTTCATAAAGGCTATTACTTAACTTCAACGCCAGCTCCAACTTCTTCAAGCTTAGCTTTAACTTCTTCAGCTTCTTCTTTAGAAACGCCTTCTTTAAGAGCTTTAGGAGTGTTGTCAACAAGTTCTTTCGCTTCTTTAAGTCCAAGACCTGTGATTTCACGTACCACTTTGATAACTTTGATTTTTTGGTCGCCTGCAGAAGCAAGAACAACGTCAAATTCAGTTTTCTCTTCAGCAGCGCCACCAGCAGCAGCTCCGCCCATCATTGCTACAGGAGCAGCAGCAGTTACACCAAATTCTTCTTCAATAGCTTTTACTAGGTCGTTTAGTTCTAAAACAGTCATGGATTTAACTGCTTCAATGATTTGTTCTTTAGTCATGATTATGTTTCCTCCTTATTTTTGGTTTGAATCTATTAGTTTAACGCTAAAATCAACTTACGCGCCTTGTTCTTCTTTTTGATCTGCAACAGCTTTTGCAGCAAGAGCAAGATTGCGGATAGGTGCTTGAAGTACGCTGAGTAGCATAGAAAGCAAGCCTTCGCGTGATGGTAGTTCAGCAAGAGCTTTAACTTCTTCTACTGAAGCGATAGTTCCTTCGATTACACCTGCTTTAATTTCAAGTGCTTCATGCTTTTTCGCGAAATCATTAAGGATTTTCGCTGGAGCAACTACATCTTCTGTGCTGAACGCGATTGCGTTAGGTCCAGTTAAAGCTTCGTTTAAACCGGAAAGTTCAGCAGCTTCAGCAGCACGGCGAGTCATTGAATTCTTGTATACTTTGAATTCTACGCCAGCTTCACGAAGTTGTTTACGAAGTTCAGTAACCTCAGCAACAGTAAGACCACGGTAGTCAACAACAACTGTTGATAAACTTGTTTTAAGCTTATCAGCAATTTCGTCTACGATTTGTTTCTTTTGTTCGATAACGCTGCTCATCCTTACACCTCCTGTAGAATTTTCTACATTCATACCGTCCAATAAAAAACCTCCACGACTTTGCAGACATGGAGGAAGTATACAATAGCAAGAAAAAGCAATTTCTATCGTAATACCTCGGCAGGAAATTAAGCGGTTAAGCACCTGCTGTCTACGGCACAAATGTTATTATATTTTTAACAACAAAATACATATTACAGCATGTATTTTAGAATGTCAATTGTTATTATTTTACTGCAACAGATGAAGGATCTACTTTAACGCCAGGTCCCATTGTAGAAGTAACAGAAACGTTCTTCATGTAAGTTCCTTTAGCAGCAGCAGGCTTAACTTTCATCATTGTGTCGAAAATAGTGTTGAAGTTTTCAACAAGCTTTTCGTCTTCGAAAGATACTTTACCGATTGGCACGTGGATGTTACCAGCTTTGTCAACACGGTATTCAACTTTACCTGCTTTGATTTCGTTAACTGCTTTTTGAACGTCAAAAGTAACTGTGCCAGTCTTAGGGTTTGGCATTAAGCCTTTAGGTCCTAATACGCGGCCAAGTTTACCAACTTCACCCATCATGTCAGGTGTAGCAACGATTACATCAAAGTCGAACCAGCCTTGGCTGATTTTGTTGATGTATTCAGCATCGCCTACGAAATCTGCGCCAGCAGCTTCTGCTTCTTTCGCTTTTTCACCCTTAGCGAAAACAAGAACGCGCTGAGTTTTACCAGTTCCGTTCGGAAGAACTACTGCTCCACGGATTTGCTGGTCAGCTTTCTTAGGGTCAACTCCAAGACGGAATGCTACCTCAACAGTTGCATCAAATTTTGCAAAATTAGTTTTCTTCGCAAGTTCAATTGCCTCAGCAATCGGGTAAGCTTTTGAAGAATCAACAAGCTTCGCAGCTTCTGCGTACTTCTTACCTTTTTTAGCCATTTTTATTTCCTCCTTGATTGTGGTTTTAGCGGAATAACCTCCCACGCTTAAAAGCGGAGGCGCCTTGGTCAGCCCCGACAATCATAAGACAAGCCACACTGAAAGGTGTTCTTTACCTTTCCGGGCGGATTGGCTTATGACCTCGAGGGGCTAGGCGCCGCAGCTCAATACGAAAAGCGGAGGCGCCTATTAAGGCGCCTGCGCTTGACAGAACAAAGGTTGCGAGTGAACCAAATTCAACGTCGCAACCTCATCCCTAAATCTGCTTCATACATGGATTAGTCTTCGATAACGATACCCATGCTGCGTGCAGTACCTTCAACCATACGCATTGCAGCTTCTACGCTTGCAGCGTTTAGATCAGGCATCTTTGTTTCAGCAATCTCGCGTACCTTGTCACGCTTGACTGTTGCTACTTTATTACGGTTTGGTTCACCAGAACCAGACTCGATTCCAGCCGCTTTCTTAAGAAGAACTGCAGCAGGAGGAGTTTTCGTAATAAATGTAAATGAACGGTCTTCAAAAACCGTGATTTCAACAGGAATGATTAAGCCAGCTTGTTCAGCTGTGCGAGCGTTAAATTCCTTACAGAATCCCATGATGTTAACACCTGCTTGACCTAGTGCCGGTCCTACCGGTGGTGCAGGGTTCGCTTTACCTGCAGGGATTTGCAGCTTTACAAGTTTGATTACTTTTTTAGCCACGAGACACACCTCCTTAAAGTCCGTGATGTGGTAATAGGGAAAGTTCCCTCCCACTCAACTTATAGTCTTTATATTAAGATAAAGAACTTTTAACTACTGTCCAGTCTCTTTGTCCGAGACATACTGACCTTTGAAATATTATCACTTTTCAAAGCCAATTTCAAGTTTTTTTACAAAGATATATAAAAGTACTTTCACAGAAGGCTGTTTCTTACAGTTTTTCAATCTGTGTAAAATCAAGTTCAACCGGAGTGTCACGGCCAAACATATTCACAAGCACTTTAATCTTCGCCTTATCTTTATCAATATCTTCAATGGAGCCCGTGAAGTTCGCAAACGGACCTTCTTTCACCTTAACGGTTTCGCCGATCTCAAAGTTGATATCAAAGCGGGCTTCTTCAACACCCATATGCTTAAGGATATGAGTAACCTCCTCAGGCAATAGCGGAGTCGGCTTTGAGCCTGAACCTGCCGAACCGACGAATCCGGTTACACCCGGAGTATTTCTTACTACATACCAGGAATCATCTGTCATAACGATTTCCACAAGTACATAACCAGGGAAGACCTTGCGCTTCACGACTTTTTTCTTGCCGTTCTTCAATTCTGTTTCTTCTTCTTCAGGCACTACCACCCGGAAGATCTTATCTTGCATACCCATTGATTCAACACGTTTCTCCAGGTTGGCTTTTACTTTATTTTCATAGCCGGAGTACGTATGAACAACATACCAATTCTTTTCCATTCACGAGGACTTGTTCGTCCTTCCCTCCCTGTATTCAACAATTTATAATTTTTCTCCAAATTAAAAAACCCGTTTCCGGGCTTTGCAAATGTTTCCTGTGTTATTCTCCATTATACCATGGAAACTCAGGGGTTATTCAAGAATTATACGAATCAATTCAGAAATTCCCAGGTCAATCACTGCAAAAAACAGAGCGAAGAACGTAACTGTAGCAAGAACGGTAACAGTATAGCTTGTCAGCTCTTTGCGTTTTGGCCAGCTGACCTTTCTCATTTCCCGGCCAACTTCACGGAAAAAATTCACGATGCGCTGCATTTCGTAACCCCCAACTTTCAAAAGATATATCCTTTAACAAGAAGCGAAAGCGGCTTCAAATCAGACCAGTCTTCCAATCTGTATAAAACCCTCAGCTTCAGTCTATTAAAAGAACAAACTTCTTATCTATATAATCACTTTGTTTCTTTATGGATCGTATGAGCGCTGCATTTGCTGCAGAATTTCTTCAATTCCAGCCTAGCAGCATCATTTTTACCCGCTGTGGAATAATTCCTGGATCCACATGCAGAGCAAGCTAAAACTACTTTTTTCATATTTCCACCTACTAAGTCACATTACGCCCTTAAAACTTTAACACGCACCCCAAAACATGTCAATAACTGCAAAAAAAGCAAGGTGTTGGGAAATTATGTCTACAGGGAAAATTCACGCACTTCCAGATATCTTTCCAGCTTTCTTTTCACCCGCTGAAGAGCATTGTCAATCGATTTAACATGGCGGTTCAATTCTTCAGAAATTTCCTGATAGGACTGCCCGTCCAAATAAAGAGCAAGCACCTTGCGTTCAAGGTCACTCAAAAGCTCAGACATTTTCACTTCAATATGATCAAATTCTTCCTGGTTAATAATCAGCTCTTCAGGGTCCATAACCTTCGCCCCGGAGATTACATCCATAAGTGTTCTGTCCGATTCCTCATCATAAATGGGCTTGTCCAAAGACACATATGAGTTCAGCGGAATATGCTTTTGGCGGGTCGCCGTCTTAATGGCGGTAATAATTTGCCTGGTAATGCACAGCTCGGCAAACGCTTTAAATGAAGACAGCTTGTCCTCTTTAAAGTCGCGGATCGCCTTATACAAGCCGATCATTCCCTCTTGTACAATATCTTCTTTATCTGCGCCAATCAAAAAATAGGATCTTGCTTTTGCCCGGACAAAGTTGCGGTACTTATGAATCAAGTAATCCAGCGCCTCACTCTCGCCCTTATGAACGAGCTCTACTATTTCTTCGTCCTCAAGCTGGATAAAGTCTATAAGATTTTCGTCGATTGTCTTGAAGTCAGCACTCACTAGGATCCCCCCGACCGTACAAGCATGGTTAGAAACATTATACAGCACGGTTTTTTCAAGCGTCAACCGCTCATTGGTCCCCTCTGCGCCATTTTTCAAAAATTTCTGCCACTTCATCACTGAGAGGTATCTTGGAGACTGGCTTTTTCTCCTGAATTTTTTTTACTTTTTTTTCGATGCTGTTTTCAATCAAATTCATTTCATTCAGCAGCTCCCTCGCTGATTTTCTTAACGCCCCCTGGCCAAAAATGACCCATTGCTCAGTAAAATCGGAGGTAGCCACATGAATTTGATTTTTAATATTGCTCAGATCGATAGCCAATTTTTCAATGCGTTCATCGGCTGTTTCATTATTCCGCGTGAAAATAACCTCGACCTTTGAATTCTTAAACTTTTTTTCCGTGCCCTTTACATAATGGGCATCAAACACGACAATCACTCTGTACCCGGAATACCCCTGGTACTCGGCCATTTTTTCAATCAGGCGGTCTCTGGCTGAGGATAAATCCTTGTTTTTGAGGTCCCTGAGTTCTGGCCAAGCACCAATTATGTTGTATCCGTCAACAAGAAGGATGTCCATTTTTATCCCTCTAGCGGGTGACGTTTCCGATAAACCTCATACATGAGCAGCGCGGCCGCAACTGATGCATTAAGAGAAGTAACATGTCCAGCCATCGGCAGGTTAATGAGAAAATCGCATTTATCGCGAATCAGGCGGCCCATCCCTTTACCTTCACTGCCAATTACAAGACCTAAAGGCATTGCTCCATCTATCTGACGGTAATCCTGTTTTCCTTTTGCATCCGTGCCGGCGATCCATACGCCTCTTTCTTTTAATTCATCAATTGTTCTGGCCATATTGGTCACACGGACAACGGGAATATATTCGATCGCTCCTGTTGATGCCTTAGCTACCGTCGCTGTCAGCCCGACCGCTCTTCTCTTCGGAATAATGATCCCATGTGCACCGACAGCGTCAGCCGTTCTCATGATGGATCCCAAATTGTGAGGATCTTCAATTTCATCCAGCAGCAGGAAAAATGGTGCTTCATTTTTCTTTTCTGCAGCAGCAAACAGGTCGTCGATTTCAGCGTATTGATAGGCAGCAACCTGTGCGATGACACCTTGATGATTCCCCTCTGCCATCCCATCTATTTTTTTCTTGGGTACAAACTGGACAAGAACCCCGGCAGACTTCGCCAACCCGATTACCTGCTGCATCTGCCCGCTTTGCGATCCTTCTGCAATAAAGATCTTATTAATGTCCCTCTCTGACTTTAATGCTTCAATGACGGGATTTTTCCCAATGATAAAATCCTGGCTCATTTTACCGCTCCTCCTTTCTTTTTCTCAACTAACTCTATGGATTCCAAAATCAGCTCTTCCATCCGCTCCTGCCTTTTCGCTAAAAACAGGTAGCCGATCAGCGATTCAAAGGCTGTGCTGTATCTGTATGTTTGGACATCTGTATTTTTCGGCACCGAACCGGATTTGGCATTCCGCCCCCTCCGGACTACTGCCAGTTCTTCTTCTGTCAGCCGTTCAGAGTCCATTAATTCATGAATGATCAGGGACTGGGCTTTTGCAGAAACATACCGGGTCGCCTCCTTATGGAGAAAATGAGGCCGAACCCGTCCGTTTTGCAGGAGATGGTGGCGTATATAGGTCTCAAATACCGCATCCCCCATATACGCCAGGGCGAGACTATTCAATTGTTTTTCATCTACTTTGTTATCATAGGGAAGCATTGCTTAGCCTCTTTTCCATCTGATTCCCTGCGGTGTATCTTCAAGGATAATATTCATTTCTTTCAGCTGATCGCGGATTTTGTCTGCCAGTTCGAAATTGCGCTCTTTTCTGGCCTGCTGCCTTTGCTCAATCAGCTGTTCGATTTCCTCATCCAGAAGGTCTGCATGTGCCTCTTCAAGTGAAAGTCCCAAGACATCAAACAGCGTTTCAAATTCTTTCGTAAAAGCATCGATCACTTCAACCGACGTGTTTTTCTCCATCAGATAATAATTCGCCAGCTTAGACAGCTCGAACAAGATTGATACGGCATTCGCAGTGTTAAAATCATCATCCATATCCCGAATGAACTGCTCATGAAGAACTGTAATTTTATCCAGCCACTCCTGATTATTATCGGTCAGATTCACACTTGCTTCTTTGCGGTGCAGCAAATTATGATAAGACGTTTTTATGCGATCAAGCCCTGTCCGAGTATTCTCCAGAAGCTCATCACTGTAGTTGATCGGATGTCTGTAATGAACCGACAGCATGAAAAATCTTAAAACCTGCGGGTCATGCTTTTGGATAATGTCATGGACCAGGACGAAGTTCCCCAGTGATTTGGACATTTTTTCGTTGTCGATATTAATATAGCCGTTATGCATCCAGTAGCGGGCAAAGGCTTTCCCTGTCAGTGCTTCCGACTGGGCGATCTCATTTTCATGATGCGGGAAGGCCAGATCCTGTCCGCCGGCATGGATATCAATCATCTCCCCAAGGTATTTCTTCGCCATCGCCGAGCATTCGATATGCCAGCCTGGTCTTCCTTGCCCCCAAGGGCTCTCCCATGCGATTTCCCCTTCCTTCGCTGCTTTCCAGAGAACAAAGTCAAGGGAATCCTGTTTCTTCTCGCCGACTGCAATGCGGGCGCCGACGCGCAATTCATCAATAGACTGATGGGAAAGCTTGCCGTACTCCTCAAATTTCCGGGTGTGGTAATAGACATCTCCCTCTGATTCATACGCATAGCCTTTCTCAATCAAGGTCTGGATAAATTCAATAATGATATCGATGCTTTCAGTTACTCTCGGGTGGACATCAGCCTTTCTGCAGCCGAGCGCAGAGACGTCCTCGAAATAGGCATTGATGAACCGTTCTGCCACAGACGGAACATCTGTTCCTAATTCATTAGCCACGCGGATCAGCTTATCATCCACATCCGTAAAATTGGAGACATACTGCACATCGAAGCCGCGGAACTCAAGATATCTTCTTACGGTATCAAACACAATGGGCGGGCGGGCATTCCCTATATGGATATAGTTATATACGGTTGGACCGCACACATACATTTTCACTTTTCCCTCTTCTAAGGGAATAAAATCTTCTTTTTGACGAGTAAGTGTATTATAGATTTGAATGGCCATGAACCTGGCTCCTTTCTTTCCTCAATGTTTCGACTTCCGTTTTTAATTCCCGCAGCTCCGCCTCCAGTTCCTTAAAGCGGTCTGAAATCGGATCGGGAAGGTCCCTGTGATTCAGGTCCTTGCCCACTTTCACGCCATCGCGGATTTTCACTCTGCCCGGAATGCCGACGACAGTGGAGTTCGGCGGAACCTCATGAAGAACAACAGAGCCTGCACCCACCTTAGAATTCTCCCCAATAGTAATAGAGCCCAATACCTTCGCACCGGTTGCAATCAGTGCGTTGTCCTTAATAGTAGGATGGCGCTTGCCTTTTTCCTTCCCGGTTCCTCCAAGTGTCACACCCTGGAAAACCGTTACGTTATCACCGATTTCACATGTTTCCCCGATGACAACCCCCATGCCATGGTCGATAAAAAAGCGTCTGCCGATCTTTGCTCCCGGATGAATTTCAATTCCTGTGAAAAAGCGGCTGATCTGGGAAACCACTCTTGCAAGAAAATAAAACTTCCGCTTAAAAAGTGCGTGGGCAATACGGTGTGACCAGACAGCATGCAACCCTGAGTAGGTTAATATTACCTCCAAATAACTTCTTGCTGCCGGATCCTGTTCAAATACCACTTCGATATCTTCCTTCATTCTTGCAAACATGGTTCAATTCCCCCTCCTGACGTCGTTCTCTCTTTTATAAATATTTTTCTCATATACTATTTTTGCAGGTTTTACATATAAAAAAGCGCCCCTGCCACAATAGGACAGAGACGCTTTATGCGCGGTTCCACTCTGTTTAGGCTTAGAATAGCCTCAACTTTGACTTGTTAACGGAAGGTTCCGCTCAACTCTACTTGGAAGCAGGAGGCTCCGTTCGAATTGAGGCTCAGAGGCGCACTTCAGAATAAAGAGAGGCTTAAACCACTTTCAGCCGGTGATGGTTCTCTCTAAAAAGCTTCTTTTTTCTTACTTTTCCTCTTCAACACTTTTCAATATAGAATAATTTACTTAATACTATATTACATTTTCTCCAAGATGTTAACCAATAATGCTCATTAATCGAGTTTTTACTTTTTCTTTTCCTAAAAGCTCGATGGCCTGCGGCAGATCCGGTCCATGGGTTTGGCCAGTCGTCGCGGAACGGATTGGCATAAAGAGCTTTTTGCCCTTGTGGCCAGTTGATTTCTGCACAGCCTTCATAGCCGCTTTAATTTCATCTGCTTTGAATTCTGCAAGTGCATCAATTTCCTGCAGGAATGCAGACAGCACTTCAGGAACCTGCTCTTCAGCCAGAACTTCCTTCGCTTCTTCATCAACGGTTATTTCCTCTGTAAAGAACAGTTCTGACAGCTCGACAATCTGAGCACCAAAGCTCATTTTTTCCTGGTAAAGAGAGATTAGGCTGTTAACCCACTCTTCGTTTTCCTGCTTCCAGTTTTCACTGATCTTACCTGCCTTCACCAGATGAGGAGCTGAAATGGACACCAACCGCTCCTGATCCAGCTTTTTCATATACTGATTATTCATCCACTCAAGCTTTTGCTTATCGAAAAGAGCCGGTGATTTTGAAAGGCGGTTTTCATCAAAAATATCAATAAACTCTTCTTTGGAGAAAATTTCTTCCTCGCCTGCAGGAGACCAGCCAAGAAGAGCAATAAAGTTAAAGAGTGCTTCCGGCAAGTAGCCGAGCTCTTCATATTGTTCAATGAACTGAATAATCGTCTCGTCGCGCTTGCTCAGTTTTTTGCGGCTTTCATTGACAATCAGGGTCATATGGCCAAACACTGGAAGGTCCCAGCCCAATGCTTCATAAATCATCTGCTGCTTAGGCGTATTGGAAATATGGTCATCCCCGCGCAGGACATGAGAAATTTCCATCAGGTGGTCATCCACTGCTACCGCAAAATTATAGGTAGGAGTGCCATCCTTTTTGACAATGACATAATCGCCGAAGCCATCGGATTCGAAAGACACTTCACCTTTTACCATGTCATTGAATTTTAGCTCCCTGCCTTTTGGCACTAAGAAGCGGATGCTCGGCTTTCTGCCTTCCGCTTCTAGAACAGCTCTTTCTTCCTCTGTCAGATGGCGGCATTTTCCGGAGTAAGCAGGAGTTTCGCCTTTTTCCGATTGAGCTTCACGCTCTGCTTCCAGCTCCTCTTCCGTACAATAGCATTTATAGGCATGCCCTTTTTCAAGCAATTCTGTGTAGTAGGTTTTATAAATATGATTTCTTTCAGATTGGCGGTATGGGCCGTATTCACCTTCCCTGTCGATGCTTTCGTCCCAATCCATGCCAAGCCATTTTAAATAATGAAGCTGGCTTTCCTCGCCGCCTTCAATATTCCGTTTCTTATCTGTATCCTCAATGCGGATGATGAATTTCCCGCCTTTGCTTCTTGCAAACAAATAGTTAAAAAGCGCCGTTCTCGCATTTCCGATATGTAAATGCCCAGTTGGACTTGGAGCGTAACGGACGCGGATATCGTTTGACATACAACTGCCTCCTTAAAAATCTCTGAATCTGTTGAGTTTATTTGTAAGCTATATTTTAACACTCAGTTTTTTCTTCTGAAAGGTAATTTTAACTGTTCTCTATCTTTTTCAGCAAAACAGCTGCCTGGGAGGCAATGCCCTCTCCCCGCCCTGTAAAGCCAAGTTTTTCTGTAGTCGTTGCTTTCACATTGATATTTTCTTTTTCGGTTTCCAGAAGCCCTGCAATGCGCTCCTGCATCTTCCCGATATGAGGAGCCATCTTTGGCTTCTGGGCAATGATGGTGCAGTCTGCATTGACCAATTCATATCCTTTTTCTTTAACGATTCCCCACACATGTGCCAGCAGCTTCGCAGAATCAGCATCCTTGAATTCAGGATCTGTATCAGGAAAATGCCTCCCAATGTCTCCTTCTCCAATGGCGCCAAGGCAGGCATCTGCCACTGTATGCAATAGAACATCAGCATCTGAATGTCCTAAGAGGCCTTTCTCATATGGTATCTCAATACCCCCGATAATCAGCGGGCGTCCTTCAGCAAACTGATGAACATCAAAACCTTGTCCAATCCGAAACATGATCACAATCCCCTTTTACATATGACTTCTTTTCTTAATAATTGCTTCCGCAAAATAAATATCTTCCGGCGTAGTCAGCTTAATATTATCGTAACTTCCCTCGACAATCATCACTTCTTTGCCTAACCGCTCCACGAGGCTCGCATCATCTGTTCCTAAAAAGCCGTCTTCCTCGGCCTTGCGGTGCGCCTCAAGCAGAGAAGAAACACGAAAGGCCTGTGGAGTTTGAACAGCCCACAGGCAGGAACGTTCAAGTGTTTCTGTAATTAAATGCCCATCTGCTTTTTTTACGGTATCCTTGAGCGGCACTGCCAGTACAGCAGCCCCCTCTTCCCGGGCTGCTTTCACCAGCGGCTGCAGTAAATCCCGGGTTATAAAAGGGCGTGCAGCGTCATGAACCAGCACAATTTCCTCACATGGAGCCGCTTTGGCTGCATTATATACGCTTTGCTGCCTTTCCTTCCCTCCTTCAACCATAGCAGCCACTTTCGTAATCTGATGCTGCTTTAAGAGGGTGCGCATTTCTTCCTCATCCTGAGGGTTAATGGCCAATACCATGCCCGCACACTTCGGGTCACCCTCAAAAACTCTTAACGTATGTATAAACACAGGGACATTCCCAATTTCCAGAAGAAGCTTATTCTTTCCGGCTCCCATTCGTTTCCCCTGCCCGGCAGCCGGGAGAATCACTTGATAATTCATATTTTTGGCTCCTCTTTTAAAAAAGCAGGCAAAAAGGCAGGGAAATCAATCTCCCTGCACGTTCTGTCCTACTTTCCATCATACATTATAAAGCTTTTTCCAGAAGCTTAGGTTTTGCAAAAATCATTCTTCCGGCTGATGTCTGCAGAACACTTGTGACAAGAACATCAATATGTTTGCCAATGTAATTTCTGCCTTCTTCCACCACGATCATCGTGCCATCGTCCAGATAAGCAATCCCCTGGTTCTGTTCCTTGCCGTCTTTTATTACCTGTACTTTCATTTCTTCACCTGGGAGCACAACCGGTTTGACAGCATTAGCCAGGTCATTAATATTAAGGACTGCCACTTTTTGCAGCTCACAAACCTTGTTCAAGTTAAAATCATTGGTCACCACGACGCCATTCGTTAACTTAGCCAGCTTCACCAGCTTGCTGTCCACTTCTTGGATTTCTTCAAAATCGCCTTCATAAATTTCCACATTAATTGAAAGCTCTTTTTGAATCCGGTTTAATATATCCAGCCCGCGTCTGCCGCGGTTTCGCTTTAATACATCTGATGAATCAGCAATATGCTGAAGTTCTTCGAGCACAAACTGCGGAATGACAATCGTTCCTTCCAAAAAGCCCGTCTGGCAAATATCCGCAATGCGTCCATCGATGATCACGCTTGTATCAAGAATCTTGAGTGATTCTTTAGGTGCGGCTTCAGTCTCCACCTCTTCTTCGCTGCTCTTCTTTTTCTTGCTTGCAAATAAACTTAAAAGCTCATCCCGCTTTTTAAAGCCAACCTGAAACCCCAGATAGCCGAATATCAGCGTCAGCACTATAGGCGCAACCGTATTCAGTATTGGCACCTCAATCGCATTTAAGGCGTATCCGATTAAAAAGGCAATAACTAATCCAAAAACCAGGCCGACACTTCCAAAAATAATATCTGTTATAGGTACTTTTACCAGTGATTCTTCTGCCCATCTCACGAAATTGACGACATGATCAACCGCCCAAAAAGTTAAAAGATAAAAAATAATAGCACCTAAAATGGCGGACACGTATGGATTGTTTAAAAGAGGAATGTCATCTAAACTGATTAATTTTAATAAGTCAGGAATTAAAAAGATTCCAAGCGTTACCCCGATAATAAGGAAGCATGCCTGTACAATACGTTTTAACATTCCCTCACCTCCTTTTAATCATTATAAACAAATTCACAAAATTGAAACCCAGAATCCCAGGTAATTTCAATTTTGTCCCTTGAAAATTATTTCACAATAGTAAAATACCTGTATAAATTATTAATTTCACCCAATTTAAGGGTAGCACCATTGGTAATAAACTGTCAAATAATTAACTTATCATTTTAGCATAACCATTTACATAGGTCAATGGTCTCTTCATAGCTGGCGATCTGCAAAAACCTGCTCTTTTATGAGCTTAAGTCCCTCTTTAATTTTTCTTGCCCGCACTTCCCCGATTCCTTCCACCTCATCGAGCTCCTCTACAGTTGCCGTGATGATATTCGGGAATTCTTCAAACCGGTTAATCAGATTATCAATAATAATTGGCGGCAGGCGCGGAACTTTATTCAGCATGCGGTAGCCGCGGGGGCATTTGAATTCTTCCGTATGAATATACCCGTTGTAGCCCAGAAGCTTTAGAATGACAGAGTCTTCGAGCATTTCCCCTTTTGAAAGCACCTGAAGTTTGACAAGCGCCTCCTTGGAGTCAATCTCTCTTGATTGGGCATAGTCTTTAATAATCCATTCTGCTTCCCGTTCAAGCTCCATCAAGAGCTCATTCATCTGGAGCCGGATCAGCCTTCCTTCGGTGCCCAGTTCACTTAAATAGGTGAGCAGCTCATTTTTAATGCGCAGAACCATTTCGATATTATGAAAAACATGAAGAATGTCACTGTACGTAACAAGCTCCTCAAATTCCAAAATGCTGAGATTGCCGATGCTCTGTTCAAGAACGACCTTATATTTTTCAAGCGTCTGCACGGCTACATTCGCCTTTGTTAAAATAACGCCAATATCCCTCAGTGCATAGCGTGAATTTCCTTTATAAAGTGTAATGACATTGCGTCTCTGGGAAATGGCAATCACTAATGAGCCTGTTTGCCGGGCAACCCGCTCCGCCGTCCGATGCCGCATACCCGTTTCCGTAGAAGGCACACCAGGATCAGGAGCCAGCTGGGCATTCGCAATAAGTATCTTGTTTCCTTCTTCATTTAAAATAATGGCCCCATCCATCTTAGCCAGCTCATATAAATAACTGGGCGAAAATGGACAATTAATTTGGAAACCTCCATCAACCAGATTGCTCAGCTTTTCCTTTGAGCCCAATACAATCAGCCCGCCTGTATTTGCGCGCAGAACATTATCTATCCCTTCCCTGATAGGCGTACCAGGAGCCATGAAACGAAGGATTTCACTCATTGTTTTTTCGCCCATTTTTTTAGTCTCCATGTTTATCCCCCTAACGCAGCCTTTAGCGCTTCACCAACAGAGCTTACTCCGATCAGCTCAATTCCTCCCGGTGCGCTCCAGCCGCCTAGATTGTTCGCCGGCAGGATGACCCGTTCAAAGCCCAGCTTGGCAGCCTCCTGCACTCTTTGCTCGATTCTTGAAACCCTCCTGACTTCTCCTGTGAGTCCAACTTCCCCGATAATGCAGTCTGTTGCTTTTGTCGGCTTATCCCGAAAGCTCGACGCAATGCTGACTGCAATGGCCAAATCAATTGCCGGCTCATCCAGCTTTACTCCACCAGCGACTTTTAGGTAGGCATCCTGATTTTGCAGAAGCATCCCCACCCGTTTTTCCAAAACGGCCATAAGGAGCGGAACCCGGTTATGATCAATTCCCGTTGCCATCCGTCTTGGATTTCCAAAGCTGGTCGGAGAAATGAGCGCCTGGATTTCAACCAGAACAGGCCTTGTCCCTTCCATAGAAGCAACGACAGTTGACCCGGCTGCTCCCTGTGACCGCTCTTCCAGGAAAATTTCCGATGGATTGGCTACTTCCTCAAGACCCAGCTCCTTCATTTCAAAAATGCCCATCTCGTTAGTTGACCCGAATCTGTTTTTGACAGCACGTAAAATCCGGTATGTATGATGGCGTTCACCTTCAAAGTATAAAACCGTATCTACCATATGTTCCAGGAGCCTCGGACCCGCAATGGAGCCCTCCTTTGTAACATGCCCTACGATAAAAATAGCGATTCCCTTCGTTTTGCCGATGCGCATCAGTTCAGCCGTACATTCCCGAACCTGGGAAACACTCCCCGGTGCCGACGTCACTTCCGGATGGAAGATCGTCTGGATGGAGTCGATAATAACAAAGTCAGGGTTGACGGTTTCAATCGTTCTGCTGATCTCTTCAAGGCTGGTTTCCGAATAAACAAGCAGACTTTCTGAAGAGACACCTAAGCGGTCAGCCCGCAGCTTTGTCTGGCGCATCGATTCTTCCCCTGATATATAGAGCACCGAATGCTTTTTATTCGCAAGCTGTGAGGACACTTGAAGAAGGAGTGTTGATTTCCCGATGCCCGGATCTCCTCCGATAAGAACAAGGGAGCCTCTCACAATACCGCCCCCGAGGACACGGTTTAGTTCTTTTAAATCGGTATGTATGCGGGGTTCGCTGACTGTTTCAATGGATGTAATCGGAGTAGCTTTTGCCGCTATGGCCGTACCCTGTGAATGTGCAAAAGCGCCTCTTCTCGTTGAAGCAGGCTTTTCCACCTCTTCCACCATCGAATTCCATTGCCCGCACCCCGGACATTTGCCCATCCATTTTGCTGATTCATAGCCGCATTCCTGGCACATGAATTTCGTTTTTCTTTTAGCCATACTTCTTCCCCTCTCTTACATTCATACCAGCCGCGGTAAAGGAACATCTTATGATTACCGGCCTTGCATGGAAGAACCAGTGATGAAAGAAGTACGTTTACTTCCTATTCCCTTTTCCAACGGGTCTTAAAAATGTTTTTGTCCAGATATCTTTTTTCTCTCTTAAAATTAACATAAAACGGCAGAATAAACCTCTTATAAGACTGCAGCTAAATATAGTCTGAAAGAGTACAAAAAGGTACACGTATAACAGGAACGTGTACCTTTTTGCTGTGTAAAATCACCTGATGCTTTCATTATGGTTCGGGAAAAACCTTATTTTTGAAGGTTTGCTGTTCTGCTTGGCTCTGCGGTTCTCACCACAAATTCTCCATCCACCACATCAATGACCACGTTTTGCCCGGTTAGGACTGTTCCTCTTAACAGCTCTTCAGATAAGCGGTCTTCAATATGCTTTTGAATGGCCCGGCGGAGCGGACGTGCTCCGTACTCGGGATCATAGCCCTCAACTGAGATTTTTTCTTTGGCTGCATCTGTCAATTCCAGTGTAATATCCTGTTCCTTCAGACGTTTCGTTAAGGTATCAGACATAAGCGAAACGATTTCCTGAAGATGCTTTTTCTCTAATGCATGGAACACGATAATTTCATCGATACGGTTCAGGAATTCCGGACGGAAGGACTTCTTCATCTCTTCCATTACCTTTCCTTTCATATCTTTGTAATCCTGTTCTCCATCCTGGATGTTAAAGCCGACATATTTGTTCCGCTTAAGTGCTTCAGCGCCTACATTGGATGTCATAATCAGAACCGTATTGCGGAAATCGACTGTTCTTCCCTTAGAGTCTGTTAATCTTCCGTCTTCCAATACCTGTAAGAGAATATTGAATACATCAGGATGAGCCTTTTCAATTTCATCGAGAAGCACAACAGAATATGGTTTTCTGCGGACTTTTTCGGTTAATTGTCCGCCTTCTTCATACCCTACATAACCTGGAGGTGAACCGACCAGACGGGATGTAGAGTGCTTCTCCATGTATTCTGACATATCGATGCGGATCATTGCATCCTCGTCACCGAACATCGCTTCTGCAAGGGCACGGGCGAGCTCTGTTTTACCTACTCCTGTCGGCCCAAGGAAGACAAATGAGCCAATCGGGCGCTTTGGATCTTTAAGGCCAGCACGGGCACGGCGGACAGCCTTCGAAATGGCCTTAACGGCTTCTTCCTGCCCGATTACACGGGAGTGAAGAATTTCTTCCAGATTAAGAAGCTTTTCAGTTTCAGTCTGGGCAAGCTTCGAAACAGGAATTCCAGTCCAGCTGGCAACCACATTGGCAATGTCTTCAACGGTCACTTCACTGTTTTCCTTGCCCTGCTTTTCTTTCCACGATTTCTTCGTTTCTTCCAGCTGTTCACGCAGGCGCTGCTCTGTATCTCTCAATGAAGCCGCTTTTTCGAATTCCTGGCTTTGAACGGCAGCATCTTTCTCTTTTCTTACATCCTCGAGCTTAACCTCCAGCTCTTTCAGATTTGGAGGCGTAGTATAAGAGCGCAGTCTTACCTTTGAACCCGCTTCATCAATTAAATCAATCGCCTTATCCGGAAGGAAGCGGTCTGAAATGTAGCGGTCTGACAGCTTTACGGCTGCTTCAATCGCTGCGTCTGTAATGGTTACGCGGTGATGAGCCTCGTAACGGTCCCGCAGACCCTCAAGAATTTGAACAGATTCTTCTGCTGTCGGCTCATCAACTGTAATAGGCTGGAACCTTCTTTCAAGTGCCGCATCCTTCTCGATGTATTTTCTATATTCATCAAGAGTAGTGGCACCGATACACTGAAGCTCTCCGCGGGCAAGAGATGGCTTTAGAATGTTGGAAGCATCAATCGCACCTTCTGCTCCTCCTGCACCGATTAATGTATGAAGCTCGTCAATGAATAAAATGATGTTTCCTGCCTGCCTGATTTCATCCATTACCTTCTTCAGGCGATCTTCAAATTCACCGCGGTACTTCGTTCCGGCAACCACTGTACCCATATCAAGCGTCATTACCCTTTTATCGCGAAGAGTCTCCGGCACTTCATTGTTAATGATCTGCTGTGCCAAGCCTTCTGCTATGGCTGTTTTACCTACCCCTGGCTCACCAATCAGAACCGGGTTGTTTTTCGTCCTGCGGCTTAATACTTCAATCACACGCTGGATTTCTTTGCTTCGTCCTATTACCGGATCAAGGCTTCCTTCTCTGGCAATAGCAGTCAGGTCGCGTGCTAATCCATCCAGTGTCGGTGTGTTCGCATTTGCCGCTGCTCCTCCCTGATGGCTGCCGGACTCATTGCTGCCTAACAGCTGCAGCACCTGCTGGCGCGCTTTATTGAGGCTGACTCCAAGGTTATTCAGAACCCTAGCAGCAACGCCTTCACCCTCACGGATCAGGCCAAGCAGGATATGCTCTGTTCCTACATAGGAATGGCCAAGCTTCCTTGCTTCGTCCATGGAAAGTTCAATCACTTTCTTGGCACGCGGTGTATAGTGAATGGTCTGGGAAGCATCCTGCCCCCTGCCGATTAAATTCTCAACCTCTTTTTGGATCTTATCAGAGCCGAGGCCCAATGCATACAGAGCTTTAGCCGCAATTCCTTCACCTTCGCGTACAAGCCCAAGCAGAATATGCTCTGTTCCGATGTTATTATGTCCTAAACGGATTGCTTCCTCCTGTGCTAAAGCCAATACCTTTTGAGCTCTTTCCGTAAATCGTCCGAACATCATAATTTCATCCTCCCAACTCTTGATCTTCCATTTTTAATCTTTCCCTGATTAGTGAAGCTCTGCGGATATCGCGTTCATGCGGTCTGAGCGGCCCGCCTGCATATTGCTGCAGGAAGCCTGGCTGTGTCAGAATCATCAGCTCATTTAATATATTTTTTGATATGTTTTGAATGTACTTCATATCAATCCCCAGGCGAACATCAGACAGGCATTGTGCTGCTTCCTTTGATTCAATGATTCGGCTGTTTGATAAAATGCCATAAGAGCGGAAGACTCTATCTTCTAATTGTATGTTAGAAGTCTTTGCTAATGCTTCCCTTGCCGATCTTTCCTGAGAAATCAGCTGACTGACAACGCTTTTCAGATCCTCGGCGATATCCTCTTCTGACTTTCCGAGAGTAATCTGATTGGACACCTGAAAGATGTTACCTAAAGCTTCGCTGCCTTCCCCGTAAATTCCTCTAACAACTAAACCTAACTGGTTAATTGCCGGAATAATCCGGTTCATTTGCTGTGTGAGAACGAGGCCAGGCAAATGCATCATAACCGATGCCCTGAGCCCTGTTCCTACATTTGTAGGGCAGCTTGTTAAAAAGCCAATATCTTCATTAAATGCATAATCGGCTTCTTCCTCCAGCCAATCATCTATTTCATTCGCCATATTTAAGGCTTCAGAGAGCTGAAACCCCGGAAACAGACATTGAATCCTTATATGGTCTTCTTCATTAATCATGATGCTGACTTCTTCATTCTCAGAAAGAAGGCAGGCACCATGAGTTGAATTCTCAGCAAGATGGGGGCTGATCAGATGCTTTTCCATCAGCACTCTTTTTTGAAGAGGCTGAAGATTATCCATTAATAAAAGCTCCATTTCCCCAAGTTTTGAAAAAGGAGAATGCTCCACCCTAGCCTTTATTTTTTTAATGATTGCTTCTGCTTCTTCATTAGAAAATAAAGTAGGGAATTTATATTGCTTTATATTGCGGGCGAGTCTGATTCTTGAACTTAACACAATATCGGAATCAGGTCCTTCAGCACTCATCCAGGAGCTGATAGCTTGATTGATAAAACGTTCCAGCGACAAGCTTACTCCCCTCCCTTTTGATCGGCATTGAGCTGTTTTTCCAGCTTTCTAATTTCGTCTCTCAATTCTGCCGCTCTCTCAAACTCTTCTTTGGAAATCATTTCTTTTATGAGATTTTTTAAATCCTCAATATTCCTGCGCAAATGAATGGTTCCCCCAATTCGTGCAGGAATTTTCCCGCTGTGTGAGGCATTTCCGCTGTGCAGCCTTCTAAGAATGGGATTCAGCTGATCTTTAAAAGTCTCATAGCAGCTGGCACATCCAAAACGGCCAACTTTTTTAAATTGCTGAAAGGTTAGGGAGCATTGCTCACACTGCAGAACCTTCTCCTGCTGAAAAGGATCCTGGCCCGATCCCTGAAAGGCAGGCTGAATATTCAAAAGGCCAGCAAGCAAATTATTTATTGAAAAACCGGACCCGCTGCCCAGCATAAACATTTCACCTTTTTCCTGCGCACATTTCTCGCAAAGATGAAACTCTGCTTTCTCGCCATTTACAACCTTTGTAAAGTGCAGCGTGGCCGGCCTTTGATTACATTCCTGACAAATCATGACTTCACCTCTCCAGCTCACTACTATTTATATTTTAAAGTGGTTAACATTGCCTTAAGCATTCTTGCCCTCAGCTCATCCCTGAATGGAAGGTCTATATATAGGACAGAACGGTCTATAACACTAAGCATTATTTTGGCTTCCCTGTTTGTTATAATCTCTTCTTCTACCAGACGGTAGATAACATTCTCTGCACTGCTCTGGGCAATT
The DNA here is from genome assembly GCF_059758675.1 of Cytobacillus sp. GQ23. Classification (NCBI taxonomy): domain Bacteria; kingdom Bacillati; phylum Bacillota; class Bacilli; order Caryophanales; family Bacillaceae; genus Cytobacillus; species Cytobacillus sp. GQ23. The sequence continues at coordinate 64,248 of NZ_JCAXER010000027.1, forward strand.
CTGCTCTGCACCAAAGATATTAACTGGTCAATCAAATCAGCATGGTCATAGGATTGGACTTTCATAATCCGGATGAAGCCCCCGCCTCCCCGCTTACTTTCTACTGCATATCCTTTTTCAATCGTAAAACGGGTGTTGATCACATAATTGATCTGAGAAGGAACACATTGGAATCTGTCAGCAATTTCGCTTCTTTTAATTTCCACGATTTCCCTTTCGCTTTTCTCCAAAACCTGTTTGAGATAATTTTCAATTATGTCGGATATATTCCTCACCAGGCCTCCCCCTATCTGACTTTGACTATATTTGACATTAATTATACATGATTTATGTAATTTCTTGCAATTGGCGGGTACTAATAATTTTCCCCCATTTTTTGACTTCCCAAACCTGAAAATGGAAGTTAATGTCGATAACAATATATTTTTGATTAGGCGGGTTTGTGCTTGGATGGGAGAAGTTTTTTATGGAGGGGTGGATTATGCTGGTCGGAGCTTTCTGCACGTGCGCAGTTTTTGGATTTTCTGAAGCGGGGTTTGCTGGGGAATTTATCTGGCAGGTTTGGGGATTTATCTTACATGACTGTGAATTTATCTAACAAGATTTTGGATTTATCGAGCAGGTTTTGGAGTTTATCTCGTATTTGGGGAGGTTATCTTTAAAGAGAACGGATTTGAATTTTAAAATATATGAAGAAATAAGGTGTGGGCACATATATTTTGGTTCTGGCACCTATATGTCTGAAAGCTGCGCTTAAAATGAAAAAGCTGCAGATATACTGCGCAAAGTGGCACATATAGGTGTAATTCCTTTTAAACTGCAGTCCAAATTTATTTTTCTGATCGCAAAATCTTTCAAACATACAAAAATAGGGCACCCATCAGGTTCTTTTTTGAGTAGGTTATCCTTTTTTGGTGGGTGAACCTCTGAATAAGCCTGTAATAGTCGAGGTTATATGAAGGAGAGAGGTTTTAATCAGTGTTATTTTATTGGTTTCGGCTTCAGATGGTATCTAGCATGTTCTGGGTTTTATCTAACATAAATTTGAATTTATCTAGCACACTTTGAAGTTTATCTAACATTTAGCACTATTTATCTTTAGAGAGAACAGCTTTGAATTTTAAACCAGACGGAGAATAAGGTGTGGCACATAAAAGTTTGTTCTGGCACCTATATGTCTGAAAGCGGCACATTTGCTGCGCAAAGTGGCACATATAGGTATAATTCCTTTTAAACTAAAGCCCAAATTTTTTTCTGATCGCTCCTTCATACACACAAAAAAGAGCACCCATCAGGTGCTCTTTCATTT